>NZ_JBRIQR010000063.1:0-13622 GCF_052983755.1 Enterobacter sp. CFEC122 | reverse complement strand
TCTGATTGCCCTCTGGCAATATCATTCAGCACGCCATAGTCGGCATCATGGTCCATTCGCCAGAAAACCGAAGCACCGGCATCAGCCAGGCGTGGAGAAAACTGGTATCCCAGCAGCCAGAAAAGGCCAAAGACAAGTTCGCTGGCACCTGCTGTATCGGTCATAATTTCGGTTGGATTCAGCCCGGTCTCCTGTTCCAGAAGACCTTCCAGCACAAAGATAGAGTCCCTCAGCGTCCCCGGTATAACGATGCCATGAAAGCCGGAATACTGATCGGACACAAAGTTGTACCAGGTGATCCCTCTGTTATTACCAAAGTATTTGCGGTTCGGTCCGGCATTGATTGTTCTGACTGGCGTAACAAAGCGCATTCCATCTGCAGATGCCACTTCTCCTCCACCCCATATCTGTGCCAGTGGCAGCGTTGCCTGAAAATCAACCAGTCTGGCATTAGCGCTGGTGATAGTTTCAGCCCGCAGATAGTTCGCTTTTGTCCAGTTCAGCCGGTGTCGGGTCAGTGCAGGAACATTTGATCTGATCAGTGGTTCCAGACCGATATTGCAGGCTTCAGCCATCAGCACGGCGCTGATGCTGACGGGCAGATCATCAACTCTGGCACTGGCTTCACTAGCATGGAAAAACTCATCAGCAAATCCGGTATGGGCGTTAATTTCGAGCAGCAACTCCGTTAAATCCACCGGAGGGAGTAGATCACTGATCATTTTGCTCAGTCGTTTCAGACTGTCCGGCTCATCAAGACTGGCGAGGGGAGAAATTGTCAACCGGGGCTTCGGGCCAGAAACATCGAGTTCGACAGCCTCATTTTCGCAAAGACGTGCAGCAACCTGTCTGTAACGACTATCAAGCTGATGACCCAGAGATTTTATTGCTTCCTGCGGGTCTGTCGGGTGCCCCAAAGAACGATAAACCTTAATCCGGTTTGCCTGCCAGTCAGCACCCTGTAGTAATCTTGCACGAGGATCTCCCCACCGGTTACTGCCGGTAACGTAGACATCCCTCCGCCTCAGACTATCCTGCAGTTTACTGAGAAAGCAGAGCGTGTATCCCCTGCGGGTGATATGTTTTTCCTTGTTAATCACCAGCCGTTTCCATGACCGACTGATAATTTCCGTTGGTGCGTCGTCAAAAAACTGCCGCCGTGAGCTGAACTCCCGGCTGAGGTAGTCACAGGCATTCAGAGTGGTAACCCCGGCAGGTGCGGATGAAAATTTAACGGTATTCAGCAGATGGGGCAGGAAACGACGAACGCGCCCGTACTGCTCCACCATTTCTTCATGAAAATTATCGTCTGAGGGCCGGGCAATTTCACGGACAAGCGTGATGATTTCAGCCAGCTTTTGCCTTGGGATGTAGCTGAACACCTCAGCACGAATCGATTCGTCCGGTGTTTCTTCTTTCAGCAGGTACGAACATGCGCTGGCGAGCGCCAATGCAGATTTATCCAGATCCTTCAGCGAGCGGAGCCGTTTTTTCTGCCCAATCTTTCTGGCGTCACGGATGATAACGGCCAGCATGGCGTCCAGAACGTCCAATGCATCATCCAGCGCCAGCGTTTCCCATGCAAGGACAAAGGCAACCAGAACCGCCATCCTTTTCTGCGGTGACATCCTGGCAATATTGAACACCGAAGTCATACCAGCATAACGTGCGAGATTTTTCAGGCGCACAGCCGGGAGTGTACTCAGGTTTTCAGCATGCAGGCCAAAATCGTTCAGAGTTTTCCAGCGTTCAATTGCTTCATTAAACGCCGGACCACTGATGGTCACAGGGCCCTTTTTCAGTGATTCCAGTAAAGACAGGCGGCTGCAATCAGTTGGCCCCAGCAGCATCTCCAGCTGTGAACGCTGTTCGGCTGACGGTATCAGTGCCAGTTTGTTCCACAGGCGCAACGTCGCCTTTTCCCTTACCTCTGAAATCAACCGGGTCAGCGTAGTGGCTCCGGGGAGAATAATACGATGTTGCATAAGCCACCCTGTCGCCAGATCGAAAAGCAGGCCAGGACGTTCGTTGCTTATCCAGCTCCGGGTATATAAAAGACGGGTAAGGCGAAATGTCCAGGGCCAGGCAAATTCACGATACTGATAGTGCTGACGTATCAGCGCTGCATGCTCACGGCGGGTATTTTCCCTCTGACCGTATTCTGCAAGAACGGTGATATCACGAATCCCGAGCTGTCTGGCGGTAAAATGCCGGACGCCGGAAGGAATATGACCTGGGACCTACGTGCGCCCGCACCGACACCCTCACACCTTCGAGCTACTGTTGCCATTAAGGGGTCGTTTCGTGGTGCTGAATTTTGACGATCGGGGTACCGTCACCCATCGGGCGATATTGGGGGAAACCTGTACGGTGCTGGAGATGGCCGCAGGAACCTGGCATGCCGTGCTGTCGCTGGATACCGGTGGCATAATTTTTGAAGTAAAACACGGTGGCTATCAACCCGTGGCTGCCGATGACTATGCGCACTGGGCTCCAGCGGA
Source organism: Enterobacter sp. CFEC122 (assembly GCF_052983755.1). NCBI lineage: Bacteria > Pseudomonadati > Pseudomonadota > Gammaproteobacteria > Enterobacterales > Enterobacteriaceae > Enterobacter > Enterobacter sp. CFEC122. The sequence continues at coordinate 11,121 of NZ_JBRIQR010000063.1, read as the reverse complement.
AGGAGAACCAGGAACCACGGAGCTTATGGCCTGGTATGCGCAAGCGCAGGTGGGCGACAGCACTTTTGCCGTCTAAGGCGATAAACAAAAACGGAATGAGTTTCCCCATTCCGTTTCCGCTATTACAAACCGTCGGTGACGATTTTAGCCGCCGACGCTAATACATCGCGACGGCTTTCTGCCTTAGGTTGAGGCTGGGTGAAGTAAGTGACCAGAATCAGCGGCGCACGATCTTTTGGCCAGATCACCGCGATATCGTTGGTGGTGCCATAGCCACCGCTGCCGGTTTTATCCCCCACAACCCAGGAAGCAGGCAGTCCAGCCTGAATGCTCGCTGCACCGGTGGTATTGCCTTTCATCCATGTCACCAGCTGCGCCCGTTGGCTGTCGCCCAATGCTTTACCCAGCGTCAGATTCCGCAGAGTTTGCGCCATTGCCCGAGGTGAAGTGGTATCACGCGGATCGCCCGGAATGGCGGTGTTTAACGTCGGCTCGGTACGGTCGAGACGGAACGTTTCGTCTCCCAGCTGTCGGGCGAACGCGGTGACGCTAGCCGGGCCGCCAACGTGAGCAATCAGCTTATTCATCGCCACGTTATCGCTGTACTGTAGCGCGGCCGCGCTAAGCTCAGCCAGTGACATCGTCCCATTGACGTGCTTTTCCGCAATCGGATTATAGTTAACAAGGTCAGATTTTTTGATCTCAACTCGCTGATTTAACAGATTCGGTTCGCTTTCACTTTTCTTCAGCACCGCGGCCGCGGCCATCACTTTACTGGTGCTGCACATCGCAAAGCGCTCATCAGCACGATAAAGTATTTGCGAATTATCTGCTGTGTTAATCAATGCCACACCCAGTCTGCCTCCCGACTGCCGCTCTAATTCGGCAAGTTTTTGCTGTACGTCCGCCGTTTGCGCATACAGCGGCACACTTCCTAACAACAGCGTGACGGTTGCCGTCGCCATCAGCGTGAACTGGCGCAGTGATTTTTTAACCATGGGATTCCTTATTCTGGAAGATACGAAATAACAACAACATGAATAGTCCCTAAATTCCACGTGTGTTTTTTATTAGCTTCAAAAATCACTATTTCACGAAGAATTTAGACTGCTTCTCACACATTGTAACATTATTTACAACCACCTTTCAATCATTTTTGATAAATCATTGATTTCATCTTTGCTGCAATGATACTTAATAAACTCTGCAAGTTATCCACAGAGCAACACTCAATTTTATTGATGATATTCTTATTATACCAGACATTTTTCATACACTCCCTTGTACGGATAGTTTTCCGACAACTTCATGATTACATATCTTGCGGTTTTGATTATTTTTGCTGCAAGAAATACATACTTCAAACGAAAGGTCTTTATTTGCTGTCTGTATTCTGAAGAGTCCAAGGAATCAAACTTGAACAACAAAAATAGGTTATATGAAAGCATCATCATTTGAAACACGGCTTCATTCGCCCAAAATGACTTTAGCAAGAGATGACCCACCGCCATGTCGTATTTGGCTTCTTTGATATAGTTTTCAGCATTACCACGCTTTTCATAGTATATAACTACTTTTTCAGAAAGCAAGGTAGTATTTGTTACAAAGAAAAAGTAGTCGTATTCGGAACCTTCTAAAAGTGATAATTGTGCTCTTTCTTTTTCTGGTTTCAGTACGCGAGATACGACAAATCTTCTGTCTTTTTCCCATTTAACTAATTTTGTATACAGTTCTGTAGTTTCTCTACCTTCTTCTCCTTTAACGAATACAATTGATGAATTCGTTGCTTGTGAGGTGAGTGTAGAATAACTTTTGGCTTTAATTAAATATTTGCATCCAAGAGATTCTATCGTTTCGATAATTTTTTCATCAAAGTAGCCACTATCCATTCGAAATAAAATTTCTAAATCGTCTGATTTGATGTTAGCAACAATTTCTTTGATCATTTCCGCAGCACCGTTTGCAGTGTAAGTATTGCCACTTCTTACAAATCCGGTAACATATGCTTTTAATTCGTCGCAAAATGCAAATTGGATATTGTAGCATCGGTTTCCCAGTTTCTTAGGATTATATCCTTTTGACGCACCTTCTTGATGACCTTCTACGTTAATTACACTACTATCAATATCAATCGTAATGGATGTCAATTTACTTTTAGTGAGCAGTTTTTTAAAGACTTTAAAATTAATGTCTCTAAACATTTGGGTTGTCTTGAAGTTGAAGTTTCCTAGAAACCGTGACACTGTTTCAGGTTCTTTTACGGAAATATCAAACTCGTTGACGAGGGGATCATTTTGAAGTAGCTTTAGACGTTCTAACTTATCAATGCCAATGAAGTGACCGCAGAGCATGGTCTTTATATGATTCATCTTGATTTTATTTGTTGAGTCATTATCAAATACGAGGTCATTTTCAATAAAATCAAAAATCCCATTGCTTTTTGCATTCTCAAGGAGCAGAAAAAGACCTGCATTTGATGTTAGATTCTTAGCTTTGAAATCAATTTTATTAATCATAATTAGAACCCCTTTTTACTACTTTTCTTACTATTATTTTACCATATATCGAGTCATAAAAGCTGATAATTTAACATATTTTTGAGCACTTTTCTTTCACCCAATGGGTGAAAGCTGAATTTCGAAGGAATGCATATTTATCAAGGCTTTGATTATGCTTTTTGAAGTACTGACGTAGAATCTAGGTATGATTCATATCGGTGAGGAAGGTGCCCAGAAAACGGACACATCCAATTTGCAGGGCAATGCCCAGACGGTTGTGATCACCTCTGCTTTTTCCGATAAATTCCTTGTCTGCTTCATCAAGGTGAAAATATCGTGCCAGCTGAAGCTCATCCGGTTCACCGGTGAATCTGCCATAGCTTTCAGTCTGCTCAGTGGTCAGAAAGTCAACGGGCATATCGGCCTCCCTGCCTGACGGGCATTTAGTAACATTTTTCCAACCGTACGAAATGTTATAAATTATCGGACATCGTAAAACTGTTACATTAATATGTCTATTAAATCGTAAATTTGTAATAATAGACATGAGTTGTCCGATATTCGATTTAAGGTACATTTTTATGCGACTTTTTGGTTACGCTCGGGTCTCAACCAGTCAGCAGTCTCTTGATCTTCAGGTCAGAGCACTCAAAGACGCAGGTGTGAAAGCAAACCGTATATTTACCGATAAGGCATCCGGCAGTTCAACAGACCGGGAAGGGCTGGATTTGCTGAGGATGAAGGTGGAGGAAGGTGATGTCATTCTGGTTAAGAAGCTCGACCGTCTTGGCCGCGACACTGCCGATATGATCCAACTGATAAAGGAATTTGACGCTCAGGGCGTGGCAGTCCGGTTCATTGATGACGGGATCAGTACCGACGGTGATATGGGGCAAATGGTGGTCACCATCCTGTCGGCTGTGGCACAGGCTGAACGCCGGAGGATCCTAGAACGCACGAATGAGGGCCGACAGGAAGCAAAGCTGAAAGGAATCAAATTTGGCCGCAGGCGTACCGTGGACAGGAACGTCGTGCTGACGCTTCATCAGAAGGGCACTGGTGCAACGGAAATTGCTCATCAGCTCAGTATTGCCCGCTCCACGGTTTATAAAATTCTTGAAGACGAAAGGGCCTCGTGATACGCCTATTTTTATAGGTTAATGTCATGATAATAATGGTTTCTTAGACGTCAGGTGGCACTTTTCGGGGAAATGTGCGCGGAACCCCTATTTGTTTATTTTTCTAAATACATTCAAATATGTATCCGCTCATGAGACAATAACCCTGGTAAATGCTTCAATAATATTGAAAAAGGAAGAGTATGAGTATTCAACATTTTCGTGTCGCCCTTATTCCCTTTTTTGCGGCATTTTGCCTTCCTGTTTTTGCTCACCCAGAAACGCTGGTGAAAGTAAAAGATGCTGAAGATCAGTTGGGTGCACGAGTGGGTTACATCGAACTGGATCTCAACAGCGGTAAGATCCTTGAGAGTTTTCGCCCCGAAGAACGTTTTCCAATGATGAGCACTTTTAAAGTTCTGCTATGTGGTGCGGTATTATCCCGTGTTGACGCCGGGCAAGAGCAACTCGGTCGCCGCATACACTATTCTCAGAATGACTTGGTTGAGTACTCACCAGTCACAGAAAAGCATCTTACGGATGGCATGACAGTAAGAGAATTATGCAGTGCTGCCATAACCATGAGTGATAACACTGCTGCCAACTTACTTCTGACAACGATCGGAGGACCGAAGGAGCTAACCGCTTTTTTGCACAACATGGGGGATCATGTAACTCGCCTTGATCGTTGGGAACCGGAGCTGAATGAAGCCATACCAAACGACGAGCGTGACACCACGATGCCTGCAGCAATGGCAACAACGTTGCGCAAACTATTAACTGGCGAACTACTTACTCTAGCTTCCCGGCAACAATTAATAGACTGGATGGAGGCGGATAAAGTTGCAGGACCACTTCTGCGCTCGGCCCTTCCGGCTGGCTGGTTTATTGCTGATAAATCTGGAGCCGGTGAGCGTGGGTCTCGCGGTATCATTGCAGCACTGGGGCCAGATGGTAAGCCCTCCCGTATCGTAGTTATCTACACGACGGGGAGTCAGGCAACTATGGATGAACGAAATAGACAGATCGCTGAGATAGGTGCCTCACTGATTAAGCATTGGTAACTGTCAGACCAAGTTTACTCATATATACTTTAGATTGATTTAAAACTTCATTTTTAATTTAAAAGGATCTAGGTGAAGATCCTTTTTGATAATCTCATGACCAAAATCCCTTAACGTGAGTTTTCGTTCCACTGAGCGTCAGACCCCTAAAAGAACTTTCCGCTAAGCGATAGACTGTATGTAAACACAGTATTGCAAGGACGCGGAACATGCCTCATGTGGCGGCCAGGACGGCCAGCCGGGATCGGGATACTGGTCGTTACCAGAGCCACCGACCCGAGCAAACCCTTCTCTATCAGATCGTTGACGAGTATTACCCGGCATTCGCTGCGCTTATGGCAGAGCAGGGAAAGGAATTGCCGGGCTATGTGCAACGGGAATTTGAAGAATTTCTCCAATGCGGGCGGCTGGAGCATGGCTTTCTACGGGTTCGCTGCGAGTCTTGCCACGCCGAGCACCTGGTCGCTTTCAGCTGTAAGCGTCGCGGTTTCTGCCCGAGCTGTGGGGCGCGGCGGATGGCCGAAAGTGCCGCCTTGCTGGTTGATGAAGTACTGCCTGAACAACCCATGCGTCAGTGGGTGTTGAGCTTCCCGTTTCAGCTGCGTTTCCTGTTTGGGGTCGTTTGCGGGAAGGGGCGGAATCCTACGCTAAGGCTTTGGCCAGCGATATTCTCCGGTGAGATTGATGTGTTCCCAGGGGATAGGAGAAGTCGCTTGATATCTAGTATGACGTCTGTCGCACCTGCTTGATCGCGGCCGCGATAGCTAGATCGCGTTGCTCCTCTTCTCCATCCGCGTTCCAAGCTGCGGAAAGGCACCCATAAGCGTACGCCTGGTCGAGCAGGCGACGCGGATCGACGTCCAGCGCACGAGAGAATGCGTCCGCCATCTGTGCAATGCGTCTAGGATCGAGACAAAGGTCGTCTCTGTCAGCCGGATCGTAGAACATATTGGCGGCGCCAAAGCCCACTTCACCGACCAGACCGACGGGATCTATCACCAGCCAGCCGCGACTGGAGAACATGATGTTTTCATGATGCAGATCGCCATGTAGCCCACGCAGTTCCGAGGCATTGCTCATCATTTGATCGGCTATAATCGCCGCGTGGACGTAGTCAGTTTGACAACCTGCGTTTTGATCATCGCGCGCCCGCTGAAACAAAGCTGCAAAGCGATCCCGGATCGGGAGAAGGGCAGAAGGCAGGGGTTCCTCAGATGCGGCATACAGCTTCGCCATTAGTTCCGCTGCAATTTCGGTCGCCTGGTAGTCGCCGTGCTCGGCAACGATGTGAGAGAGCATTCGCTCCCCGGCATATTCGAGCAACATCAGATTGTTCTCACGACCGAGCAACCGGACTGCTCCCCTCCCATTGCGCCATACCAGATAGTCGGCCCCGCGCAGTTCATCAGCAATGTCTTCTATAGGTTTCAATCCCTTGACGATTGCAGGAGTCCCGTCTGGCAATGAAACTTTCCAAACGAGGCTGGAAAAGGTGTCCGCAATGAGAACAGGTTGCGAAACGTGCCAATGAGCAGGAAAAACAGGCGGCATGAACATCAACCCCAAGTCAGAGGGTCCAATCGCAGATAGAAGGCAAGGCGTTCGCGGTCGGGGGCTTCGATCCCCAATACATTGAATAGGACAGCGAAGGCGCGCTCTGCTTCATCTGGCGCTGCCCAGTTCTCTTCGGCGTTAGCAATCATGAGTGCCAAATCGGCATAGCGATCTGCTGTTCCGAGCCGCCCAAGGTCGATCAGACCCGTGCATTGAAGAGTTTTAGGGTCCACCATGAAGTTCGGCATGCAGGGATCACCATGGCAAACAACCATATCGGTGCGCTCTTGGTCGAGCCGCACCGGTAGCTCTCGTTCGACACGAGCCAAAAGATCGAGCTGCGGCGTACTCTTGTCCTCGTCCGGTAAGAAGTCGGGATTGACGGCATTGCGGGACACCACATCAACGGCGCGTCCGAACATTCGCGACAGCCTGCGCTCAAACGGACATTGATCAACCGATAGGCTGTGAACAGCGCCAAGTTGCTGCCCCATTGACGGCCACGCTTTGAGCAAATCCGCTCCAGACAGATCAGCCGCCGGTACTCCCGGAATTGCCGTTATCACCAAGCATGCACCCTCCTGTTCCTCCTGCCAGTTGATGACCTCGGGGCAAGCCACACCTCGACCTTTGAGCCAAATGAGGCGGTCACGCTCTCCAGCGAGCTCACCGCGGCGGGAAGCAGGTGCGATTTTCGCGAAGGCATGCCCGTCACCACGTCGAAAAACAAAATCACCAGATTCTCCGCCTCTGACAGGCAACCAGTCAGAATGCGATTCACCAAAAAAAATATTAGTTCGATTCAATGGAGGTTCCTTCAGTTTTCTGATGAAGCGCGAATATAGAGAAATATCCCGAATGTGCAGTTAACGAATTCTTGCGGTTTCTTTCAGCGCCGCCAATACCGCCAGCCCGTCGCGCAAGGGGCGCGGCTCGTGTGTGCGGATGAAGTCAGCTCCACCTGCGGCGGCGGCAAGCTCTGCAGCGAGTGTCGCGGCCCCGACATCCCCCGGACCACGGCCTGTGAGCGCGCGCAGAAAGGATTTGCGCGAAACAGACAGAAGCACCGGCAAATCGAAGCGCAGCCGCAATTCATCGAACCGCGCCAGCACCGAGAGCGAGGTTTCGGGAGCAGCCCCCAGAAAAAACCCCATGCCGGGATCAAGGACAAGGCGGTTGCGTTTGATACCGGCACCCGTCAGCGCCGCGATGCGCGCGTCAAAGAACGCCGCAATGTGATCCATGATGTCGCCAGCGGGTGCCTCGCGCCGATCTGCCTGCCCGTCTTGCACCGAATGCATAACGACGAGTTTGGCAGATGATTTCGCCAATTGCGGATAGAACGCAGCGTCTGGAAAACCGCGAATATCATTGAGATAGGCCACACCACGCGACAAGGCATAGGCTTGCGTCGCGGGTTGATAACTGTCGAGCGAGACGGGAATGCCATCTGCCTTGAGCGCGTCCAGCACCGGCGCGATACGCGCGATTTCTGTGTCGGACGAAACAGGCGCGGCGTCGGGATTGCTGGATGCCGGACCGAGGTCGATCACATCTGCCCCCTCGGCCATCAGCTTACGCGCCTGCGCAATGGCTGCGTCTGGCGCCAGATACCGGCCTCCATCGGAGAAACTGTCCGAGGTTATGTTGACGATGCCGAAAATGATGAGCGATTTATTCATGGGGGCTTCTATAATAATAATAATCGAGCATGAGTCTCATACGGATGCTCGGGTCGAAAGGGAATCCCCAGGCGAGTAACCTGTTTGCGGTGCTCCATTAGCTGCAGGAGCAGAATAGCATACATCTGGAAGCAAAGCCAGGAAAGCGGCCTATGGAGCTGTGCGGCAGCGCTCAGTAGGCAATTTTTCAAAATATTGTTAAGCCTTTTCTGAGCATGGTATTTTTCATGGTATTACCAATTAGCAGGAAAATAAGCCATTGAATATAAAAGATAAAAATGTCTTGTTTACAATAGAGTGGGTATCGGAGACGAAGAAGGACAAGGTACATGCTGACCGATACCAAGCTGCGCAATCTCAAGCCCAGGGACAAACTCTACAAAGTGAATGACCGGGAAGGTCTCTATGTGGGGGTCGCCTCAGAAAACGGAATCTATGGTCACTCCCGTTTTTGCAACACCGATTTTGACGACAAGTTGGCTTGCTTGAATCTATCCGGCGTCTGAATGGGATTTTATTCCCGCGCCTCGATGAGTTCCGCGCCTGATGAACCTCCAGAAAATATACGGCTTCAATGAGCCTTTCCGTTTTACAGGTTCCTCAACAGGCCGGTGGGCCGTTAGTATCATCAATATCAGTATTCGCAAAACCAGATGAATGATTGTTTAAACTGGTGTATTTCTGCCTTTATGCTTCGTAAGTTTGCTGTCGCGCCGTCAGTGCCCAGGCTATTCTGGCCAGCTTGTTTGCCAGAGCACAGGTGACGACAAAGTTGCTTTTCCGACACAACAACTCCCTGACCCAGTCGGCCAACTTGCCAGACTGGTGTTCCAGTTTTTGTATGAATACCCTGGCACACTGAACCAACAAAGTTCGGATCTTTTTGTTGCCCCGCTTGCTAATCCCTAACAATGTCGTCCGACCTCCCGTGCTGTACTGTCGGGGTACCAGCCCTGTTGCCGCCGCAAAGTCACGGCTGCTGGCGTACTGCTTCCCGTCGCCAATCTCAGTTGAAATAGTACTGGCAGTCAGCGTTCCAACGCAGGGAATACTCAGCAAGCGCTGTCCAACCTCATCTTCGTCCAACTTTCGTTTCAACTGAGATTCCAGATCTTTAATCTGCTCAACAAGATAGTGATAATGCTGTTGTAATTTCAGCAGTAACTGGCTGAGATAAAGAGGCAAACTACTGTCCTCAAGAAGGGTACTCAGTCGACTAATAACGGCAGCACCTCGCGGAACGCTGATACCAAATTCCAGCAGAAAAGCATGCATCTGATTAGTTGTTTTCACCTTATCCTGAACCAGGGATTCACGGACACGATGCAGAGCTCGCATTGCCTGCTGAGATTCGGTTCTGGGCTGCACGAAACGCATAGATGGACGTGATGCTGCTTCACAGATAGCTTCAGCATCAACGAAGTCATTTTTGTTGCTTTTAACGAATGGGCGGACAAATTGCGGTGATATCAGCTTTGGAAAATGCCCTAACTCTTCCAGCTTGCGTGCCATAAAGTGAGAACCGCCACAGGCTTCCATCGCGATGGTTGTTGCCGGGCATGTCGCCAGAAATTCGATTAGCTTTGGTCGGGTGAATTTTTTACGGTAAACGGCCTTCCCACGATGATCCTGACAATGAATATGGAAAGAGTTCTTACCCAGATCGATACCAATAAGCGCAATGTTTTCCATGATGGTTCTCCGAATGAAAGCCTGCCCTCAGCATAGTACTGGGAAGGAGGGAGTGACCATCTCATTAAATAAAGCACGCTAAGCCGGTTGCAGCGGTCGTAGCGGCCTGAACTTGCCCGCGCCGATCTTGGCGCTGCTGCGCCAGAGGTAATCGCCGGTGAGGTTGATGTGCTCCCAACCGAGCGGCGACAGGTACTGCAACAGCGCGTCATCAACGGCATGGCCGTTGCCACGCAGCGCGTGCGCAGCCCGTTCCAGATAGACCGTGTTCCACAACACGACGGCAGCCGTTACCAGATTGAGGCCGCTAGCCCGGTAGCGCTGCTGCTCGAAACTGCGGTCGCGGATTTCACCCAGGCGGTTGAAAAACACTGCCCTGGCCAGCGCATTGCGCGCCTCGCCCTTGTTCAGGCCGGCATGCACGCGGCGGCGCAGTTCCACGCTTTGCAGCCAGTCCAGGATGAACAGCGTGCGCTCGATGCGGCCCAGCTCGCGGAGCGCCACGGCCAGGCCGTTCTGGCGTGGGTAGCTGCCGAGCTTTCGGAGCATCAGGGAGGCCGTCACCGTGCCCTGCTTGATCGAGGTGGCCAGCCGCAGGATTTCGTCCCAATGGGCGCGGACGTGCTTGATGTTGAGCGTGCCGCCGATCATGGGTTTCAGCGCGTCATAGGCGGCGTCGCCCTTCGGGATGTAGAGCTTGGTGTCGCCCAGGTCGCGGATGCGCGGCGCGAAGCGGAAGCCCAGGAGGTGCATCAGGGCGAAGACGTGATCGGTGAAGCCCGCCGTGTCGGTGTAATGCTCCTCGATCCGCAAGTCGGACTCGTGGTACAGCAGGCCGTCGAGCACGTAGGTCGAATCGCGCACGCCGACGTTCACGACCTTGGTGTGAAATGGCGCGTACTGGTCAGAAATGTGGGTGTAGAACGTCCGCCCTGGGCTGCTCCCGTATTTCGGGTTGATGTGGCCGGTGCTCTCGGCCTTGCTGCCGGTGCGGAAGTTCTGGCCGTCCGACGATGAGGTGGTGCCGTCGCCCCAGTGCTCGGCGAAGGGATGGCGGAACTGTGCGTTGACCAGATCGGCCAGCGCCGCCCCGTAGGTTTCGTCGCGGATGTGCCAGGCTTGCAGCCAAGCCAGCTTGGCGTAGGTCGTGCCGGGGCAAGACTCCGCCATCTTGGTCAGGCCCAGGTTGATCGCGTCGGCGAGGATCGTGGTCAGCAACAGGTTCTTGTCTTTGGCCGGGTCGCCCGATTTCAGATGCGCGAAATGCCGAGTGAAGCCCGTCCATTCGTCCACCTCCAGCAGCAGTTCGGTGATCTTGACGTGCGGCAGGATCATTGCCGTCTGGTCGATCAGCGCTTGGGCGGTGTCGGGTACCGCCGCGTCGAGCGGCGTGATCTTCAAGCCTGACTCGGTGATGATGGCGTCCGGCAGCTCGTTGGCCGTCGCCATACGGTTGACGGTGGCAAGCTGTGTTTCCAGCAGCGTCAGCCGGTCGTTCAGGTACCGGTTGCAG
>NZ_JBRIQR010000062.1:0-14235 GCF_052983755.1 Enterobacter sp. CFEC122 | reverse complement strand
GCAGTGCCACCGGGCAAAAAATCACAGCGCCTCGCCGTTGCTGGCAATCACGCCTTTATACCACTCGAAGCTCTTCTTGCGGGAACGCGACATGTCGCCCGTGCCGTCGTCGTGCTTGTTCACGTAGATAAAGCCGTAGCGCTTGCTGTACTGGCCGGTGGTGAACGACACGCAGTCGATACAGCCCCATGGCGTATAGCCCATCAGATCGACGCCATCGTGGGTGACGGCTTTGATCATCTCCTCCACGTGGGCACGCAGGTAGTCGATGCGATAGTCATCGTTGATGCTGCCGTCTTCTTCCACCTTGTCGTAGGCACCGAAGCCGTTTTCAACGATAAACAGCGGCTTCTGGTAACGCTCGTACAGTTCGCACAGGGAATAGCGCAGGCCCACCGGGTCAATCTGCCAGCCCCAGTCGGACGCCTTCACGTGCGGGTTCGGCACGCTGCCTTCGAAACCGGAAATGGCATCGCCGGTGCCGCCTTCCGCCTTCACCGCGTTGGTCATGTAGTAGCTGAAGCCCAGGTAGTCGCAGGTGCCTTCGCGCAGGATCTGCTCGTCACCCGCTTCCATTTTGATGGAGAAGCCACGACGCTCCCATTCGTTCAGCACGTAGGACGGGTAGTAGCCGCGCAGCTGGACGTCGGTAAAGACGTAGCGCTCGCGCATCGATTCCTGGGCGAACATCACGTCTTCCGGTTTGCAGGAGAACGGATAGAGCGCCACCATCGCCAGCATGCAGCCGACTTTCATCTCCGGGTTGATGCGGCGCGCGGCTTTCACCGCCAGGGCGCTGGCCACAAACTGGTGGTGCAGGACCTGGTACATGGTCTCTTCCGGATTTTCATGTTCCGTATAGACCACGCCCGAGCAGCAGTAGCCGAACAGCGGGGCGCGCCAGTTGCGCTGGTTGTTGATTTCGTTGAAGGTCATCCAGTATTTGACCTTGTTTTTGTAGCGCTCAAAGACCACTTCCGCGAAGCGCACAAAGAAATCGACCACTTTACGGTTGGTCCAGCTGCCGTACTCCTTCACCAGGTGCAGCGGCATTTCGAAGTGGGAGAGGGTGATCACCGGTTCGATGTTGTATTTCAGCAGCTCATCGAACATGTCGTCGTAAAACTTCAGCCCTTCTTCGTTTGGCTGCGTTTCGTCACCGTTCGGGAAGATACGCGTCCAGGCAATAGAGGTGCGGAAACACTTGAAGCCCATCTCGGCAAACAGCTTGATGTCTTCTTTGTAATGGCCGTGGAAATCAATCGCTTCATGGTTGGGATAGTATTTTCCCGCCACCACGTCCTGCGTGATTTCGCGCGGCACGCCGTGTGCGCCGCCCGTCAATACGTCGCAAATGCTTGGCCCTTTGCCGCCTTTGTTCCAGCCGCCTTCAACCTGGTGAGCGGCAACCGCGCCACCCCATAAAAAATCTTTTGGTAAGGTCAATTTTTTCATCGCTGCTATTCTCAATAAATGGCTTATTGGCATCGAGTCTAGCAAAGCGAAATTAAATGTCACGATATAACAAATTGGGCATAATGTGATTTGTCACATCAAAAAAACAGGATGTTTTATTCTGCAAGTTTCTTCGCCAGCTTACGGCCGAGAGATTCCAGAATATAGATGACGGGAATTTGCGTGGTGATATCGTAGACGCCTGCAATACGCGTTTGGGGAACGTGCCAGGAGAGATTAAAGTCCGCCAGTTTTGCGAGACGCGAGTGCTCGTGGCTGGTAATGGAGAGCACCTTGCAGTGATGCAGGCTAAACTGGCTGGCGAAGCGCAGGATTTCCTCGGTCTCACCCGAGACGGAGAGCACAATCGCCAGCGCATTTTTCGCCATGTCATTGGTGACCGGGAAATAAGGGTCATCAATATGGTTACTGAATTTTCCGATATTAGAAAAGAAACGTGCGCCATATTTTGCCAGCGAGCCTGATGTCCCTGCGCCGACAAATATAATGCGTTCCGACGATAAAATAATATCGACCGCACTATCTAATAACGCGTCGAACTCTTCATTATTTACGCTTTTAAAGAAGCTGATTATTTCGCTGGCGCCAAAGTTCGCCTGCTGGGGCTCGTTTTGTTCAAGATAAAGCTTAAAGCGAACGCGAAACTCCGAGTAGCCTTCGCAGTTAAGCTTGCGGCAAAAGCGCAGGATGGTGGTCGTCGAGACACCCGCCGCATCCGCCAGCTCGCGGATGGTCATGTACATGACTTTGTCACGGTTTTTAATGACATAGTTGTAGACCATCATCTCCAGGTTATTGAGACTGGCAATGGCGGAGTGGGTGAACATGCTCACAGTGGCATAACTCTTATTCAGACCTGATGTATTCATCATAACATGGGGCCTGACGACAGGATCCATTTTTATGCTCTTGATTCTTAATGGTTAAATTTTAATGTGAACAAATGTTAGGTGAGAAATTTATTTATGCCTATGATTTATAGTCATAAATTCTGATGTGAAATTATTTTAGCTAACAGGTGTTCACTGGAATCATTCTCAGTTAGCATAGTGATGCGATGAATAATCATCTTTTGTTTTCCCGGAGTTTTGTATGGTGAGCAGACCATTAATCGCACAGGGATATTCGCTGGCTGAGGAAATAGCCAACAGCATCAGCCACGGCATTGGCCTGGTGTTTGGGATTGTCGGTTTAGTGTTATTGCTGGTGCAGGCGGTAGACGCCAATGCCAGCGCGATGGCTATTACCAGCTACAGCCTCTATGGCGGGAGCATGATCCTGCTGTTTCTGGCCTCGACGCTGTATCACGCGATCCCGCATCAGCGGGCCAAGATATGGCTCAAGAAGTTTGACCACTGCGCTATCTATCTTCTCATTGCAGGTACCTATACGCCGTTTCTGCTGGTGGGGCTCAACTCACCGCTGTCGCGCGGGCTGATGATCGTTATCTGGAGCCTGGCGCTGCTCGGGATCCTGTTTAAGCTCACCATCGCGCACCGGTTTAAGGTGCTGTCGCTGGTCACCTATCTGACCATGGGCTGGCTGTCGCTGATCGTGGTGTACCAGCTGGCAATCAAACTGTCGATAGGGGGCGTAACGCTTCTGGCCTTAGGCGGCGTGGTGTATTCGCTCGGCGTGATTTTCTACGTCTGCAAGCGCATTCCGTACAACCATGCTATCTGGCACGGCTTTGTGCTCGGCGGCAGCGTGTGCCACTTTTTGGCGATTTATTTGTACGTGGGGCAGGTGTAGTTTTTCGTCGGGTGGCGGCTTCGCCTTACCCGACCTACGGGATAAGTAGACCCGGTAAGCGCAGCGCCACCGGGCGATACAGCATCACTCTTCCAGAGAATACGGCAGCGGCTCGATGCTCAGCGTGTTCACATCGTCACGCACGCGGAACACGCTGTCCGCTTCCATGTCGTTGTTCATAACGGCCTGCACTAGAAGACGTCCATCATCCAGCTGTACGGCGGCTAATACGGTGCCGGTACGGCGCCAGTTTTCACCCATCTTCAGCTCTAAATCTTCCCCTGCTTCAGGTACGCGGCTGGCATGGCCCGCAAGTGTCCATAACGCGCGTTTGTTTGCCCCGCGGAATTTTGCTCGTGCGACCATCTCCTGGCCGGTGTAGCAGCCTTTTTTAAAGCTGATGCCGCCCAGCGCCTGCAGGTTCGTTGCCTGAGGAATAAACTGCGCGCTGTTTGCAGCGTCAATGATCGGCAGACCCGCTTCGATGTTCAGCGCCAGCCACTGCTGGCTGTTGTTGAGCTGCGCTTCGCCGCGCAGCGCTTCGGTCACGCGTTCGGCAGTTGCCGCATCCGTGACTAACAGGAAACGCTCCGCCGGGTGTTCAAACCACAGGATTGAGGTGGCGCCTTCGCTGACGAGCTGCTTTTCGGCATCCGGCAGTTCGCTGAACAGGTTTTTCAGCGCCGCACGCGCCTGGAAGCCGGCCACACCCAGCAGGACATGTTCGTCGTCTGCGGCAATGGTGACTTTGGAAAAGACCGCGTATTTTTTCAGCTCTTTGAGCTGGGCGTCTCGCAGGCTGCGGCGCTCAATAAAGGCAAAGCCGTCCTGACGGCGGAACAGACGCAGGTTGCTCCACATTTTGCCTTTTGGATCGCAATGGGCGGCCAGCAGGTGCTGGTGTTCGGTCATCTGGCTGACGTCGGCGGTCACCTGGCCCTGCAGATATTTTTCGGCGTCGGCACCGGTGAGCGTTGCCAGCGCCCAGTCATCAAGAGAAATAAGCGTCAGCGGCAGACGCGCAGAGGCGGCGGGCTGGCGAGGAGAAAATGGTGTAAAGGCCATAACGATATCCTGAATTGCTTAACGCTTTGATAATGCCTAATGGTAAAAGAGCCTGCAGGCAATGCAAGCGCTTTCAACAGGCCATTTGTGCCATAAACCGGTTCTGCGTAGCGCCACGCAAAATAGTGTAATCCGCTGTGTTTGTAGGGATTATTCTGGAAGCCTGCTTGTTGATCGCAATATTCCAGTAATGAAACGGTCAAAAACACGTTACACTAGCTGGTGTCCCCGTAGAGAAATAAAGAACACCGAATGGGGTACCGACTGTGCCAAACGTAATGCAGGAAACTGAACATGGATATTAACAACAAGGCCCGTATTCACTGGGCGTGCCGTCGCGGCATGCGTGAACTTGATATTTCCATCATGCCTTTCTTCGAATATGAGTATGACACCTTAAGCGACGACGATAAGCGTCTGTTTGTTCGCCTGCTTGAATCTGACGATCCGGATTTATTCAACTGGCTGATGAACCACGGCAAACCCGCCGACACCGAGTTGCAACGGATGGTGCAATTAATTCAAACACGGAATCGGGAACGTGGTCCTGTGGCAATCTGATCTTCGCGTCTCGTGGCGCTCGCAGTGGATGTCTTTATTGCTCCACGGCCTGGTTGCGGCCTTTGTGTTACTGATGCCGTGGCCGCTGAGCTATACGCCGCTGTGGCTGCTGCTACTTTCGTTTGTCGTTTTTGACAGCGTACGCAGCCAGCGTCGCATTAATGCCCGTCAGGGAGAGATTAAATTACTGATGGATTCCCGCCTGCGCTGGCAGGGAAAAGAGTGGGATATTCTCGGTATGCCCTGGATGCTCAACTGCGGCATGATGTTACGGTTACGCAAGGTGGACGGCGGGCGGTGCCAGCATCTTTGGCTGGCGGCTGACAGTATGGATGCTGCCGAATGGCGAGACCTGCGCCGGATGCTGTTGCAGCAGACGACGCAGGGGTAGCGCGCGTTAGCTAAACTTTTCTGCCATTTCGCCCAGAATCTGCTCGCACCAGGTTTGCAGACGTTCATCGCTAAGATCGTACTGGTTGGTTTCATCCAGCGCGAGCCCAACAAACAGCTCGCCGTCGGCAATAATCGGTTTTTTACTGGTGAACTCGTAACCTTCGGTTGGCCAGTAGCCGATGAACGACACCCCTTTCGGCGCGAGCTTGTCGTGCAGCATGCCGAGTGCGTCCAGGAACCATTCCCCGTAACCCAGCTGATCTCCCATGCCGTACATGGCAATGATCTTGCCGTCGAGATTGACTGAGTCGAGTTGATCCCAGATGGCTTCCCAGTCTTCCTGTATCTCACCAAAATCCCAGGTTGGGATGCCCAGGATCAGTACATCGTACTGTTCCATCAGCGCGACCGCGTCATCTTTCAGGTTATGCAACGTCACCAGTTCCGGGCCAATGATGTCGCGAATTTTCTCTGCCGCCATTTCGGTGTAGCAGGTGCTGGAACCATAGAACAGACCAATATTCATCGCGTAACTATCTCAATTCATGCTTTGACTTTGCGCGTAGTGTACCAGAAACCGGTCACAATCAGGCATAATGGCCTGACTGCAGAATCAAAGGGGCTGATGTGGAAAAGGATCTCGCACTCGTTGAACAGTTTCTCGACGCGCTGTGGCTGGAAAAAAATCTGGCCGAGAATACGCTCAGCGCCTATCGGCGCGATCTTACCATGCTGGTGGAGTGGCTGGCCCGTCGGCAGCTCTCGCTGGCGAGCGCGCAAAGCGACGACCTGCAGGCGCTGCTCGGTGAACGTGTAGAAGGGGGCTACAAAGCCACCAGCTCTGCGCGCTTGCTCAGCGCCATGCGTCGGCTGTTCCAGCATCTCTACCGTGAGAAGATCCGCGAAGACGATCCCAGCGCGCTGCTGGCATCCCCTAAGCTCCCGCAGCGGCTGCCGAAAGATCTCAGCGAAGCACAAGTTGAGAGATTATTACAGTCACCGGCTGTTGACCTGCCGCTGGAGTTACGCGATAAAGCGATGCTTGAGCTATTGTATGCTACCGGCCTGCGCGTTTCGGAGCTGGTTGGCCTGACGATGAGCGACATCAGCCTGCGTCAGGGCGTGGTGCGCGTCATCGGTAAAGGAAACAAGGAAAGGCTGGTTCCGCTGGGCGAAGAGGCGGTTTACTGGCTGGAAACGTATCTGGAGCACGGTCGCCCGTGGCTGCTCAACGGCGCGTCTATCGACGTTCTGTTTCCGAGCCAGCGCGCACAGCAGATGACGCGGCAAACGTTCTGGCATCGCATTAAGCATTACGCCACACTGGCCGGTATCGACAGTGAAAAGCTTTCGCCGCACGTATTGCGTCATGCCTTCGCGACGCATCTGCTCAACCACGGCGCGGATTTACGCGTGGTGCAGATGCTGCTGGGACATAGCGATCTTTCCACGACGCAAATTTACACCCATGTCGCGACGGAACGCCTGCGGCAGCTACACCAACAGCACCACCCTCGTGCGTGAGTGCCGACGAATTGTAACAGGATCAACTATGAAAAAGAGTTTCGCGCTGTTCACCCTGCTGGCAGCCTCCTTCACCGGTTTCGCCCATGCTGACGACGCCGCTATCAAACAGTCGCTCGCTAAGCTTGGCGTCACCGGCAGCGATATTCAGCCAGCACCGGTCGCCGGGATGAAAACGGTACTGACCAACAGCGGCGTGCTGTACGTCACCGAAGACGGCAAACACATTATTCAGGGGCCGATGTACGACGTGAGCGGCGCGCAGCCGGTCAACGTGACCAACCAGCTGCTGATGAAAAACCTGAACGCGCTCGAAAAAGAGATGATCGTCTATAAGGCGGCGCAGGAAAAACACGTTATCACCGTCTTCACCGATATCACCTGCGGCTACTGCCACAAGCTGCATGAAGAGATGAAAGACTACAACGCGCTGGGTATTACCGTGCGTTACCTGGCCTTCCCGCGCGCGGGCGTGCAGAGCCAGCCGGAGCAGGACATGAAGGCCATCTGGTGTGCAAAAGACCGCAACAAAGCGTTTGACGACGCGATGAACGGCAAAGGCGTTAAGCCGGCCTCCTGCGACATTGATATCGCTAACCACTACGCGCTGGGCGTGCAGTTTGGCGTGAGCGGTACGCCAGCGATTGTCCTGAGCAACGGGTACGTCGTTCCGGGCTATCAGGGACCAAAAGAGATGAAAGAGTTCCTCGACGCGCACCAGAAACAGGTTAGTGGTAAATAATCCGCGTGAAAGCCCCGATAAAATTGCGCCGCCGCGAGGCGGTTGAACCGATTGATTTGCCGGACGATCTCCCGCCGCTGCTGAAGCGCCTCTACGCCAGCCGCGGCGTGCGTCGTGCTGAGGATCTTGAACGTAGCGTAAAAGGGATGCTGCCCTGGCAGCAGCTGAACGGCATCGAAAAAGCCACTGAAATGCTCTACAACGCCCTGCGTGAGAACACGCGCATTGTGGTAGTAGGGGATTTCGACGCCGACGGCGCAACCAGCACCGCGCTGAGCGTGCTCAGCCTGCGCGCGCTGGGCTGCGATAACGTCACGTATCTGGTGCCGAACCGTTTTGAAGACGGCTACGGACTCAGCCCGGAAGTGGTCGATCAGGCCCACGCCCGCGGTGCGCAGATGATCATGACCGTCGATAACGGGATCTCTTCCCATGCGGGGGTCGATCATGCCCACGCGCTGGGGATCCCGGTGCTGGTTACCGATCACCATCTCCCCGGTGAAACGCTGCCTGCCGCCGACGCGATTATTAACCCCAACCTGCGCGACTGTGATTTTCCGTCGAAATCCCTCGCGGGCGTAGGCGTGGCGTTTTATCTGATGCTGGCGCTGCGTACCCTGTTACGCGACAAGGGCTGGTTCGAATCCCGCGGTATTGCCGTACCGAACCTGGCCGAATATCTCGATCTGGTGGCGCTGGGTACCGTCGCGGACGTGGTCCCGCTCGATACCAATAATCGTATTTTGACCTGGCAGGGCTTAAGCCGTATCCGGGCAGGCAAGTGCCGTCCGGGGATCAAGGCGCTGCTGGAAATCGCCAACCGCGACCCGCTCAAGCTGGCGGCAAGCGATTTGGGCTTTGCCCTCGGTCCACGCCTGAACGCGGCCGGAAGACTGGACGATATGTCCGTTGGCGTCGCGCTGCTGCTGTGCGACAACCTCGGTGAGGCGCGCGTGCTGGCCAACGAGCTGGACGCCCTGAACCAGACCCGTAAAGAGATTGAGCAGGGGATGCAGGCCGAAGCGCTGACCCTGTGCGAAAAACTGGAGCGCAGCGGCGACACGCTGCCGGGCGGCCTGGCAATGTACCATCCCGAGTGGCATCAGGGCGTGGTCGGCATTCTGGCGTCGCGCATCAAAGAGCGCTTCCACCGCCCGGTGATCGCCTTCGCCCCGGCGGGCGACGGCACGCTGAAAGGCTCTGGCCGCTCGATTCAGGGTCTGCACATGCGCGACGCGCTGGAGCGTCTCGATACGCTGTATCCGGGCCTGATGATCAAGTTCGGCGGCCATGCGATGGCGGCAGGCCTGTCGCTGGAAGAGGCGAAATTCGACGAGTTTCAGCGCCTGTTCGGCGAGCTGGTCACCGACTGGATTGACCCGGCCCTGCTGCAGGGGGAAGTGGTGTCCGATGGCGAGCTTTCACCGCTTGAGATGACGATGGACGTGGCGCAAATGCTCCGCGATGCCGGTCCATGGGGGCAGATGTTCCCGGAACCGCTGTTCGACGGCCGTTTCCGCCTGCTGCAGCAGCGCATCGTCGGCGAGCGTCATCTGAAGGTGATGGTTGAGCCGGTTGGCGGCGGCCCGCTGCTGGACGGCATTGCCTTTAACGTTGACACGGCGGTATGGCCGGACAACGGCGTGCGCGAGGTCGAGCTGGCGTACAAACTGGACATCAACGAGTTTCGCGGCAACCGCACCCTTCAGATCATCATCGACAATATCTGGCCAATTTAGCGGCAGTAATCTCTATAAAAAAGGGTGTGGATTCGGTACAATCCCGCTCTTATCACCGCATTTTGACAAGTCCATAAAAGAAAACAGACCATGTTTGAAATTAATCCGGTAAAAAACCGTATTCAGGACCTCACGGAGCGCTCTGACGTTCTTAGGGGGTATCTTTGACTACGATGCCAAGAAAGAGCGTCTTGAAGAAGTAAACGCCGAGCTGGAACAGCCGGACGTCTGGAACGAACCTGAACGCGCACAGGCGCTGGGTAAAGAGCGTTCCTCTCTCGAAGCTATCGTAGATACGCTGGATCAAATGGCCCAGGGGCTGGAAGATGTTTCCGGTTTGCTGGAGCTGGCCGTCGAAGCCGACGACGAAGAGACCTTTAACGAAGCCGTGGCAGAACTCGACGTGCTGGAAGAGAAGCTGGCGCAGCTTGAATTCCGTCGCATGTTCTCCGGCGAATACGACAGCGCTGACTGCTATCTTGATATTCAGGCAGGTTCCGGTGGTACCGAAGCGCAGGACTGGGCCAGCATGCTGATGCGTATGTATCTGCGCTGGGCCGAAGCGCGCGGCTTCAAAACCGAAATTATCGAAGAGTCAGAAGGTGAAGTGGCCGGTATTAAATCCGTGACCATCAAGATCATCGGTGATTACGCCTACGGCTGGCTGCGCACTGAAACCGGCGTTCACCGCCTGGTGCGTAAGAGCCCGTTCGACTCCGGCGGCCGTCGTCATACCTCCTTCAGCTCCGCGTTTGTTTACCCGGAAGTTGATGAAGATATTGATATCGAAATTAACCCGGCGGACCTGCGTATCGACGTTTACCGCGCATCCGGTGCGGGCGGCCAGCACGTTAACCGTACGGAATCTGCGGTGCGTATTACCCACATTCCAACCGGGCTGGTCACGCAATGCCAGAACGACCGTTCCCAGCATAAGAACAAAGACCAGGCCATGAAGCAGATGAAAGCGAAGCTTTATGAGCTGGAGATGCAGAAGAAAAATGCTGAGAAACAGGCGATGGAAGACAACAAGTCTGACATCGGCTGGGGCAGCCAGATCCGTTCTTACGTCCTTGATGACTCCCGCATCAAAGACCTGCGTACCGGGGTTGAAACCCGCAACACGCAGGCGGTGCTGGACGGCAGCCTGGACCAATTTATCGAAGCAAGTTTGAAAGCAGGGTTATGAGGAACCAACATGTCTGAACAACAAGCACAGGGCGCTGACGCGGTAGTCGATCTTAACAACGAACTGAAAACCCGCCGCGAGAAGCTGGCAGCGCTGCGCGAGCAGGGCGTGCCGTTCCCGAACGATTTTCGTCGTGACCACACCTCAGACCAACTGCACGCTGACTTCGACGCGAAAGAGAACGAAGAGCTGGAAGCGCTGAACGTTGAAGTGGCCGTTGCGGGCCGCATGATGACCCGTCGTATCATGGGTAAAGCCTCCTTCGTGACCCTGCAGGACGTTGGCGGCCGTATCCAGCTGTACGTGTCCCGTGACGATCTGCCGGAAGGCATCTACAACGAGCAGTTCAAGAAGTGGGACCTGGGCGATATCCTGGGCGCAAAAGGTAAACTGTTCAAAACCAAAACCGGTGAACTGTCTATCCACTGCACCGAGCTGCGTCTGCTGACCAAAGCCCTGCGCCCGCTGCCGGACAAATTCCACGGCCTGCAGGATCAGGAAGCGCGCTATCGTCAGCGCTACCTGGATCTCATCTCTAACGATGAATCCCGCAAGACCTTCAAAATTCGCTCCCAGATCATGGCCGGTATCCGCCAGTTCATGGTGAACCGCGACTTTATGGAAGTGGAAACCCCAATGATGCAGGTGATCCCTGGCGGCGCGTCTGCGCGTCCGTTCATCACCCATCACAACGCCCTGGACCTGGACATGTACCTGCGTATCGCGCCGGAACTGTACCTGAAGCGTCTGGTGGTTGGTGGTTTTGACCGCGTGTTCGAGATCAACCGTAACTTCCGTAACGAAGGGATCTCCGTTCGTCATAACCCAGAGTTCACCATGATGGAACTCTATATGGCGTACGCGGATTACAAAGATCTGATCGAGCTGACCGAATCCCTGTTCCGTACGCTGGCGCAGGATATTCTGGGCACCACGCAGGTTCCTTACGGTGAAGAAGTCTTCGACTTCGGCAAGCCGTTTGAAAAACTGACCATGCGCGAAGCGATCAAGAAGTACCGTCCGGAAACCAACATGGCCGATCTGGATAACTTCGATTCTGCGAAAGCGATCGCCGAAAGCATCGGTATCAAGGTTGAGAAGAGCTGGGGTCTGGGCCGTATCGTGACCGAGATCTTCGAAGAAGTGGCCGAAGCGCACCTGATTCAGCCTACCTTCATCACCGAGTACCCGGCTGAAGTCTCTCCGCTGGCGCGTCGTAATGACCAGAACCCTGAAATCACTGACCGCTTCGAATTCTTCATCGGCGGCCGTGAAATCGGCAACGGCTTTAGCGAGCTGAACGATGCGGAAGACCAGGCTCAGCGCTTCCAGGATCAGGTTGACGCGAAGGCGGCAGGCGACGACGAAGCGATGTTCTTCGACGAAGACTACGTGACCGCGCTGGAGCACGGCCTGCCACCAACGGCGGGTCTGGGTATTGGTATCGACCGTATGGTGATGCTGTTCACCAACAGCCACACCATCCGCGACGTGATCCTGTTCCCGGCGATGCGCCCGGTCAAGTAAGACGTTAAGATGTAAAAAAAGCCCCGAAAGGGGCTTTTTTATTGCGCCGCGAAGGCTATGAGTTTTTCGCGGGCGGTCGTCGCTTCCATGACCATCCACGGGCTGAAGGCCCAGGGCGTCGCGTCCAGCGCACGGAATAGCGCATCAAGCTCAACCCACTGATAGTCCATCACTTCATCTTCGTTTATTGTCACGTCATTGGTAATGCGTGCCGCGAATACAGGGCAAATTTCGTTTTCCACGATCCCGGACGGGTCGGTTTCCCGATAGCGAAATTCAGGGGCGACGGCGGTGATATCGGTCAACTCCGCGCCCACTTCGAAGCGGCAGCGGCGGATTATCGCCTGGACTGTCTCTTCACCCGACTGCGGGTGGCCGCACACGGAGTTGGTCCAGACGCCGGGCCAGGCTTTTTTGCTTAAGGCGCGTCGGGTGATCAGACATTCGCCTTTTGCGTTAAAAAGCCAGGAAGAGAACGCCAGATGCAGCGGGGTATGTAACGTGTGCGCGGCATATTTTTCCTGAGTGCCAATCACCATTCCCTGGTCGTTTACCAAAATAACGTGTTCTTGAATACTCATTGATGCTCCAGTGCCAAATTGCCGAGTGGTTCAGCACCATCAGCCGAAGCATTATACTGCATTCTTATACGAACGGTTTGGCTCGTAGAGCGGAAAAGGGCATGACCCCTGTTCGTTTTGGCTGTTATCATAGTGCGCCATTCACGCTGACCGAGGATCTGTTTTGTTTGCAGGAAGCCTGACGAGAAAACCCCTTACCGCTATTTTTTGCCTGACGCTGACGCTATTACTGGCGGGTTGTTCAGGGAGCAAATCTTCGGATACGGGAAGCTATTCCGGTTCGGTCTACACCGTCAAACGCGGGGACACTCTGTACCGGATTTCGCGCGCAACGGGAACCAGCGTGAAGGATCTGGCGCGGCTGAATAACCTCTCTCCGCCCTACACCATCGAGGTGGGGCAGCAGCTGAAGGTTAGCGGCGGATCGTCCTCGGGCAAAAAATCCTCTTCGAAAGGCAAAACCGCCAAAGTGACGCCGTCCTATCAGGTGCCACAATCGTCATGGCCGCCGGTTGGACAGCGCTGCTGGATTTGGCCTGCCAGCGGTAAAGTGGTCGCCCCTTACTCACTCTCTGAAGGTGGCAACAAGGGTATTGATATCGCCGCTGCGCGCGGTACGCCGGTTTATGCCTCCGGAGCCGGGAAGGTGGTTTACGTGGGTAACCAGCTGCGCGGCTACGGTAACCTGATCATGATTAAGCATGGCGAAGACTACATCACGGCCTATGCGCACAACGACACGATGCTGGTCAACAACGGGCAGAACGTCAAAGCAGGGCAGAAGATTGCCACCATGGGCAGTACCGGTACGGATTCAGTGAAGCTGCATTTCCAGATTCGCTACAAGGCGACGGCCATCGATCCGCAGCGTTATCTTCCTGCGCCCGGCAGCAAACCGAAGTGCTAAGTGATTATTTAATCGCCGGTTAGTTGTGAAGAGGCTTGTATGAAGGTGCGTAAGGTCTATAATGCCTTACGCACCTCAAAGCGGGCGTAGTTCAATGGTAGAACGAGAGCTTCCCAAGCTCTATACGAGGGTTCGATTCCCTTCGCCCGCTCCAGAATTCCCCTAACGTATTCATTCCACTATCTTTTTCTAAACCATACGTGACGGCGCTCGTGATCCTCCTACAAAGGGGTCATACAGCCGATGGCGCAGCGTGATAATCTATATCGACGTCCAAGTGGTATTTATGTTCTGCGGATCACCGTTCCGGTTCGTTATCGCGCCCTGATAGGGCAGCGTGAAATTCATGCATCTATCAAGGCGTCATCGACGCGCGGCGCAGACATAAATCGTAAGATGTGCCAAACGCACCAGGAAGCTATGTGGCGCTTTTTTTATTAAGGGTAGTATTTTCATAGTGCCAAATTTTGAGGCGCTTAAAATGCGTCTGGTGAATCCATATAACCTACGATTGCACCCGCAGCCCTTCCACGTTTTTAGTTGGTAGATTCATCACTGTTTTAATGCTGGTCTCTATGCTGCCAACGATGTTTTCGCGTGGACCGCTGTGCCAGTCATCGCTTGCGTAAAAAGCATTGAGAGCCGCAGCCATTTTTCAGCGCTGTCAAAGGTGCGAATGAGGTAGTAGCAATCCGGGTCATGAAGCGAGTTGCCAAACGAAACAACATCGATCCCATGGCGGCGGTATAAAGTGTCTGCTGAACTGACCGATAAACTAG
>NZ_JBRIQR010000061.1:0-14733 GCF_052983755.1 Enterobacter sp. CFEC122 | reverse complement strand
GAAAAATATGGCATTTACCGCCGGCAGGCACATTTGACCTGCCGCTGACGCTCACGAGTCGGGCCAGGTGAGTTTAAATATCGAATGGTTTTGCGTTGATAAGGTATAGGTAACATCGCCACCATGCGCCAGCATGATGGCTTTTACCACCGACAAGCCCAAACCACAGCCTTCCGGGTTCAACTGTCTGGCGCCGTTATCGCGCTGAAAGGGCTGAAACAGGAAGTCATGAAACTCCCTGGGGATACCCGGTCCCCCATCCTGAATCAGGATAAAATTGCCTTTATCCGAAACACCATTTTTTACCGTGAGCTTGCGCGAGGTGGAATAGTGTAAGGCATTGTCAAATAAAACGGTCAGACACTGATTGATGCGTAAGGGATCGAATACGCACTGCTGCTCCCTCAGTTCAGTATGGACGGTAAATGCCTTACGGTTGAACTCGGGCATGAAGGTATCGAGCGCGTCCTGTATTGTCCCTTTCAGATCCGTTCTGGCCTGGTATAACGTGTATCCTGCCCCGCCATCCGAACTGATAACCCGGAGATCTTCAATCAGACGGGTTAATCCTTCCGTCTGTTTGAGGAGGTTAGTAAACAGCACCGGGTCCGGGGTAAACACCCCGTCAACCAGCCCCTGAAGCCTTCCGCGTAAAATGGTGACCGGGGTCCTGAGTTCATGCGCAATCGCAGCATTCCAGGATTTCCGCTGGATATCCAGCGTTTGCAGCTTTTCTGCCATTTCATTGAAATCCGTAACCAGGTGATTGATCTCTCCCAGCCGGGAACTGGCACAGAATGCCCTTGCGTCCAGATCGCCCTGAGAAATTTTTTTCAGGCTGGACGCGACCGCGTTTAGCGGGGTGAGTATTCGCGATGAAAGTTTGACCGTAAAGAATACGGCAATGATCAGGCTGATCGTTGTCGCGGTCCCAATCCATACCCAGTCCCACATCGTCATCTGCTCGTCATCGCCTGCAGCAGGGCCGCCGGGAAGATGATCCAGAATAAAGGAGTAAAAAAACCAGGAGCCCAGTATGGCGATGGCAATTATCGTAAACGTCAGCAACAGCATATACGTTAAGATCTGACGACTCAGGACAGACTCTTTATTCATTTCTTTTCCCCAAGCCGGTAACCCATGCCCCTGATGCTCTCGGGAACGCCATAAAGACCGGCCAGCTCCAGTTTTTTTCGCAGCTTGCTCATATGGCTGTCGACGGTTCTGTCGAGCGTATCGCCTTCCGGCAAACACGCGTTGAGCAACTCTTCACGGGAACAGACCTTGCGCGGATACCGCACCAGGTAAGAAAGCAATTTAAATTCGGTCGTCGTTAAGACCGGGGAGATAACCTCGGGCCCCGCAGTAACCTCCACGTAGAAATCATCCGGATAGACCGTAATGAATGGCGTTCTGAGCGGCAGGGCCCCCGCCTGCTGAAGCGCAGGCTTTGTTCTACGCAGCACCGCCTCAACCCGTGCGACAACTTCCGAAGGGTTGAAGGGTTTGATTACGTAATCATCCGCGCCGAGCCTCAGACCCATAAGTTTATCGACGTCCTGATCGAGAGCGGAAACCATAATGACGGGGACAGCGCTTTCATGGCGAAGCGTGGTAAGCACGCTCCAGCCGTCACACACGGGCAGGTGAATGTCCAGCAAGATGAGATCCGGTTTATGGAGGCGATTGAGCGTTATCGCCTGCTCGCCCTGCCTGGCCCTGAGCGTTTTCATTCCCGAACGCTCTAAGTAGCTCATCAGTATATCGGCGATTTCGTCTTCATCTTCAACAACAAGGATCAGCGTATTTTTGTTCATATTATCTCCGCGGGTGAAATCCCTTTAAGCACGCTATCAGATATCTTGAGCACAATAAGACACAGCCTCCGGGAAAAAGTGCCGTAGTCACGAAAATTTCCCGGTTGATTTAAATGCCCGGTTATTTCTCCACACAGCCTACACATTCAGTCAATAAAGACTCGACAATGTCCGTTCAAAATCACTAATGAGGCATAACGTGTTGTGCGTTGCGCGCTGCAAATTACCACTGTTTCTTAAAGATTTTATGAAGTTGGCTGAAATAATGAACATGGAACTTTCTAAATGTTTTTCTCCTAAAAAACTGGGTATATATTCTCTGTTTCTGCTGCTGTCGTGGGGATTACTTTATACCTGGCTGGTGCTGGTACACAGAATGGATGAGAAAGTCGCCTCAACGCTGCTCTCTTCACCCCTTATCTATGGCTGCATCGCATTGTCAGTGGTTTCTCTGGTCATACAAAATAAAGCCGGCGCGTTCATTGAGCTACTTATCATCGCCTTCTGGCTGATGGTGATTTTTGTTTATCTCATTATTACGTTCACCGTGCTGTTAAACGCGATGCCCGATATTGAGGATCTGATCTTTTACTATGAATGTTATTTGATCATTTTTTTTGGTGGAGCACCGCTGTACCTCATTATGAGAATGATCTGAGCCCTTGCTCCACACATCCTCCATAAACCGCCCACTTCCGCTAAACAGGTGCGCGGTAGACTTTCTACCTCACTCTTTTGCACAAAAAAACCAATGCCTCATTTTTTTATTGACCGCCCTATTTTCGCCTGGGTCGTGGCGCTGTTTATCGTCCTGACGGGTCTCCTGTCTATTCCTCGTTTGCCGGTTGCGCAGTATCCGGCGGTGGCACCGCCGGGCATCATTATTTCCGTCAGTTACCCGGGGGCCAGCCCCGATATCATGAATACGTCGGTGGTATCGTTAATCGAGCGCGAAATCTCTGGCGTAGATAATTTGCTCTACTTCGAATCATCCAGCGACACAACCGGTTCGGCATCGATTACCGTCACGTTTAAACCCGGCACGGACATCAAGCTGGCGCAGATGGATCTGCAGAACCAGATTAAGATCGTCGAGCCTCGTCTTCCTCAGGCGGTAAGACAAAACGGCATTAACGTCGAGGCCGCTAATTCTGGATTTTTAATGATGGTGGGGCTGAAGTCCACCAGCGGTCAATTCGAGGAAGCCGACTTAAGCGACTATTTTGCCCGAAACGTCAGTGACGAGCTTCGTCGCGTGCCCGGCGTAGGGAAAGTTCAGCTGTTTGGCGGCGAAAAAGCGCTGCGTATCTGGCTGGATCCGATGAAGCTCCACAGCTACGGCCTTTCGGTGAGCGATGTACTTACTGCTGTTGGCCAGCAAAATGCCCTGGTTTCGCCCGGCAAAACGGGAGATGAACCAGCATCTGCGGGACAAGGCGTAACGTATCCCATCACCGTGAAGGGGCAACTCACTTCGGTAGAGGCGTTCAGAAACATTACCCTGAAATCAGATGCATCGGGCGCGAGGCTGAAACTGTCCGACGTCGCGCGCGTTGAGTCCGGCCTGCAAAGTTACGCTTTCGGTATCCGCGAAAATGGCGTGCCCGCAACGGCGGCGGCAATCCAGCTGTCGCCGGGTGCCAACGCAATGAGTACAGCTTCAGGCGTACGCGCGCGCATCGACGAGCTTTCCCAGGTGTTACCGGAAGGAATGGCGTTTACGGTTCCCTTCGATACCGCGCCGTTTGTGAAACTTTCTATCATGAAGGTGGTTCAGACATTTGTAGAAGCGATGGTGCTGGTCTTCCTGGTGATGCTTCTGTTTCTGCACAAGATACGCTGTACGCTTATCCCGGCGATTGTTGCTCCCGTCGCACTTCTTGGCACCTTCACGGTGATGTTATTGAGCGGATACTCCATCAATATTCTGACGATGTTCGGCATGGTGCTGGCAATAGGGATTATCGTTGATGATGCCATTGTGGTTGTGGAGAACGTCGAACGACTGATGGCGGAAAAAAGCCTCTCCCCACGGGACGCTACCCGGCAGGCCATGCAGGAGATCTCCCCGGCGATTATCGGGATCACGCTGGTGCTCACTGCCGTCTTTATCCCCATGGGGTTTGCTGAGGGTTCGGTCGGGATTATCTATCGACAATTTTGTATTTCTATGGCGGTCTCCATACTGCTGTCCGCGTTTCTGGCCCTGACGCTAACGCCTGCCCTGTGCGCAACGTTACTCAAGCCGCACAAGGCAGGAAAGAGCGGAAGTGGAAGGTTCGCGGCCAGGTTTAACGCGCGCTTCCGTTTGCTCACCGTCTGTTACGAAGCCGGGCTGGGTGCCGTTCTGAAGCGAACCGGGCGTATGCTGCTCCTTTACGTTGCGCTCTGCACGGCGCTGTTTGCTGGATTGTCTTCGCTACCGTCGTCCTTTCTGCCGGATGAAGATCAGGGCTACTTTATGTCCTCTATCCAGCTGCCTTCTGATGCCACGATGCAGCGCACCCTCAACGTGGTTAAAAAATTTGAAGCGGAAATTGCGGTCCGGCCGGACATTGAAAGCAACATTATGATCCTGGGGTTTGGCTTTTCAGGTTCAGGACCGAATTCGGCTATGGCCTTCACCACGCTGAAGGACTGGAAAAATCGGCAGGGCTCGACGGCTCAGGGTGAAGCCGACCACATACAGGCCAGCATGACGAACGTCACTGATGCCGTCACAATGAGCCTGCTCCCGCCGGCCATTTCGGATATGGGCACCTCCTCGGGCTTCACATGGTACGTTCAGGACAGAGCGGGAGCGGGCTATGAGGCTCTAAAGAGGGCCGCCGACGCGCTGGTTCAGCAGGCTAATCAACGCCCTGAACTCAGCGATGTCTATATAGACGGTCTGCCGGAAGGAACCAGCCTTGCGCTCCAGGTTGACCGGGAAAAGGCGGAAGCGATGGGCGTCTCATTCGATGATATCAACCAGACGCTCTCCGTCACCCAGGGCTCAAATTACGTCAACGACTATACGAACAACGGCCGCGTTCAACAGGTGATTATTCAGGCCGATGCCCCCTATCGAATGCAGCCCGAGCAGATACTGAAACTATCAGTGAAAAACCGGATGGGTGAGATGGTGCCGGTATCAACGTTTGCGACGATATCCTGGAACGTTGCGCCGCAGCAGTTGACGCGCTACCAGGGTTATTCTGCTATACGGATTACCGGAAGTGCGGCGTCAGGCGTATCCAGCGGCACCGCAATGAAGGCCATGGAGGGCTTGTCCAGGAGCCTGCCTCAGGGCATGGCGGGTGAGTGGGCCGGGAGTTCGCTACAGGAGATAAAATCGGAATCGCAGCTTCCGGGCCTGATCGCCCTGTCGATACTGGTCGTGTTTATGGTGCTCGCCGCCCTGTATGAGAGCTGGTCTATTCCTTTTGCGGTCATGCTGGTTGTTCCACTGGGCCTTATCGGCGCGGTGATAGCGGTGTTTGTTGCCGGCATGACCAATGACGTGTTCTTTAAGGTCGGTCTGATTACGCTCATCGGCCTGTCGGCCAAGAACGCCATTCTGATTGTGGAGTTTGCCAGGCAGCTGCATCGCGAAGGGCAACCCCTGCTGGCGGCGACCATTCATGCCGCCAGTCAGCGTCTGCGCCCCATTCTGATGACATCGTTAGCCTTTACCTTAGGAGTTGTTCCTCTGATGCTGGCCACCGGTGCGAGCGACAGTACGCAGCACGCCATCGGTACCGGCGTATTTGGCGGCATGATTAGCGGTACGCTTCTCGCGATCTTCTTCGTACCGGTTTTCTTTATCGTTATTGCGCGCTTCATCGGCAACATCAGGAAAGCGTGAACACCCTTGCGTGATCGCGCCTCCTCGCTGGTTGGATGAGGCGAAGCTGTTGCCGGGTGATATACTGGACGAATGCTGAAATTTCGCGCCCCCGCGAGTCCGCGGCGCATTCTTCGGGGCATGCGACTTCGGAGAAGTGCGAGAAATATCGTGACACAAAGGGCCGTGAGTGGGCTATAATTTCGAGCTAATTTCGAATGATTTTGAAATACTGCCTGTAACGCTATGAATTACAAGGCAAAATAAGCAATGAATATAAGGATTAAAGCTATGGGTTTTCTTTCCGGTAAGCGCATTCTGGTGACTGGCGTTGCCAGCAAACTGTCCATCGCATACGGCATCGCACAGGCAATGCATCGCGAAGGCGCTGAGCTGGCGTTCACCTACCAGAACGACAAGCTGAAAGGCCGTGTTGAAGAGTTTGCCGCGCAGCTGGGTTCCAGCATTGTTCTGGAATGTGACGTTGCACAAGACGAAAGCATCGACGGCATGTTTGCTGAACTGGCAAAAGCATGGCCGAAATTCGACGGTTTCGTTCACTCCATCGGCTTCGCGCCTGGTGACCAGCTGGACGGCGACTACGTGAACGCGGTAACCCGTGATGGCTTCAAAATCGCGCACGATATCAGCTCCTACAGCTTCGTTGCGATGGCTAAGTCCTGCCGCGCGATGCTGAACCCGGGCGCAGCCCTGCTGACCCTGTCCTACCTGGGCGCAGAACGTGCGATCCCTAACTACAACGTAATGGGTCTGGCTAAGGCGTCTCTGGAAGCCAACGTACGCTATATGGCGAACGCAATGGGTCCTGAAGGCGTGCGCGTTAACGCCATCTCTGCGGGTCCAATTCGCACCCTGGCCGCTTCCGGTATTAAAGATTTCCGTAAAATGCTGGCACACTGCGAAGCGGTTACCCCGATTCGTCGTACTGTTACCATTGAAGATGTGGGTAACTCTGCAGCATTCCTGTGCTCTGACCTTTCCGCGGGTATCTCCGGCGAAGTGGTTCACGTTGACGGCGGCTTCAACATCGCTGCAATGAACGAGCTGGAAATTAAATAAGCTGTGACTCTCTTCCCGCCCGGGAAGAGAGTATTTCCCCCCGCGTCACCCCTTCGTTATTCCGTTCTGCTATTTGTTATCACCTAACAATATTTTTCCCTTTATCTGCCTTACGCCAGGATATTGATCGCCATTTTGAGATCAAGGAACGCACATGGAACAACGCCGTTTTTCCGGCAAAGGCCACTGGTATCATGAAACCCAGTCAAACCACGCGCAGACGGATGTTCTGCCCCTGGTGCCCGAAGCCGCTAACGTCGACGATCGTTTTTTGCTCGATTTAGCCCTGCCTGATGAGATTGTCGCCGCCTGCTCTGGCTGGCTTACCCCTGCCAGAGCCTTATGCCACCAGCTGTTTCC
The DNA here is from genome assembly GCF_052983755.1 of Enterobacter sp. CFEC122. Classification (NCBI taxonomy): domain Bacteria; kingdom Pseudomonadati; phylum Pseudomonadota; class Gammaproteobacteria; order Enterobacterales; family Enterobacteriaceae; genus Enterobacter; species Enterobacter sp. CFEC122. The sequence goes on along the minus strand of NZ_JBRIQR010000061.1, from coordinate 7,650 downwards.
GCTCTCAATTCCCGTGAACCGACTGCATACGCTCAGCGCTTACGATCGGCTCAGTACCGCGCTAACGGTCGCTCAGGCCTGCGGCGTTCAGCGGCTCTGTAACCACTACGCCGCCCTCCTCGCCCCGATTCCCGGCCCGGACTCCTCGCGCGAAAGCAACCGCCGCCTGGCACAGATCACCCAGTATGCCCGCCAGCTCGCCAGCTCGCCTGATGTCATTGATGATAAAGCCCGGAACCAGCTTGATGAGGTGGGCCTGTCCACGTACGACATCGTGGTGATTAACCAGATTATCGGCTTTATCGGTTTTCAGGCGCGCGTGGTCGCGATTTTTCAGGCGCTGTTGGGACACCCTGTTCGCTGGTTGCCGGGGCACCATATTCAGCCGCACACGCTTCCCGCGAGCCACGATGCGTGGATGCCGCTTTTACCCGTCGTCGAACTGCGCTACGCGAATGCGCATCAGCTGGAGTCCCTCTCCCGCTGGCAGGCCGAACCCGCGCTCGAGGCGTTGACGCCGGTGCTTTGTCATGAGCCGACGCTGCTCGACCTGACCGGAGAACTCCTGTTAAACAGCCGCGCAGAGATCCCGCAGACGTCACCCGCACTTTCGGCAGCGGTCGAACTGCTGACCCGCTCGCCGGACCGCTTCAGCGCCGCGCAGTTTACCCCGCTCACGGATCAAGGACTCCAGGGCGAATATGCCATCACGCTGCTTACCCAAAGTGCGTTTGATGGCTGGCTTAATCGTCTGAAAGTGGCGTTTGGTAAAGAGGAATAACCACACTCATTACCCAAAGACCGCTTGCTGAGACAGTGAGAATCGCGTAAAACTGTCAGCCGCTCAATGGCTACGAAAATAGAACATTATGTTTCAGGACAACCCGCTGCTAGCGCAGCTTAAACAGCAACTGCATTCCCAGACGCCGCGTGCAGAAGGGGTCGTAAAAGCCACGGAAAAGGGCTTTGGCTTCCTTGAAGTTGACGCGCAGAAAAGCTACTTCATTCCGCCACCGCAGATGAAGAAAGTGATGCATGGCGACCGCGTCATGGCCGTCATTCATACCGAAAAGGAACGTGAGTCCGCCGAGCCGGAAGAACTGATCGAACCGTTCCTGACCCGCTTTGTGGGCAAGGTGCAGCGAAAAGACGATCGTCTTTCTATCGTGCCGGATCATCCTCTGCTGAAAGATGCCATTCCCTGCCGCGCCGCCCGTGGCGTTGAGCATGATTTTAAAGAAGGTGACTGGGCCGTAGCAGAAATGCGCCGTCATCCTCTGAAAGGCGATCGCGGTTTTTATGCGGAACTGACCCAGTTCATTATCTTTGGCGCCGATCATTTCGTGCCATGGTGGGTTACGCTGGCACGCCACAATCTTGAAAAAGAAGCGCCGAACGGCGTGGCAACCGAGATGCAGGACGAAGGTCTGACGCGTCGCGATCTCACCGCGCTGGAGTTTGTCACCATCGACAGCGCCAGCACCGAAGATATGGACGATGCGCTGTACGCTGAAGAGAGCGCCGACGGCAAACTGCACCTGACCGTTGCCATTGCCGATCCCACCGCCTGGATTGTTGAAGGCAGCAAGCTTGACGAAACGGCGAAAATCCGTGCGTTCACGAACTACCTGCCGGGCTTCAACATCCCAATGCTGCCGCGTGAACTGTCAGACGATCTCTGCTCTCTGCGCCCAAATGAAGTGCGCCCGGTTCTCGCCTGCCGCATGACCATTGCCGCGGATGGCGCGATTGAAGACGATATCGAGTTCTTTGCTGCCACCATCGAGTCGAAAGCCAAGCTGGCCTACGATAACGTCTCCGACTGGCTGGAAAATACCGGTAGCTGGAAACCAGAATCAGACGCCATTGCCGCGCAGATCCGTCTGCTGCATCGCATCTGTCTGAACCGCGGCGAGTGGCGTCAAACCCATGCGCTGGTGTTCAAAGATCGCCCGGATTATCGCTTTGTTCTGGGTGAGAAAGGCGAAGTGCTGGATATCGTGGCCGAGCCGCGACGCATTGCGAACCGCATCGTTGAAGAAGCGATGATTTCCGCCAACATCTGTGCCGCACGCGTGCTGCGCGACAAGCTGGGCTTTGGTATTTACAACGTCCATACCGGCTTCGATCCGGCGAATACCGAAGCGCTGGCGGCCCTGCTGAAGAATCACGACGTGCACGTCGATCCGGAAGAAGTGCTGACCCTGCCGGGCTTCTGCAAGCTTCGCCGCGAACTGGACGCGCAGCCATCGGGCTTCCTGGACAGCCGCATTCGTCGCTTCCAGTCCTTCGCTGAAATCAGCACCGAGCCTGGCCCACACTTTGGTCTCGGCCTCGAAGCCTACGCGACCTGGACGTCACCGATCCGTAAGTATGGCGATATGGTTAACCACCGTCTGCTGAAAGCGATTATCAAAGGCGAAACCGTTGCCCGCCCTCAGGAGGAGACCACGCTGCAAATGGCCGATCGTCGCCGTCTGAACCGCATGGCAGAACGTGACGTTGGCGACTGGCTTTACGCGCGCTTCCTGCAGGATAAAGCCGGTACGGATACCCGTTTCGCCGCCGAGATCATTGATATCAGCCGCGGAGGAATGCGCGTCCGTCTGGTCGATAACGGTGCTGTCGCGTTTATTCCGGCGCCATTCCTGCATGCTGTTCGTGATGAAATGGTCTGTAGTCAGGAAAACGGTACGGTGCAAATTAAAGGTGAAACAGTTTACAAAGTCACCGACGTGATTGACGTCACTATCGCTGAAGTCCGTATGGAAACCCGCAGTATTATCGCGCGTCCTGTCGCCTGATAACCTGTTCAATTGTCGGTCATTTCCTTTCCGGAAAGGCCGACAATTTTTCTTTTTATCCCCGCCACAAAATCATTATTTTTTCTTACTATTTTCAGTCTCCCCTCGCCCAAATTCGCCATAATTATCTACAGTAAAAGAGTGTTGTTATATTCGGTTACGTGAATTTTTATACACTAAGTATCCTTTTAAATCTGACTCGTTTTATTATAAGAATTCAGGGAAAAACAATAAGTTCACTTCGGTTTTGCCGCTGCTTCTCAACGGAAAAGTCGACTGCAAATGAATAATTGGTGCGCTACTGAACAGCTGCGGGAGAAAACATGATGGACGATCTGGAGCAAAATTTGCTGTTTCGCTACATGGGAACCCACAGCCCATGGTGGCGCTTGTCAGCTGACAGCAACGCTCTGCACCTTGCCGCCAGTGAAAATGCCGATGTCACTCAGGTGATTGCGCTGGACGACGATCAGGCCGATCTCATCCGTCATTTAACCGTTATTACCTCCAGCATTTCCATGACGCTCTCGTTATTCGGGGAAGATGTCCCGGTTCACCTTGTGGGCCGTAAAATTACCCGTAACGAGTGGGCCGGTACGGCTTCCGCCTGGAACGATACGCCCTCCGTGGCGCGCGACCTGGCTCAGGGACTCTCTTTTGCGGAACAGGTGGTGTCAGAGGCTAACTCCGTGATTGTTATTCTCGATCAGAATGGCAATATTCAGCGTTTTAACCGGCTGAGCGAAGAGTATACCGGCCTCAAAGAGCAAGAAGTGATTGGCCAAAACGTGTTTAAGCTGTTTATGAGCCGCAGCGAAGCGGCTGCCTCAAAGCGCAATATTACCGGTTTCTTCCGCAACGGCAGCTCCTACGAAGTCGAACGCTGGATCAAAACGCGTAAAGGGCAACGACTGTTTCTGTTCAGAAACAAATTCGTTCACAGCGGCAGCGGTAAAAATGAAATTTTCCTTATCTGTTCCGGTACTGATATTACCGAGGAACGCCGCGCTCAGGAGCGGCTGCGCGTGCTGGCCAATACCGATACCATCACCGGCTTACCAAACCGCAATGCGATCCACGACCTGATCTCTGACGCCATCAGTCACCGCGGCGACACGCAGGTTGGCGTGGTGTATCTCGACCGGGATAACTTTAAAAAGGTCAACGACGCTTACGGGCATATGTTTGGCGATCAGCTGTTACAGGCTGTGGCGCTCGCCATTTTGAGCTGTCTGGATGAGGGACAGGTGCTGGCACGACTTGGCGGAGATGAGTTTATCGTCATGGCCACCCATACCTCTCAGGGTTCTCTGGAAGCGATGGCGTCGCGCATTTTAACCCGCCTGCGCCAGCCGTTCCGAATCGGCCTGATCGAAATTTACACCGGCTGTTCCCTGGGGATCGCCCTCGCCCCGCAGCACGGTAACGACCGGGAAAGCGTCATTCGTAACGCCGATACCGCCATGTACACCGCTAAAGAGAACGGCCGGGGCAAGTTCTGCGTCTTCTCGCCCGAGATGAACCAGCGCGTGTTTGAGTATCTCTGGCTGGATACCAACCTGCGTAAGGCGCTGGATAACGACCAGCTCCTGATCCACTACCAGCCTAAAATCACCTGGCGCGGAGAGGTCAGAAGTCTTGAAGCGTTGGTCCGCTGGCAATCGCCCGAACGCGGGTTGATCCCACCGCTGGAGTTTATCTCTTATGCCGAGGAGTCAGGGTTGATTGTGCCGCTGGGCCGCTGGGTGATGCTGGATGTGGTTCGCCAGGTGGCGAAATGGCGCGATAAGGGAATTAACCTGCGCGTGGCCGTGAACGTCTCTGCGCGTCAGCTGGCCGACCAGACTATCTTTAGCGACTTAAAGCAGGCGCTGAAGGATCTGAACTTTGAATACTGCCCGGTCGACGTCGAATTAACCGAAAGCTGTCTCATCGAGAACGAAGAGCTGGCGCTCTCAGTGATCCAACAGTTCAGCAGGCTGGGGGCGCAAATTCATCTCGACGATTTTGGTACCGGATACTCCTCCCTTTCTCAGCTGGCCCGCTTCCCTATTGACGCCATAAAACTCGATCAATCGTTCGTCAGGGATATTCATAAGCAGTCCATCTCCCAGTCTCTGGTGCGCGCCATCGTCGCGGTGGCGCAGGCGTTAAACCTGCAGGTGATTGCCGAAGGGGTCGAAAATGCAAAAGAAGACGCCTTTCTGACCAAGAACGGCGTCAACGAACGGCAGGGTTTTCTGTTTGCTAAGCCGATGCCCGCTGCCGCATTCGAGCGATGGCTAAAACGATATCAGTCGCGGAAACAGCATTAACTGGCTTTACGCAACCCCGCCGCGTGATGGCGGTTTTGCAGCATCACCAGACGTTCCATGTAGGCGATATCTTTCGGTTCCAGGCAGAAAGCCGCGTCCACCCAGTCTTCCGTGATGTCCATCAATTCACTGCGCGGCAATTGCAGAACGCGCGTACGGGCGCGCAGCATCGCTCTTACGCCATTCAGTTTTGGCCGTAGCGTGTCGATGAAGGTTCGTGTGGAGACATAGCTTTGTCCGGGTTCAAACAGGAGATCCACCAGGCCATGCTGTTCGTACCATTCCGCCGTATGGGATTCCCCCTTGTAGATGAGTTCCTCAGCCAGCTTCATTCCTGAACGGCGAGCTACCAGGGAATATCCCCCCATGCCCGGGAACAGGTTAAAAGCAATCTCGGGAAAACCTAAACGTGCATCGCGCTGCGCCAGAACGAAATGGTGCGCAAGAGCGGCCTCAAACCCGCCCCCTAACGCGCTGCCTTCGACCATGGCCAGCGAGATGGCCCCCGTATCAAACCCCCGGGAGGCCGCATGCACGCAATCGACACAGGCGCGCGCATAGGCCCGTAACGCTTCACGTCGACCGTGCTGAATGCACTCGACGAAAAACTGCAGGTCACCGCCCACATTGTACATCTCAGGCACCAGCGATCCGGTCACCCAAAAATCGACCGCAAAACCAGACTGGCGGACGAGCCATGAAAGGTTCATGATCTCCTCTATTAACGCATGGTTGAAGCAAGGACGTGGCTGAGCCCGCAACATCATCCAGACTGTATGTCGCTCTGCCTCATAATAGCCTGACAGCTGGGTGAACCGTTCAGTGTCGGTAAACAGTGTGCAGGTAGGCTGATTGATAACTGTCATAGTCTAATTCCTCTTATAAAAAAGCGCGTTGCGCGCAGTTTTAGACTAATCCACTCAATAAGCCCGCAGCATGAGGGGGAATAATTTTATCACTTCCGTTTATGTAATTTGGTTATTGCATTTTTTCCCTTCTCTTTTGAAGCCAATTTCTGCATCATTGAAAATATTAACTTTTCGCGCCTGGGGTGAGATTATGTCAACTATTGACGCACAAGCTGTAGCACAACGAATTGATACCGTGCTGGATATCCTGGTGGCGGGCGATTATCACTCTGCTATCCGTAATCTTGAGATCCTGAAGTCTGAACTTCTTGCTCAGAATGGCGCTGACGATGCGCCCGAAAACAGACAGCCAAAAGCGCCGTGGGAAGTTTAACCCCCACCGTTTCCGACCTCGTTTCGCTTTATTAAATGGATGCTATGAATTCCCGACAACAACTCATTTTGCAGATGGTCATCGATCAGGGACGCGTAAGCGTAGTCGATCTCGCTAAAACCACTGGCGTTTCTGAAGTCACCATCCGTCAGGATCTTAATCTGCTGGAAAAACAGAGCTACCTGCGTCGCGCGCACGGCTATGCGGTCCCGCTGGACAGTGATGACGTTGAGACGCGCATGATGAACAACTACGCGCTCAAACGTGAACTGGCGGAATTTGCTGCGTCCCTGGTGAACAACGGCGAGACCGTCTTTATTGAAAACGGCAGCAGTAATGCCCTTCTGGCGCGAACGCTTGCCGATCAAAAAGACGTTACCATTATCACCGTCAGCAGCTATATCGCGCATTTACTTAAAGAGACGCGCTGCGAGGTGATTCTGCTGGGCGGCATCTATCAGAAAAAAAGTGAAAGCATGGTTGGCCCGCTGACCCGTCAGTACGTCCAGCAGGTTCATTTCAGTAAGGCCTTTATCGGGATTGACGGCTGGCAGCCGGAGACAGGCTTTACCGGCCGGGATATGATGCGCTCTGACGTGGTGAATGCCGTACTGGAAAAAGAGTGCGAAGCCATTGTGCTCACCGACAGCTCTAAATTTGGTGCCGTTCACCCTTACACGATGGGTCCCGCTTCACGCTTTAGCCGCGTGATTACCGATGACCGTTTGAGCGAAGCGCATCGCAATAAACTCGAAGAGAGCGGTTTGATCGTCAATATTATTAAAGCCAGCGCCTGATTTCCCTCCGCGCCCGTATTTCGGGCGCACATGTCTTTCTCTGAGATGATTCTTAACCCTGCTTTAAGAGTTTTTACCTGTTTAACCTGCCCTAAAGTCGTAAAATTACTATTAGCGATATAACAGGAAGTGACTATCACCTGCGTGATGAAGTAACGCCTGCGCGACCAGCTTTCACGGGGAAAAGAATTAAGTATTCGATTAGTCTATACTTAACGTGTACATCTTTCCGTGAATCGATAATTCAGGAGAAAGTATTATGACCTTAACCAGCAAAAAATTAGCCGCCGCTGTTCTGGCAATCACTGTCGCTATGTCCCTAAGCGCATGCTCTAACTGGTCTAAACGTGACCGTAACACCGCGATTGGTGCCGGTGCCGGTGCTCTCGGTGGTGCAGTATTAACGGATGGTAGTACGCTGGGTACATTAGGTGGCGCTGCTGTCGGTGGTATTATCGGTCACCAGGTTGGCAAATAACTATTATCTAAGCC
>NZ_JBRIQR010000060.1:0-16192 GCF_052983755.1 Enterobacter sp. CFEC122 | reverse complement strand
CGGACCAAATGATACGTCAGTGGGAGAGATCTCACTAAAAACTGGGGATAACGCCTTAAATGGCGAAGAAACGGTCTAAATAGGCTGATTCAAGGCATTTACGGGAGAAAAAATCGGCTCAAACATGAAGAAATGAAATGACTGAGTCAGCCGAGAAGAATTTCCCCGCTTATTCGCACCTTCCATAATTGAAAGGGGTGTTGCATTGACAGATTGAATCTACAGCGGCTTTTTTTAATATGTCCCGTTCGTCCGTAACCCGCTTCAACTCTTTCTGAAGACGGCGGATCTCGGCCTGAGCATCTGACTGTTCATTATGAGTGGAAGAATCCGGGCCGTACTTCTTTATCCAGGCGTAAAGACTGTGAGTGGTGATATCGAGACGTGCTGCAACACTGGAAACAGAATGACCACGATCAACAACCTGTTTGACTGCTTCAATTTTAAACTCTTCAGGATAACGCTTACCGCTCATGGGCACCTCTCTTTAAGTCATCTTAAATGACTCTGAGGTGTCTGTTAAACCCGTGGCGATTCAACTATAGTTGAACTATCATGCATCTGACCGAAGCATAAAGTTAACCAGGAACAAATCATGCCTTAAAACGCTCTGAGCGAGGCTTTAAGCGATTTTCATGATATGGGTAATGCGATTGCATACCTTGGAAAGAAAAACGCGCTACGGGCCTCCTGCGCGATATTTACGAATTCAGTACTTTGCTACTCAATTTTGATGTTGAGTACATGCGCGTTCCCTTCCCTGTTTGCGCTTTACCGCGTTCTTTTGCCAGGTAAGAAAGCCAGAATACCGGACCTTCGAGTGATGAAGGATGTTCACGATGAATGACGTAGTGATCGGGATAGTCTTTAGTGGCTTTAGCCAAGTTTACCAGCGTTGCTTTACCACCTGTCAGTTTCATCCAGATTTCCGTAATAATACCAGCGCTCCCTCTTTCTGGCGTTCCAAACCATCTTACCGAACGATGTGGAAGTGCAATCCAGCAATGGTAATGGGGTTGTGAAGCCTTTTCCTGTTCGCAAACCCAACCGTAAGCAAAATCGATAATAGGTTCCGATAAACCGTTATTCCCAGACCCTAGGCGGTCACGTAATCGTTTGAACAAGTTGCGTATGTATTTGTTACCTGCTTCAACAGAAGTGAACTCAGGGAGGTGGAGATCAAAACGGGTAAGGAACACTCGACTGTAGAGCTTCAGGATTGCGTTCAGTTCGTTGATTGTTGAAATAAGTATGTCATGACGAACACCAGAGCCGATTCTTGTGTTAATCCGGTATGCATGACCATCATGAACAAAGGAGTTGCCATTAATTGTTTTGTAACGTCCGTGTTCATGGTAGACGGTACGAAAACTTGTTGCCGATAAAACCGACGATTCGAATAGGGTTTGTGATTGTTGCATCATTGTTAAATTAACCTTTTTGTACTCAGAAAGAGATCACACCCCCTACATAGTTACTACCTAAAACCACGGTAAAACGATGGCATTTGCGATAGCGCAAAGCCGCCTTGCATCTGACGTTGGGGATGTTTTCGAGGAGAGAAATACTACGGAACAAAGTTTACGGAAATATTTATAATAACTCATTATCATATCAGAAGGAGTGAAAGGTGGCAACGGAAATCATGCCTTGATAAAAGAGGGATGATGATTGTGTGGGGTGTTGGTAACAACGGAGAAATTCAAAGGGATTTACAATCTTGTCTTTGGCTTCCTTCCGGCATACACAGTTGAGTGGGAGCTGTAATTTTCAACATTGCAGTAACCTGATTGTTCACAGTGTACATCGGCAAATATCAATTATACCCATTACACTTCAGTGAACACTGACGGCAACGTGATCGACTTCGTGGTGTTCGGGATCCTGCACGGCCTGTCGACTAAGTGGTATCTGGTCCCTGTCGTGGCGGCAATCTGGTTTGCGGTGTACTACGGGATCTTCCGCTTCGCCATCACCCGCTTTAACCTGAAAACGCCAGGACGCGATATTGATACGGCCACCAGCGTTGAACAGGCGGTTGCCGGTTCCGTGGGCAAATCCGGCTATAACACCCCTGCCATTCTGGCGGCGCTGGGCGGTGCGGATAACATCACCTCGCTGGATAACTGCATTACCCGCCTGCGTTTGTCGGTGGCGGATATGTCAAAAGTGGATACCAACGCCCTAAAGGCCAACCGGGCCATCGGCGTGGTACAGTTAAACCAGCACAATTTGCAGGTGGTTATCGGCCCGCAGGTACAGTCAGTGAAAGATGAGCTGGCGACCCTGATGCGAACAGTAGAAGCCTGATGCCTCAGCCCCCTCACCATGAGGGGGTTTTACGTTAAGGATTAAAGCATGTTTGATTTCTCAACCGTCGTGGATCGACACGGCACCTGGTGTACGCAGTGGGACTATGTCGCCGACCGCTTTGGCGCGGCGGATCTGCTGCCCTTCACCATCTCGGATATGGATTTCGCCACCGCCCCCTGCATAACCGACGCGCTGCAACAGCGCATTCATCACGGCGTGTTTGGCTATAGCCGCTGGAAAAACGACGAGTTTCTCGCCGCCGTCGCACACTGGTTCCAGCAGCGCTTTAACACCCGAATTGATACCGAAAGCGTGGTTTATGGCCCCTCCGTCATCTACATGGTCTCGGAACTGATTCGCCTCTGGTCAAAACCCGGCGACGGCGTGGTGGTTCACACCCCGGCATACGATGCCTTTTACAAAGCCATAGAGGGAAACGGGCGTCGTGTTGTGGCGGTTGAAATGGAAAAACAGGCCGCTGGCTGGCAGGGCAATATGGCAGCCCTGGAAGCGGCGCTGGCGAAACCGGAAAACAAAATTTTGCTGCTGTGCAGCCCGCAGAATCCGACCGGCAAGGTCTGGACGCGGGATGAATTGACGCAGATGGCGGAACTCTGCGAGCGCTATGACGTGGCGGTTATCAGCGATGAAATCCATATGGACATGGTGTGGGGAGAACATCGTCACACGCCGTGGACCGCAGTGGCGCGGAGCAAATGGGCGCTTCTGACCTCCGGCTCGAAAAGCTTTAACATTCCGGCGCTGACGGGGGCTTATGGCCTGATCGGCGATGAAGAGAGCCGTAACGGCTATCTCAGCGCGTTAAAAGGTCGGGACGGGCTCTCTTCCCCTTCCGTGCTGGCGCTAACGGCGCATATCGCCGCCTATCAGCAAGGGGGGCCGTGGCTGGATGCCCTGCGGGGTTATCTGGAAGAGAATCTGTTGTATATCGCTCAGGAAGTAAACCGCGCTTTTCCGAAACTCAACTGGCAGCCGCCGGAAGCGACCTATCTCGCCTGGATCGATCTGCGTCCGCTGAATATTGACGATCGGGCGCTGCAAAAAGTGCTGATTGAGCAGCAAAAGGTCGCCATCATGCCGGGATATACCTATGGAAAAGAGGGAAATGGCTTCGTACGCCTGAATGCGGGCTGCCCGCGCAGCAAGCTGGAGCAAGGGGTTCAACGCCTGATTGCCGGCATTAATACGCTTCTGTAATCAATTTGCGCAACGGAATATTCCCTTGCGCAAATAGCTTTTTACCCCGTTTTGTTTTTATAATATGGCGCACTTTAACCAGAAAAGAGTGCGACCATGATTGATACACGCCTGCCTTTAACTGATATTCATCGTCACCTTGACGGTAACATTCGTGCCCAAACCATCCTCGATCTTGGCCGCCAGTTCAATTTAACGCTTCCTGCTCAGACCCTTGAGTCCCTGATCCCTCACGTGCAGGTGACCTCTAATGAACCGGACCTGGTCAGCTTCCTGAGCAAACTCGACTGGGGCGTGAAAATGCTGGCGTCGCTGGATGCCTGCCGCCGCGTGGCGTTTGAGAACATCGAAGATGCCGCCCGCAACGGCCTGCACTACGTCGAGCTGCGCTTCTCGCCGGGCTACATGGCGATGACCCACAACCTGCCCGTTGCAGGCGTCGTGGAAGCCGTCATTGAAGGCGTCCGCGAAGGGTGCAAAACCTTCGACGTTCAGGCTCGCCTGATCGGCATCATGAGCCGTACCTTCGGTGAAGCCGCCTGCCTGCAGGAGCTGGAAGCGCTGCTGGCCCATCGCGATGCCATCACCGCCGTCGATCTCGCCGGTGACGAGCTGGGCTTCCCGGGCAGCCTGTTCCTCTCCCACTTCAACCGCGCGCGCGATGCCGGCTGGCACATTACCGTGCACGCGGGTGAAGCGGCTGGCCCGGAAAGCATCTGGCAGGCCATCCGCGAGCTGGCCGCCGAACGTATCGGTCACGGCGTGAAGGCGGTAGAAGACCGCGCGCTGATGGATTTCCTGGCGGAGCAGCGTATCGGGATTGAGTCGTGCCTGACGTCTAACATTCAGACCAGCACCGTAGCATCGCTGTCGCAGCACCCGCTGAAAACCTTCCTCGAGCACGGCGTGCTGGCCTCGCTGAATACGGACGATCCGGCGGTTCAGGGCGTGGATATCATTCACGAGTACAACATCGCCGCACCGCAGGCGGGTCTGAGCCGCGAGCAGATCCGTCAGGCGCAGATCAACGGGCTGGAGATCGCCTTCCTGACGCCTGCAGAGAAGCAGGCGCTGCGGGATAAGGTGGCAACCGCTTAACCCCCTTTGCCGGGTGGCGGCTACGCCTTACCCGGCCTACAACAACGTCAAAAACTTATGCCAGACAGAGCGTCGCGCGATGTTTGGCAGATTCGATCCCCAGCTCAATCAGCTCCATAATCTGTATCGCCTGGCTGGCCGGAACCGGATTCTCTCCCGTGCCGTTCAGCGCATCGCGGATAGCGGCATAATACGCCGGATAGTTACCCGGTATCGTCAGCAAGGTCTCCTCGACCAGCTCCTCGCCTTCCACCCGCGTGACGACGCCGTCGCGCATATCATAGCCCCAGTCTTCCTGCGGCAGACGCTCACCGTTTTTCAGCCTGTCTTCCTGCGGATCGAGACCAAACTTCACGTAGCTGCCGCGCGTGCCGTGAATAATGTAACGGGCAGATTCTGCCGCCGCGACCATCGTCCCGTGCAGCACAATTCGCCGCTGCGGGTAACTGAGCACCGCGTGGAAGTAATCGGTCGTCTGCGCACCGGGCCTGAGCTGGGCCAGATCGACCGTCATGCTCACCGGCAGGCCAAAGAGATTGACGACCTGATCCAGCAGATGCGGGGCTAAATCATACCAGATACCGCTGCCAGGACCGGCCTGCTCGCGCCAGCGGTTTCGTACCTGCGGGCGAAAGCGGTCAAAGTGCGACTCAAAAAAGAGGATCTCCCCTAACGTACCTTCACTGAGAAGCCGTTTTACCGTCAGAAAATCGCTGTCCCAGCGGCGGTTATGGAACACCGACAGCAGCCTGCCCAGACTCTTTGCCAGCGCATCCAGCTCGCGAGCCTGTGACAGTGTCACGGTAAAGGGTTTATCGACAACCACATGCTTCCCGGCTTCCAGCGCGGCCTTTGCCAGCGGAAAGTGGGTATCGTTCGGCGTGGGAATGACGATTAAATCAATGTTTGGATCGTTGAAAAGATGTTTTGGCTCGGAGACAACCGGCACAGAAGGCCAGTCTGCATGGACTTTAGCAGCGTCGCTGCTGGATACCGCCGCCAGCGTCATCCCAGGCGTCCCGGCTATCAGAGGCGCATGAAACGTTTTGCTCGCGTACCCGTAACCAATAAGCCCAACGCGGATATTATCACTCATAGTGTCATCCTCTTTTAAGTCGTTCTTATTTCACACTGGCTAGTTTGGCATTAGCACGGATTAATAATGTGCCGTATGACGTAAAATAGCAGGTTATACGGATTGTTTTTGTTACATAGTATTAACCTACTGATTTTGTTTAAGGGAACCGTTCCCAAAGCCCTTGCCGTCAGAGAAACGTCGCTGTAACATTTGCGCCCTGTCTTTATGGATAAAGTACAATTACACATCATGACGTCAATTATTAATCGAATCATTGAATTAGCGGGATGGATTGTCCTTGGGGTGTCGGTCATTTTGCTGGGCGTTGCCAGCCATATCGATAACTACCAGCCGCCGGAGCCTGTCACCGTCGCTCAACCTAAGTAACCGGTTACTGCAATAAAGAGTGACATAATATGTCAGTTACTTATTGCCAGCCCTGGTGAACACGGTTAACCTTCTCTTCCAGGCATCGTCTGATGCCTGAATTTCAGCAAAGAAAACTCCTAATTTCGTCGCGTTACCTGAGTGGGCTGTTTACGTCTTTATTAATCCGTTTATTATTCGAACGAATTACCTTAACTGGTATTACTCACTTTTATATGGAAACTTATTAATATGACAGTTCAGGACTATTTATTAAAATTTCGCAAGATCAATTCGCTTGAGAGCCTGGAAAAACTGTTTGACCATCTGAACTACACCCTGTCGGATAATCAGGAAATCATTAATATGTATCGCGCCGCTGACCATCGCCGTGCGGAGCTGGTCTCCGGTGGCCGTTTGTTCAACGTCGGCGAAGTGCCAAAGTCCGTGTGGCGTTACGTTTTATAAGAGAGTAGCCATCCGCGCGAAATGTTATATACTCTCCGCCCTGCCAACTGGCTGTACAACATTTCGCGCAGATTATGGGAGAGTTCATGACCGCAACGCCTGGAGAACGCATTGGAGGCTGGTTAATCGCCCCACTGGCATGGCTGCTGGTTGCCTTATTAAGCGCATCACTTGCGCTGCTGCTTTATACCACCGCACTGATTACCCCTCACGCCATTCAGACTCTGTTGTCGCAAAGCGTGCTTAATATTGCTTTGTGGTTTGTGTCGTTCGTTTTCGCGATCGGGATGTGGTACTACACGCTGTGGCTGACCATCGCCTTCTTTAAGCGCCGTAAGAATGTGCCTAAGCACTACATTATCTGGCTGCTGGTTTCGGTCCTGCTGGCGGTGAAGGCGTTTGCTTTTTCGCCCGTTTCAGACGCGCTGGCCGTTCGTCAGCTGCTTTTCCCGTTGCTGGCCGCGGCGCTGCTGGTGCCCTACTTCAAGCGTTCGACGCGGGTGAAAAACACCTTCGTGAACCCGTAATAACCCTACAGATAACCTGTTGTCGCCTGCCTGGGTTTGTCCGATAATAGGCGGCTTTTTTATTTCAGGCTAAATAATGACCGATTACTTACTGCTCTTTGTCGGCACCGTGCTGGTTAACAACTTCGTTCTGGTGAAGTTCCTTGGCCTGTGCCCGTTTATGGGCGTTTCCAAAAAGCTGGAAACGGCAATGGGTATGGGGCTGGCGACGACCTTCGTCATGACGCTGGCGTCCATCTGCGCGTGGTGGATTGATACCTGGATCCTCATCCCGCTGGGGTTAACCTATCTCCGTACGCTGGCCTTTATTCTGGTTATCGCGGTGGTGGTGCAGTTTACCGAAATGGTGGTGCGCAAAACCAGCCCGGCGCTCTATCGCCTGCTGGGCATCTTCCTGCCGCTGATCACCACTAACTGCGCCGTTCTCGGCGTGGCGCTGCTGAACATCAACCTGGGTCATAACTTTATGCAATCGGCGCTGTATGGTTTTTCTGCGGCTGTCGGTTTCTCTCTGGTCATGGTGCTGTTTGCCTCTATTCGCGAGCGTCTGGCAGCAGCGGATATTCCTGCGCCCTTCCGCGGTAACGCGATTGCGCTGGTCACCGCCGGTTTAATGTCTCTGGCCTTTATGGGCTTTAGTGGTCTGGTGAAGTTGTAATGAATGCTATCTGGATTGCCATCGCCTCTATCAGCGTCCTGGGGTTGGTGTTTGGCCTTATCCTGGGTTACGCCTCCCGCCGTTTCGCGGTAGAGGACGATCCCGTTGTTGAGAAAATTGATGAGCTTCTGCCGCAAAGCCAGTGCGGGCAGTGTGGCTACCCGGGCTGCCGCCCTTACGCTGAAGCGGTAGGCATCCAGGGCGAAAAAATTAACCGCTGCGCCCCCGGCGGCGAAGCAGTCATGCTGAAAATTGCCGCCCTGCTTAACGTTGATCCGCAGCCGGTTGATGGCGACGCGGACGTGCAGGAGCCGGTCCGCGCGCTGGCCGTGATCGACGAAGCGAACTGCATCGGCTGTACCAAATGTATTCAGGCCTGCCCGGTCGACGCCATTGTTGGCGCAACGCGCGCCATGCACACCGTGGTGGCGGACCTGTGCACCGGCTGTAACCTCTGCGTAGCCCCCTGCCCGACGCAATGTATCGAGCTGCGCCCGGTTGAAACGACTACCGAAAGCTGGAAATGGGATCTTCAAACCATTCCGGTTCGCAATATTCCTGTGGAACAACATGCTTAAGTTATTTTCTGCTTTCAGAAAAGAGAAGATTTGGGACTTTGACGGCGGTATTCACCCACCAGAGATGAAAACCCAGTCTAACGGCACGCCGCTGCGTCAAATACCGCTGGCGACCCGTTTCGTCATGCCGCTCAAGCAGCACATTGGCGCTGAGGGTGAGCTGTGCGTGAAAGAAGGCGATACGGTTCTTCGCGGTCAGCCGCTGACCTTTGGTCGCGGACGTATGCTGCCGGTGCACGCCCCCACCTCCGGTAAGGTGGTCGCCATCGCGCCTCATACGGTGCCGCATCCGTCAGCGCTCTCAGAGCTGAGCGTGATTATTGAAGCCGACGGCGAAGACCGCTGGATCGACCGCGATGGCTGGAGCGACTACCGCTCCCGCAGCCGCGAGGCGCTTATCGAGCGCATTCATCAGTTCGGCGTTGCTGGACTGGGTGGCGCAGGCTTCCCGACCGGCGTCAAGCTGCGCGGCGGTGGCGATAACATTCAGACGCTGATTATCAACGCCGCCGAATGCGAACCGTACATCACCGCCGACGATCGTCTGATGCAGGACTGCGCCGCCCAGGTGGTGGAAGGCATCCGCATCCTTGCGCACATTCTGCAGCCGCGAGAAGTGCTGATTGGTATCGAAGACAATAAACCGCAGTCTATCTCAATGCTGCGCGCCGTGCTGGCGGGCAGTCACGATATTAGCCTGCGCGTTATCCCGACCAAATACCCCTCTGGCGGTGCTAAACAGCTGACGCAAATTCTCACCGGTAAGCAGGTTCCGCACGGCGGACGCTCTTCAGATATCGGCGTGCTGATGCAGAACGTCGGGACCGCGTACGCCGTGAAGCGCGCGGTGATCGACGGCGAGCCGCTGACCGAACGCGTGGTAACGCTGACCGGGGAAGCGGTCTCTCGTCCGGGCAACGTCTGGGCGCGTCTGGGTACGCCGGTGCGTCACCTGCTGGAGCAGGCTGAGTTTTGCCCGTCCAGCGACCAGATGGTGATCATGGGCGGCCCGCTGATGGGCTTTACCCTGCCGTGGCTCGATGTGCCGGTAGTCAAAATCACCAACTGCCTGCTCGCCCCTTCCCCGACCGAGATGGGTGAAGAGCAGGAAGAAAAAGGCTGTATTCGCTGCAGCGCCTGTGCCGACGCCTGCCCGGCGGATCTGCTTCCGCAGCAGCTGTACTGGTACAGCAAAGGCCAGCTGCACGACAAGGCGACAGCCCATAACCTGGCCGACTGCATCGAATGCGGCGCCTGCGCCTGGGTCTGCCCTAGCAACATTCCTCTGGTGCAGTATTTCCGCCAGGAGAAGGCGGAAATTTATGCCATCTCCATGGAAGAAAAACGCGCGGCGGAAGCCAAGGCACGCTTTGAAGCGCGCCAGGCGCGACTGGAGCGTGAAAAAATCGCCCGTCAGGAGCGCCATAAGCAGGCCGCCGTTCAGCCCGGAGAGAAAGATCAGGATGCGATTAACGCCGCACTGGCCCGCGTTCGCGAGAAAAAAGCGACCGCGGCGCAGCCTGTGGTGATCCCGGCTGGCGAGAAGCCGGACAACAGCGAAGCCATTGCGGCGCGTGAAGCGCGTAAAGCTCAGGCTCGCGCCCGTCAGGCTGAAAAAGCGCAAACGGTCCAGACGGATGCTGAGATCGACCCGCGTAAAGCGGCCGTTGAAGCGGCAATAGCCCGCGCTAAAGCCCGCAAAGCCGGTGAGCAAAGCGTGGTGGTTGAGCAGGAAGCGGTCGACCCTCGCAAAGCGGCCGTTGAGGCAGCGATTGCCCGTGCCAAAGCCCGCAAAGCGGCGCAGCAGACGCCAACCGCAGAACCCGACGCGCCGGTCGATCCGCGTAAAGCCGCCGTCGAAGCGGCGATTGCCCGCGCTAAAGCCCGCAAAGCGGCGCAGCAGGATGAGCAACCGCAGGCCGCCAACGATGACCCGCGCAAAGCCGCCGTCGCCGCCGCCATTGCGCGCGTTCAGGCAAAGAAAGCCGCACAGCAAGCAGTTAACGAGGATTAAATGGTTTTCAGAATCGCAAGCTCCCCTTACACCCACAATCAGCGCCAGACATCGCACATTATGATGCTGGTCTGCCTGGCGGCGCTGCCGGGCATTGCCGTTCAGTGCTGGTTTTTCGGCTGGGGAACCCTGTTCCAGATAATCCTGGGCTGTGCCAGCGCCTTAGCGGCGGAAGCCCTTGTCCTTAAGCTGCGCAAGGCGGCGGTCTCCCGCATTCTGGCTGATAACTCCGCGCTGCTGACCGGGCTGCTGCTGGCGATCAGTATCCCGCCGTTTGCTCCATGGTGGATGGTGGTCCTCGGCACCGTGTTTGCGGTGATCATTGCCAAACAGCTGTATGGCGGACTCGGCCATAACCCGTTTAACCCGGCGATGATTGGCTACGTGGTGCTGCTGATCTCCTTCCCGGTACAGATGACCAGCTGGCTGCCACCGCACGAGATTGCGGCCACGGTTCCGGGCTTTATGGATGCTCTGCACGTGATCTTTACCGGTCATACGGCACTCGGTGCGGATATGAACGCGCTGCGCATGGGCGTGGACGGGATCAGCCAGGCGACGCCGCTTGATACTTTTAAAACGTCCCTGCATGCCGGGCACAGCGTTGAGCAGATCATGAAATCCGCCATCTACAGCGGCGCACTGGCGGGTGCCGGCTGGCAGTGGGTCAACCTGGCGTATCTGCTGGGCGGCCTGTTCCTGCTGCAGCAGAAAGCCATCCGCTGGCATATTCCGGTCAGCTTCCTCGTGACGCTGGCGGTCTGCGCCACGCTGGGCTGGGTATTCTCTCCTGAATCACTGGCCAGCCCGCAGCTGCACCTGCTCTCCGGGGCGACCATGCTGGGTGCCTTCTTTATCCTGACGGATCCGGTGACGGCCTCAACGACTAACCGCGGGCGCCTGATCTTCGGCGCGCTGGCAGGCCTGCTGGTCTGGCTCATCCGCAGCTTTGGCGGGTACCCGGACGGCGTGGCTTTTGCCGTCCTGCTTGCCAACATTACCGTTCCGCTCATCGACTATTACACGCGTCCGCGCGTGTACGGCCATCGCTAAGGGTCTCGCCATGTTCAAAACGATGCAAAAACACGGCGTCACGCTGGCTGTCTTCGCCGCGGTCCTGACAGGGCTGACGGCGCTGGTAAATGCGCTGACCAAAACGACCATCGAAGAGCAGGCCTCGAAGCAGCAAAAGGCGCTGTTCGATCAGGTGATCCCGGCGGAATTCTACGATAACGACCTGCAAAAAAGCTGCTTTGTGGTAGACGCGCCGCAGCTTGGGAAAGGCCCGCACCGCCTCTTTATTGCCCGAAAAGGGGATAAACCGGTCGGCGCGGTGATGGAAGCGACGGCGCCTGACGGCTATTCCGGTGCCATTCAGCTCCTCGTGGGCAGCGATTTCTCCGGCACCATACTGGGCACCCGCGTGACGGAACACCATGAAACGCCGGGTCTTGGCGATAAAATTGAAACCCGTCTGAGCGACTGGATTTTGCACTTTGCCGGTAAAGTGATCCATGGCGAAGGTGATACCGCGTTTGCGGTGAAGAAAGATGGCGGCGAGTTCGACCAGTTCACCGGGGCGACCATCACCCCACGTGCGGTGGTGAATGCCGTAAAACGAGCCGGGCTGTACGCTGAAACGCTGCCCGCGCAAATCAACAATCTTCCGGCCTGTGAGGAGTAATCATGAGCCAGGTTAAAGAGGTTATTGTCCAGGGGTTGTGGAAAAACAACTCCGCGCTGGTTCAGCTTCTGGGCATGTGCCCACTGCTGGCGGTGACATCCACCGCCACCAACGCGCTCGGTCTGGGTCTGGCAACCACGCTGGTATTGACCCTGACCAACCTCTCCATCTCTGCCCTGCGCCGCTGGACGCCGTCGGAAATTCGTATTCCTATTTACGTCATGATCATTGCGTCGGTGGTCAGTATTGTTCAGATGCTGATTAACGCCTACGCGTTCGGTCTGTACCAGTCGCTCGGGATCTTCATTCCCCTTATCGTCACCAACTGTATCGTGGTCGGGCGTGCGGAAGCCTTTGCGGTGAAAAACAGTCCGGCCATGTCGGCGCTGGACGGTTTTTCTATTGGCATGGGTGCCACCTGCGCCATGTTCGTGCTGGGCTCGCTGCGCGAGATCCTCGGCAACGGTACGCTGTTCGACGGCGCTGATGCGCTGCTGGGCGGCTGGGCCAAAGCGCTGCGTATTGAAGTGTTCCACACCGATACGCCATTCCTGCTGGCGATGCTGCCGCCTGGCGCGTTTATTGGTCTTGGCATGATGCTGGCGATAAAATACCTGATTGACGAGAAACGTAAGCGCCGCGCGGCTGAGCGCAGCGTTCTGGAAGGGACACCCGAGAAGGCCTCATGAATAAAGAAAAGCGCATTGCGATCCTGACCCGTCTGCGGGACGAGAACCCGCACCCGACGACGGAGCTGAATTTTACCTCCCCGTTTGAGCTGCTGATCGCCGTGTTGCTCTCTGCACAGGCGACCGACGTGAGCGTCAATAAAGCCACCGCCCTGCTCTATCCGGTCGCCAATACGCCGAAGGCCATGCTGGAGCTGGGCGTGGAAGGCGTGAAGTCCTATATCAAAACCATCGGCCTGTTTAACAGCAAAGCCGAGAACGTCATCAAGACCTGCCGGATCCTGCTGGAGCAGCACGGAGGCGAAGTGCCGGAAGACCGTGCCGCGCTGGAAGCCTTACCGGGCGTGGGGCGTAAAACGGCGAACGTGGTGCTCAATACCGCGTTTGGCTGGCCCACTATCGCCGTCGATACGCATATATTCCGCGTCTCTAACCGGACCAACTTCGCGCCGGGGAAAAATGTCGAGCAGGTCGAAGAGAAGCTGCTGAAAGTGGTTCCGGCGGAATTTAAGGTTGACTGCCATCACTGGCTGATTCTGCATGGTCGTTACACGTGTATTGCCCGTAAGCCTCGCTGCGGCTCCTGCATTATTGAAGATCTCTGCGAATACAAAGAAAAAGTGTACCCCTGAGGCATCTCAATCCCCTGACTAAAGAAGGGCTTTCAAACGCTCTTCTTTTGACCGTTATTTGTTCGCCTTTCGTTTCGCCTCACCTGTCACTTATTCGGCTCTTTAACGCTGAAACAGGTTAATAGTTTTTTCATAGCCGAAAATTTCTATACATCTGTGATCGCGATCACCCTGATAACTTCATGTTGTATTTTTGTTGTCAAAATCGACCTAAACCCTTTATCTGACAAGACAATCCTCTTTCTTTGCCGACGATAAGACCAGCTATTTTTCAGAATATGGGCTATATCACTGCCACAAGCGGCAAATAGCAGAACATATCGCCAGCAGCCCGTACTGACCGGTGATTACCAGTCGAAAAAACTACCTTTACTCAGCGTATGAAATTTAACGCTGAATAACATTTGCATGAACCGACGATTATACCATTCAGGATATATGTAACAGATTATTACAAACATATTGCCAGATGGGGCAGGATAGTGAACATTACCCGCCGTTTCTCCTCCCAATATAACTATAAGGCGTATGGACTACGGCCATCACGCTATGAACACCCCCGTTAATATGGGATGTAAAAAAAGAGGTATATGTGTCGACTGCAAACAATAAACCAACAGATGAAAGCGTGAGTCTGAACGCTTTTAAACAACCTAAAGCGTTCTATCTCATCTTCTCTATCGAGTTATGGGAGCGTTTTGGTTACTACGGCCTGCAAGGGATCATGGCGGTTTACCTGGTAAAACAGCTGGGTATGTCCGAAGCCGATTCCATCACGCTGTTCTCCTCCTTCAGTGCTCTGGTGTACGGTCTGGTCGCTATCGGCGGCTGGCTGGGCGATAAAGTCCTCGGAACTAAACGTGTCATCATGCTGGGCGCCATTGTTCTGGCGATTGGCTATGGACTGGTAGCATGGTCAGGGCATGATGCCGCTGTCGTGTATATGGGCATGGCCACGATCGCTGTGGGTAACGGTCTGTTCAAAGCGAACCCGTCTTCCCTGCTCTCTACCTGCTACAGCAAAGATGACCCGCGTCTGGACGGTGCATTTACCATGTACTACATGTCCATCAACATCGGTTCGTTCTTCTCGATGCTGGCAACCCCATGGCTCGCAGCAAAATTCGGCTGGAGCGTGGCGTTTGCACTGAGCTTCGTCGGTATGCTGATCACCGTGGTGAACTTCCTGTTCTGCCGCAGCTGGGTTAAAAACTACGGTTCAAAACCAGACTTCGAGCCTGTGCATATGGGCAAACTGCTGGCGACCATCGTAGGCGTTGTGGTCCTGGCGGCCATCGCTACCTGGCTGCTGCACAACCAGGGTATCGCACGTGCCGTTCTGGGCGTTGTGGCGCTGGGTATCGTGGTTATCTTCGCGAAAGAAGCATTCGCTATGCAGGGTGCTGCCCGTCGTAAGATGATCGTGGCCTTCATTCTGATGCTGGAAGCGATTATCTTCTTCGTGCTGTACAGCCAGATGCCAACCTCTCTGAACTTCTTCGCCATTCGTAACGTCGAGCACTCTATTCTGGGCATCGCGTTCGAACCGGAGCAGTATCAAGCACTGAACCCGTTCTGGATCATGATTGGTAGCCCGATTCTGGCCGCGATCTATAACAAGATGGGCGACCGTCTGCCAATGCCGCACAAGTTTGCTATCGGTATGGTGCTGTGTTCCGGCGCGTTCCTGGTGCTGCCGCTGGGTACCAAATTTGCTACCGACGCCGGTATCGTATCCGTTAACTGGCTGATCCTGAGCTACGCGCTGCAGTCTATCGGCGAACTGATGATCTCTGGTCTGGGTCTGGCAATGGTTGCACAGCTGGTTCCGCAGCGTCTGATGGGCTTCATTATGGGTAGCTGGTTCCTGACCACTGCCGGTGCAGCAATTATCGCCGGTAAGATTGCGAACCTGATGGCCGTGCCGGAAAACGTCACTGACCCACTGGTTTCCCTGAACGTCTACGGTACCGTGTTCATGCAGATTGGTATCGCGACTGCCGTTATTGCCGCTCTGATGCTGCTGACCGCACCGAAACTGAATCGCATGACTCAGGACGACGACAAGACCGCTAAGGCGACCAAAACCGCTACTGCGTGAAATCCGTGAGAAACGACTGACCAGAAGCCGCTAATTGATTAGCGGCTTTTTTTTTATCCGTTTGCGCACTAACATAGCTGAAACCTCAGCGAAAAGGAGTTACCGATGAAACTGTTCTACAAACCGGGCGCGTGCTCTCTTGCTTCCCATATCACCCTGCGCGAGAGCGGCAAAGATTTCACGCTGGATGGCGTTGATCTGATGAAAAAACGTCTGGAAAACGGCGATGACTTTCTTGCCATTAACCCGAAAGGACAGGTTCCGGCGCTCCTGCTGGATGACGGTACCCTGCTGACCGAAGGCGTGGCGATTATGCAGTTCCTGGCCGATAGCGTGCCCGATCGCCAGCTGCTGGCCCCGGTCAGTACGATTTCTCGCTATAAAACGCTGGAATGGCTGAACTACATTGCCACCGAGCTGCACAAAGGCTTTACGCCGCTGTTCCGCCCGGATACGCCGGAAGAGTTTAAGCCGACCCTGCGCGCCCTGCTGGAGAAAAAGCTGCAGTACGTTAACGAATCGCTGAAAGACGAACAGTGGATTGGCGGCTCACGCTTCACGATCGCTGATGCGTATCTGTTCACCGTGCTGCGCTGGGCACGTGCGGTTAAGCTGAATCTGGAAGGGTTAGACCACATTGCATCGTATATGAAACGCGTGGCTGAACGTCCTGCGGTGGCTGCGGCGCTGAAAGCGGAAGGTCTTAACTAATATCGCCCGGCGGCGCTGCTGTATGACCGGATACATAGGTGACAGATCAGACCGGGA
>NZ_JBRIQR010000059.1:0-17007 GCF_052983755.1 Enterobacter sp. CFEC122 | reverse complement strand
ACGCGAAATTTTAATCAGCGAGTCAGCTTGGGAAGAAATGACCTGCTTATTCGCACCTTCCCTAACCCTTTGTCATCGGGATTATATCGGTCGGTATCACCAAAAAAGGTATCGTTGTGGTTTTGTGCGGCTTCAATGGAGAAGTAAAAACCGTTATTTGCCTGATGCATGACCTTAATACGTGAATCATTTACGTCTGAGCGCGTATTATGACCAAATCGAAGGTCGACGGATGTATTTCCGCACCATCCCTGCGTGCTTAATAATAATGCGCTAATACACGTTGCTTTAATAATTGTCTTTTTCATCATATCCTGCCGAGGTTATTTAATTGGCAGGGCTATTTTTATTTTGGGCACAGCGTGATGTAAAAGTTATCGTCGTACATTTAGCGTATCGCTAAACATAAAAAAGGAGATACAGCATGCTGTATCTCCTGGTATTTATTCCTGCACCCACCAGATGGCTTCAAACGGGCGCAATAGCCGCGCATTGGGGCGGGAGGGAACGTCATCATAGTTGCCGAGAGCGACCCGCCAGGCGCCCTGTACCGGGTCCGGCTGCCACTGCTGGCGTTCCCGACTCAGGTTCGCCACCACCATCAGCGTCTGCCCCTGCCACTGGCGGCGATAGCACCACAGGGAAGGGTGTTCCGGCAGGAGATCCTCATAATCCCCCCACGTCAGCACCGGCAGGGTTTTGCGCAGGCGAATCAGCGACTGGTAGGTGTAGAACACCGAATCCGCATCGTCCAGCGCCGCGCGGGCGTTCACGGTTTCGTAGTTATCGCAGACCCCAATCCACGGCTCGCCCTCGGTAAAGCCCGCATTGTGCGACGCGTCCCACTGCATTGGGGTTCGCCCGTTGTCGCGGGACTTGCTCGCCAGAATCGCCAGTAATTCATCCGGCTCGCGGCCGCTGGCGCGCAGTTCGGCGAACATGTTTAGACTTTCCACGTCGCGATAGTCGGTGATGCGGCTGAAGTGCGGGTTGGTCATGCCAAGCTCTTCACCCTGATAGATATACGGCGTGCCCTGCATCCCGTGCAGCACCATGCCGAGCATCTTCGCCGCCGCTACGCGGTGTTCGCCTTCATCACCAAAGCGCGACACGATGCGCGGCTGATCGTGGTTACACCAGAACAGCGCATTCCAGGCTTTGTTGTGCATCCCCTGCTGCCAGTGGCGGAAGAGGGTTTTTAGCGCCACGAAGTCCGGCTTCGCCAGCGTCCACTTTTCGCCGCCCGGGTAGTCCACCTTCAGATGATGGAAGTTAAAGGTCATCGACAGCTCGCGCCCGTCGAGAGACGCATACTGCTGGCAGTTCTCCAGCGAGGTCGAGGACATCTCGCCCACCGTCATCAGGTTGCGCGGCGTAAAGACGTCGCGGCTCATCTCCTGGAGATATTCGTGGATGCGCGGCCCGTCGGTATAGAAGCGGCGACCGTCGCCGATGTTGTCGTCAGGGAAATCCTGATCTTTTGAAATCAGGTTAATGACGTCCAGACGCAGGCCGTCCACGCCGCGATCGGCCCAGAACTCGCACACCTTTTTCAGCTCGGCGCGCACCGCCGGGTTTTCCCAGTTGAGGTCCGCCTGCTCTGGCGCGAACAGGTGCAGGTAATACTGCTCGCTCTCCGCGTGCCAGCGCCAGGCGTTGCCGCCAAACTTGGAGCGCCAGTTGTTGGGAAGCTGCTCCGGCGTGCCGTCTCGCCAGATGTAGAACTGGCGGTACGGGCTCGCTTTGTTCAGCGACTCGCGGAACCAGGCGTGCTGGGTTGAGGTGTGGTTAAACACCATATCCAGCACGATGCGAATGCCGCGCGCGTGCGCCTCAGCGACCAGCTCGTCGAAATCATCCAGCGTGCCGTAGGCCGGATCGATGGCGGTGTAGTTCGCCACGTCGTAGCCGTTGTCCACCTGCGGAGAGATATAAAACGGCGTCAGCCAGATGGCGTCAATGCCGAGGGTTTTCAGATAGTCCAGACGCTGCGTCACGCCGCGTAAATCGCCGGTGCCGCTGCCGGTGGTGTCCTGGAAACTCTTTGGGTAAATCTGGTAGATGACGCCGTTCTGCCACCAGTGAGGAAGGGTATTCATAATGCGTTCCTGCAAATGCGAAGGGGCGCAACTGCGCCCCGAAAGATGAAGTTAAACAATCTGCAGCGAGCCCTGACGGAACTTACGCTGGTAAACCACGGTGGTCAGCGCCATTGGGACGATGATGGCGATGGCCATTGCCAGGGCAAACACCTGCCAGTAAGCGGGCTGGATGGAGAGGATGCCCGGCAGGCCGCCGACGCCAATCCCGTTCGCCATCACGCCGTTCAGTCCACACACCAGGCCTGCCAGACCGGAACCGATCATCGCGCAGAGCATCGGGAAGCGGTATTTCAGGTTGATACCGTACATTGCCGGTTCGGTGACGCCGAGGTAGGCGGAGATGGCCGCCGGAACGGAGATCTCGCGTTCGTTGTGCTTGCGGCTGACGATAATGATGCCGGTCACCGCGGACGCTTGGGCAATGTTAGACAGGGCGATAATCGGCCAGACCGGCGTGCCGCCGAGGCTCTGGATCATCTGCATATCAATGGCCAGCGTGGTCTGGTGCACGCCGGTGATCACCAGCGGGGCGTACAGGAAGCCAAACAGCGCGGCGCCAATCGGGGCGAAGCTGCCGGTCATAAGGTGACGCACCGCGAAGGCCACGCCGTCGCCAATCATGCGGCCAAACGGACCGATAAAGGCATGCGCCAGGAAGACCGCCAGAATCAGCGAGCAGACCGGCACCACCACCAGATAGAGATAATCCGGCACGATGCGTTTCAGTCGGGTTTCAATAAAGCCCAGCGCCAGGCCCGCCAGCAGGGCCGGAATGACCTGCGCCTGATAGCCCACTTTGGCGATGCTAAACAGGCCGAAGTTCCACACCTCTGGCACCTGTTGACCAAGTAAGTAAGCGTTCATTAACTGCGGAGAGACCAGCGTGACGCCGAGTACAATACCGAGGATCGGCGTACCGCCCATCTTGCGCACTGCGGACCAGCAAATCCCGACCGGCAGATAGAAGAAGATCGCTTCGCCAATCAGCCACAGGAAGTCGTACACGGTTTTCAGCGCCGGGTACATCTGCGCCAGGGTCTTGCCGTCGCTCATCGGCACGTCGCCGATGACGTTACGGAAGCCTAAAATCAGGCCTCCGCTGATCAGCGCCGGCAGCAGCGGGAAGAAGATCTCCGCGAAGTGGGAAATCAGCTGCTCGTGCCACTTCATATTCTGGCGCGCAGCCTTCTTGGCCTGCTCTTTATCCGCCGCGCTGTGCCCGGTGGTCGCCAGCAGAGCCTGATAGTAATCGCCCACTTCGGTACCAATCACCACCTGGAACTGACCGGCGTTGGTGAAGCAGCCTTTTACCATGGAAAGCTCTTCAATCGCCTTCGGGTTCGCTTTGGCCGGATCGTTCAGCACGAAGCGCAGGCGGGTAATGCAATGGCTGACGGTTGCGATGTTTTCGCGGCCGCCGACCAGGACGATCAGCTGATCGATATCTGCTTGTTTGACTTTACTCATCATGAAACCTCATGACAGATGGTGAGGGGGTGTAATGACCTGAGCGCAAGCCTACTCCTTCAGCGTGACGGCGAAAATGGGAACGTTCCCGAAATCGGGCGAAGATCACAATAAACCGATTGGTGGGGGTTATGAAAGGTGGGCAGGAATAACGATCTGACGCGGCTCTGCGCGCCCGGTGATCTGCTCGATCAGCTGCGCGGCGGCCTGTCTGCCGGACTCAGCGTAGCCCGGATCGACGGTGATGATCTCCGGGTGCAAAAACTTCATCAGCGGCGTGCTGCCGACGCTCGCGACCTGCAGACCGTCGATACGCTGCTCCTGCAGATATTTACTCGCGCCCAGCGCCAGCGTATCCGTGGCGCACACCAGCGCGGTGGTCTGCGGCGTCAGGACGCTGGCGACCTGCTCGTAGCCCTGCTTCATGCCCAGCCCCGGCAGGGAGGCCACGGCGGAGAGGTTGTGCTTTTTGCAAAACGCCAGATAGGCCTCATGGCGTCGCTTGCCGGTGGTAACGTCCGCGTGCGGTACGCCGAGGAAGCTGATGTGGCGATGGCCTTCGTCAAACAGGCGCTGCATCAGGGTGATAATCGCGCCCTCGTCGTCATAGCAGACGGAGGCAAAACCGTGGGCATCGCGCGCCAGCAGCACCAGCGACGGCTGCCAGGGTTTCAGCATCTCGTCTTTGATGCCGGTAAAGCCGAACAGCACCACGCCGTCAATGTTGCGCCGCTGAAGCATCCCCAGATGCTCTTCCACCAGCTGGGGCGAGAACTGGCTCTCCATCATGATCGGGTCATATCCCTGCTCATAGAAGGCGGGCAGCATGGTCTGCACGGCGAGGTTTTCAGACAGAGAATCCAGACGCGAGACAATGATGGCGACCACTTTGTCACTCTGCCCGCGCATGGCGCGCGCGGAGCGGGAAGGGGAAAAGCCGTGCTGATTCATGACCGCCTCAACGCGCTCGCGGGTGCGTTCGCTGACGCCGCTTTCGTTGTTCAGCACGCGTGAGACGGTCGATTTCCCCACGCCGCTTAAACGCGCGATGTCTTTAATCGTAAGGCGGTTCTGCATGCTGTATTCCCTGTAACAACGACAATGTAATGAATTGAGCCTAATGCTATAGCGCGATTTCGCTATGGGCTAAATCTGGTTTACGTTCGGTTTATTTGCAGGGGGGTATAATACCGCCCGAATCATCAAAAAGGGTACGCTTAAATCCTTATACTGCGCGGCGACACCCTACTTTTTACTTACCGGAGGCTTCATGGATCCCGATCCCACACCTCTCCTGAACGGGAGAATGCGTTCTTTCCGGTAAGCCAGCCTGTTGCTGACTCACCGGTGATGTGAGGCAGCAGCGTTCCAAACGTTCCTGCTTGAAAAATTAAGTGCCTCTCAGGTACGGCTTTGCCACGCCTGAAGGAAATGCTGCGTCCGCCTTTGCGGATGCGGAGGAATGACGATGTTTAAAAATATCACCCGGCAGCTGCAGGCCCTGCTGAGCCGCCACCTGCCACACCGTCTTGTTCAGCGCGACCCGCTGCCAAACGCCAAAAACATGGCGGGGGCGGCGATCCCCGCGTCCCTGACCGAACGCTGCCTGAACGTGGCGGCGATGGATGAAAACGAAGTCTGGCGCGCCTTTGGCGGACACCCGGAAGGGCTGAACGCGGCAGAAGTGGAAAAAATCCGCGCCGTGCATGGCGATAACCTCATTCCGGCGCAAAAGCCGTCTCCGTGGTGGGTGCATCTGTGGCTCTGCTACCGCAACCCGTTCAACCTGCTGCTGACCGTGCTCGGCCTCATCTCCTACGCGACGGAAGATCTGTTTGCCGCAGGGGTGATTGCCCTGATGGTGGGCATCTCCACGCTGCTGAACTTTATTCAGGAGGCCCGCTCCACCAAAGCGGCGGACGCCCTGAAGGCGATGGTCAGCAACACCGCGACCGTCTCGCGCGTGATCAACGATCTCGGCGAAAACGCCTGGGTGGAATTGCCTATCGACCAGCTGGTGCCGGGCGATCTGGTGAAGCTGGCCGCGGGGGACATGATCCCGGCGGATTTACGCATCATCCAGGCGCGCGATCTCTTTGTGGCGCAGGCTTCCCTGACCGGCGAATCCCTGCCCGTTGAAAAGGTGGCGCGCAGCCGCGACCCGCAGCAGATGAACCCGCTCGAGTGCGACACCCTGTGCTTTATGGGGACCACGGTCGTCAGCGGCACCGCGCAGGCGATTGTCACCGCCACCGGGGGCAACACCTGGTTTGGTCAGCTTGCCGGGCGCGTCAGCGAGCAGGAGAGCGAGCCGAATGCCTTCCAGAAAGGGATTGGCCGCGTCAGCATGCTGCTGATCCGCTTTATGATGGTGATGACGCCGATCGTGCTGCTGATCAACGGCTACACCAAAGGCGACTGGTGGGAGGCGGCGCTGTTTGCGCTCTCCGTGGCGGTCGGCTTAACGCCGGAAATGCTGCCGATGATTGTGACCTCTACGCTGGCGCGCGGGGCGGTGAAGCTCTCTAAACAAAAGGTGATCGTCAAACACCTTGATGCCATTCAGAACTTTGGCGCGATGGACATTCTCTGCACCGATAAAACCGGCACCCTGACGCAGGACAAAATCGTGCTGGAGAACCACACCGATATCTCCGGCAAAACCAGCGAGCGCGTGCTGCACAGCGCGTGGCTGAACAGCCATTACCAGACCGGGCTGAAAAACCTGCTCGACGTCGCCGTGCTGGAAGGCGTGGACGAGGAGGCCGCCCGCACGCTCTCCGGCCGCTGGCAGAAGGTGGATGAGATCCCGTTCGACTTCGAGCGCCGCCGTATGTCGGTGGTGGTGAGCGAGCAGCCGAACGTGCATCAGCTGATCTGCAAAGGGGCGCTGCAGGAGATCCTGAACGTGTCGACGCAGGTGCGCTATAACGGTGACATCGTGCCGCTGGACGACACCATGCTGCGCCGCATCAAGCGCGTCACCGACAACCTCAACCGTCAGGGGCTGCGCGTGGTGGCGGTGGCGAGCAAGTTCCTGCCCGCGCGGGAGGGGGATTACCAGCGTATTGACGAATCCGATCTGATCCTCGAGGGCTACATCGCCTTCCTCGATCCGCCGAAAGAGACCACCGCCCCGGCGCTGAAGGCGCTGAAGGCGAGCGGCATTACCGTCAAAATTCTCACCGGCGACAGCGAGCTGGTGGCGGCCAAAGTGTGCCACGAGGTGGGGCTGGACGCGGGCGACGTGGTGGTGGGGAGCGATATTGAACATCTCTCCGATGACGAGCTGGCGAAGCTGGCCCAGCGCACCACGCTGTTTGCCCGCCTGACGCCGATGCACAAAGAGCGCATCGTCACCCTGCTTAAGCGAGAAGGGCACGTGGTGGGCTTCATGGGCGACGGCATCAACGATGCGCCCGCCCTGCGTGCGGCGGATATCGGTATCTCCGTAGACGGGGCGGTCGATATTGCCCGCGAAGCGGCGGATATCATTCTGCTGGAAAAGAGCCTGATGGTGCTGGAGGAGGGCGTGATCGAAGGGCGCCGTACCTTTGCCAATATGCTCAAGTACATCAAGATGACCGCCAGCTCCAACTTCGGTAACGTCTTCAGCGTGCTGGTGGCGAGCGCGTTTCTGCCGTTCCTGCCGATGCTGCCGCTGCACCTGCTGATCCAGAACCTGATGTACGACGTGTCTCAGGTGGCGATCCCGTTTGATAACGTGGACGACGAGCAGATCCAGAAGCCGCAGCACTGGAACCCGGCAGATCTTGGGCGCTTTATGCTGTTCTTTGGCCCGATCAGCTCCATCTTCGACATCCTGACCTTCTGCCTGATGTGGTTTGTGTTCCACGCCAACACCCCGGAACACCAGACGCTGTTCCAGTCCGGCTGGTTCGTGGTAGGTCTGCTGTCCCAGACGCTGATTGTGCATATGATCCGCACCCGCCGCATTCCGTTCATCCAGAGCCGCGCCGCGTGGCCGCTGATTGTGATGACGGGGATTGTGATGGCGCTCGGCATCGCGCTGCCGTTCTCACCGCTGGCGAGCTACCTGCAGCTGCAGGCGCTGCCGCTGAGCTACTTCCCGTGGCTGGTGGCGATCCTCGCCGGTTATATGGTGCTGACCCAGATGGTGAAAGGGTTCTATGCGCGTCGGTATGGCTGGCAGTAACGGCAAGCCCGGTGGCGCTGCGCTTACCGGGCCTACGATCCGAACGTAGGCCGGGTAAGGCGAAGCCGCCACCCGGCAATGGCTTTCCTCCCAAATTCAACAACCTGTGATCTCCGTCGGCGCATTCGCTTGACGACAAAATGAGCGCATGTTAACAGAATGTTTTGCCTTTATTTGGCCCGTCAGATAAGGAACATTCATGTTACGGTACAGTCTCTTAACCGCCGGGCTGATGCTCGGCGCCTCTGCCTTTGCCGCCCCGGCAGGGGATCTCCCCTTAATGCCCTGGCCTGCGAAGGTCGAACGCCCGACGACCCAGGGCGCACTGGTGCTTAGCAACAACGTTTCTGTAAGCGTCAGCGGGGACGATCTCGGTGACGCCGTCAACCGACTGCGCCAGCGCATCGCCCTGCAAACCGGCTGGACGCTGCAGCCTCAGGCTGAAAAGCCAGACAAACCAACTATCCGCATCGCCATCGCTAAAAAGGTGAAGCCGCAGCCGCTGCCGGACAGCGATGAAAGCTATAAGCTCACGGTGGACGCCAACGGCGTCGATATCTCCGCCAACACCCGCTTCGGTGCCTTGCGCGCCATGGAAAGTTTGCTCCAGCTGGTGCAGAACGGGGCGGAAAATACCTCGATCCCGTGGGTGACCATTGAAGATTCACCGCGCTTCCCGTGGCGCGGGCTGCTGCTCGATTCGGCACGCCACTTTCTCCCGCTGCCGGATATCAAACGCCAGATCGACGGCATGGCCGCGGCGAAGCTCAACGTGCTGCACTGGCATTTGACCGACGACCAGGGCTGGCGCTTCAGCTCGAAGCGTTATCCAAAATTAACCCAGCTTGCCAGCGACGGGCTGTTCTACACGCCTGAACAGATGCGTGAGGTGGTGCGTTACGCCGCCGAGCGCGGCATTCGCGTGGTGCCGGAGATCGACATGCCGGGCCACGCCTCGGCGATTGCCGTGGCCTACCCGGAGCTAATGAGTGCGCCGGGGCCGTACGCCATGGAACGCCACTGGGGCGTGCTGAAGCCGGTGCTGGATCCGACAAAAGACGCAGCTTACGCTTTTGCCGACGCGATGGTCAGCGAACTGGAGGCGATCTTCCCCGATCCGTATCTGCACATCGGCGGCGACGAGGTGGACGACAGCCAGTGGAAAGCGAACCCGGCTATCCAGCAGTTTATGCGCGACAACAGGCTGGCGGACAGCCACGCGCTGCAGGCGTACTTCAACCGCAGGCTGGAAACGATCCTCGAGAAGCATCACCGCCAGATGGTCGGCTGGGATGAGATCTACCATCCCGATCTGCCGAAAAGCATTCTGATCCAGTCCTGGCAGGGCCAGGACGCGCTGGGGCAGGTGGCGCAGAACGGCTACAGGGGCATTCTGTCGACCGGCTTTTATCTCGACCAGCCCCAGTCCACCGCCTATCACTACCGCAACGAGATCGTCCCGCAGGGGTTAAACGGCGTGGACGTGATAGCGGACACCGACAGCGCCCAGAGCTGGGCCTTCTCCATGCCGCGCCTGAAGGGCAAGCCGGTGGAGGGGAGCTTCACGCTGGTGAAAGGGGATGCCGGCTGGCGCGGGTTTATTGATTTTGCCGGGAAATCCCGCCGCGCGGTGCAGGATATTGAATGGCGGGATGACAATCAGGTGACCTTCACGGTCGATACCTGGATGGGCGAAACGCGCCCGGTCGTCACCGTCGATAACGACAAACTCTCCGGTTATTTCCTTGTCGGGAATACGCGCTACCCGATTAGCGGCACGCGTCTGGACGACGTGCCGAAAGGCGTTCCGCCCGTCGTGCCGGACGTGGCGAACCAGTCCAACCTGCTCGGCGGCGAAGCGGCGCTGTGGGCGGAAAACGTGGTGGCGCCGGTGCTGGATATTCGTCTGTGGCCGCGTACGTTTGCGGTGGCGGAGCGGCTCTGGTCCGCGCAGGACGTCAACGACGTCGACAACATGTACACCCGCCTGCAGGCGATGGACAGCTGGTCGACGGTGTCGGTCGGGCTGCAGCAGCATACCCAGCAGCAGGTGCAGTTCACGCGCCTCGCCGGTAATGCCGACACGCTGCCGCTGCAGGTCCTCGCGCAGGCGATTGAACCGGCTCAGTATTACACCCGCCAGCACCTGAAGTTCCAGGCCGGAAACTACCATCAGTTCGAGCCCCTCAACCGCTTTGCGGATGCGCTGAACGCCGAAAGCACCACCGTGCGCCAGATGCACAAATGGGCGGACCGTCTGGTGAGCGATGCGGAAGACACGGAAAGCGCCGACGCCCTGCGCCACGTCTTTAACCGCTGGCAGAGCAACACCAGCGACGCGCTGGCCTTAAGCGAAAACAGCTATCAGCTGAAGGCGATGAAGCCGGTGATCCAGGAAGTGGATAAGCTGGCGTCGATTGGCCTGCGGCTCACCGACCTGGTGGCGCGTCAGAGCACGCTGGATGACAAAGAGATCGCCTCGATTCAGAGCGAGCTGGATAACGCGGCGAAGGTGCAGGACGAAGTGGTGATTGCGGCGGTGTACCCGCTGGAGACGCTGCTGCGCGCCACGCGGAATCAGTAGCAAGCAACAAAAAAGGCAGCCTGGGCTGCCTTTTTTCATCGCCAAAGCGATTTAGCGACGAACGGCAATCGCTTCGATTTCAATTTTCACGTCTTTTGGCAGACGCGCCACTTCCACGCAGGAGCGCGCCGGGAAGGTGGCGTTATGCTCGGTGAAGAACGCTTCGTAAGTGGCGTTAACGGTCGCGAAATCGTTCAGATCCTTCACGAACACGGTGGTTTTCACGATATCACCCACTTTCAGGCCGGCAGATTCAACGATAGCCTGCACGTTTTCCAGCGACTGACGCGCCTGCGCCGCGACATCTTCCGGCACCGCGCCGGTTTTTGGGTTTACGGGGATCTGACCTGAAGTGATGATCATGCTGCCCAGATCAACGCCCTGAACGTAAGGGCCGATAGCGGCTGGTGCATTTTCCGTCGCGAGTACTTTGCTCATGTTTTCTCCAGAATTACAGCGTTAAGAATGTTCCCGGCCATTATAACAGCCGGGATTTCATTACCAACCTCAATTAGTTGGCCAGCACCACATAATGAGAAAACTCTTTTTCGCAGTATTTGCATTTGAGTGCGATGTCATTCGCGCGCTTTTTCACTGCGAAACTGGAGGAAACCGGTTCTGCATGACTGATGCAGTTGCTGTTCGGGCAGACCAGCACGCTTTCGATACGTTCTGGCAGGCTCGGGCGTGATTTGCCGACCACTTCGTACTCGTCGATGCGGTTGACGGTGGCGTCCGGCGCGTACAGCGACAGCTGGTTAACCTGCTCGTCGGTCAGGAAGGTGTTCTCGATTTTGATCAGGTCTTTGCGGCCCATCTCGCCCGACGGCAGGTTCAGGCCGATGGTGATGCGCTGGTCAGTTTCGGTCAGTTTGAACAGCGTCAGCAGCTTAAAGCCCACCTGCGCAGGGATATGGTCAATCACGGTGCCACGCTTGATGGCTTCAACCTGGAGTTTGTTATCGTGTGTCATGGTCGTCTCCCCTTACAGAGCTAATTCGCGATTCAGAACCAGTGCCAGTAACGCCTGGCGAGCGAAGATGCCGTTCCCGGCCTGCTGGAAGTACCAGGCGTGCGGCGTTTTATCCACGTCTGTGGTGATCTCATCGATGCGCGGCAGCGGATGCAGCACCTTCATGTTGTCGCGCGCGCCTTCCAGGTCGCTGGCGCGCAGCACGAACTGCGCCTTCACGTTGGCGTATTCGGACGGGTCCAGACGCTCTTTCTGCACGCGGGTCATGTACAGAATATCCACGTGGCTCATCACCTCTTCGATGCTGGCATGCAGGCTCCACGCAATGCCTTTCTCGTCCAGCATGTCGAGAATGTACTGCGGCATCGCCAGCGCCTCCGGGGCAATGAAGTAGAAGCGGTTGCCGTTAAATTTCGCCAGCGCCTGGGTCAGGGAGTGGACGGTGCGGCCATACTTCAGGTCGCCAACCATGGCGATGTTCAGGTTCTCGAGCTTGCCCTGGGTCTCCTGAATAGTGAACAGATCCAGCAGCGTCTGCGTTGGGTGCTGGTTGGCACCGTCACCGGCGTTCAGCACCGGAATGCCGCCGGAAAACTCGGTTGCCAGGCGCGCCGCGCCCTCCTGCGGGTGACGCATCACAATCGCGTCGACGTAGGTGCTAATCACTGAAATGGTATCCGCCAGGGTCTCGCCTTTTTTACCCAGCGACGTGTTGCTGCTGTCAGAGAAGCCCACCACGCTCGCGCCCAGGCGGTGCATGGAGGTCTCAAAG
This sequence comes from Enterobacter sp. CFEC122, assembly GCF_052983755.1. NCBI lineage: Bacteria > Pseudomonadati > Pseudomonadota > Gammaproteobacteria > Enterobacterales > Enterobacteriaceae > Enterobacter > Enterobacter sp. CFEC122. The sequence continues at coordinate 4,932 of NZ_JBRIQR010000059.1, read as the reverse complement.
GAGAGGCGGGTGCGGGTCGAGGCTTCAAAGAAGCAGCTCGCAATCACCTTGTGCTTCAGCAGCTCCGGTTGCGGATTGGCCTTCAGTTTTGCCGCGGTTTCCAGAACCAGTTCCAGCTCTTCGCGGCTGAGGTCGTTTATGGAAATGATGTGTTTTTGATAAAGCGGATTCATGTTTATCTCCTGACGCCGGGCAAAAAAAAGCCCCTCAAATGAGGGGCTCTGGGAATAGGTTTAGCAACGGGAAGAAAAACGGCAGGCCAGCGTCTGATTTCAGACGCGGTAAGACGTTATGTCGTACACGCTTGACCATGCTTCCTCCCGGCAAATTGTCGGGCATTATACGCAGCTCGCTTTTCGGATCAAGCGATTTAATGCACGCTTTACTCAATGCAAACGGTTCTTTGTGAATATTAATGCGTTCTGAGTAAATAATTAATTTGCTTATGCACCAGCGCGGTGCGCTTCACCACCCGGGGGGCGACCCAGACAATACTGCTGCCGGCCACCACGCCTAAAATTTCCGGAAGCTGGTGATAATCCAGAATACGCGCCACCGCGCGGCCATATCCGGCGACGGTATGGACAAGGATAAACTCGCTATTATGCTCAACGCTGACCACCATTTCCGAAACGGTACGCGCGGCGTCGGGGGCAGGGCGCAGCTGAGGATTCAACGAATAAATCTTTAGCCCTTTGGCATTTCGAATTTTTATGACTCCGAGCAACTTCAGCAATCGCGAAACGGTCGACTGGCTGATGCTGTCAAACCCTCTCTCCTGCAGGTCGCGGCGAATCTCTTCCTGCGAAAGGTAACTCTTTTCGGCGATCAAACGCTGGCACACCGTGAGCTGCAGCTGTTCTTTGGGAGAGTACTCTTCGTAATCCATCATGTTTCCCATATCAGTTCCCGAAATAACCGGTGACACCGCACCGATCCGTAGGCCGGATAAGCGCAGCGCCATCCGGCAAATTACAACAACGCCCCCAGACTTAACGCCACCATAATCACCACCGTCAGGATCGCCAGCAGCGGCGCCACCCATTTCAGGTAGCGCACGTAAGGTACCCGGGCGATAGCCAGCCCGCCCATGACCACCGCAGAGGTCGGCGTGACAAGGTTAACGATGCCGGAGGCCGACTGGTAAGCCGTAACCACCAGGTCGCGGTTGACGTTAGCGAAATCAGCAAGCGGCGCCATGATCGGCATCGTCAGAACGGCCAGGCCGGATGAAGAAGGCACAAGAAACGACAGCACGACTTCCAGCCAGTACATCACGTTGATAAACGCTACCGTGGACAACCCGCTGACCAGCCCTTCCGCGCTGTGCAAAATGGTGTGGGTAATCATGCCCTTATCCATGATGACTACGATACCGCGCGCGATGCCGATAATCAGCGCGACGCCCAGCAAATCTCGCGCGCCGTTGATAAACGTCGACGTCAGCTCCTCTTCGCTCATGCGGGCAATCAGGCCGACGATGATCGCGCTGGCGAGAAACACCGCTGAAATCTCCGCCATCCACCAGCCCAGCACCGCCACGCCGTAAATCATCACCGCGAAGGCCAGAGCGAAAATCACCAGGATGATTTTGCGCACCGGGGTGAATTCCAGGGACTGTTCGCCCTTGTTGCCGAGGAAATGGGCGAGGTTCTCCTCCTGCTTGTCTGCAACGATGGACTGCGAGGGATCCTTACGCACCTTGCGGGCGTAGCGCATCACCCACGCCACGCAGATGATCCAGCCGATGACCAGCAGCGCCACGCGCAGGGCGATGCCGTTGGTGAAGGGGATCCCGGCGGCGTTGGCGGCGATCACCGTGGCAAACGGGTTAATGGTGGAGCCGAGGGTGCCGATCCCCGCCCCGAGCAGCACGGTAGAGGCAGCGACAACCGGATCGAACCGCGCGGCCAGCATCACCGGCACCAGTAAGGTATAGAAGGGCAGTGACTCTTCGGCCATACCGTAAATCGTGCCGCCTGCGGCAAACAGCGCCATCAGGATCGGGATCATCCACTCCTCGCGTCCGCGCAGTCGGGTGGTCACACGCTCGATCCCGGCGTCAATCGCCCCGGTTTTGGTGACGATCCCGAGGAATCCCCCGATGATCAGAATAAACAGCGCCACGTCGATCGCCCCGGCCTGGCCGGATTCCGGATCGTACAGCCCGGCAATCGGCGCCATCAGCACCGAAACCAGCCCCTGCGGATGCGCCGCGACGTGCGCGTAGGTGCCTGCAACGGGGACGTCTTTGCCGAGCACCTCGTTCATTGCCATATGGTACTGCCCGGCCGGGACAATCCACGTCAGCACGGCCACGACGGCAATCAGAAAAAAGAGAATGGTGTAAGCGGAGGGAAACTTGAACTTGCCCATGATGTTCTCCTGAAACCCGGCGCACCCCGCGGCGCGCCGGGCGGTGATTAGTCGCCGAGTGTCGCCACCATGACCGCTTTAATGGTGTGCATGCGGTTCTCTGCTTCGTCGAAGACGATGGAGTTCGGTGATTCAAAGACCTCTTCCGTCACCTCCAGCCCCTTCAGGCCGTACGCCATCTCGATTTCGCGGCCCACCTTAGTGTGCTCGTTGTGGAACGCGGGCAGGCAGTGCATGAACTTGACGTTCGGGTTGCCGGTGGCCTTCATGACCTGGGCGTTAATCTGATACGGCTTCATCAGGCTGACGCGCTCGGCCCAGGCTTCCTTCGGCTCGCCCATGGAGACCCACACGTCGGTATAGAGGAAATCGGTCCCCTGCACGCCTTCTTCCACGTCGTCGGTGAGGGTGATGCGCGCGCCCGTCTCTTTCGCAATGGCGCGGCACTGCTCAACCAGGCCTGCCTCCGGCCAGAAGGATTTCGGCGCAACGAGGCGGATATCCATCCCCATCTTGGCCGCACCGACCATCAGGGAGTTGCCCATGTTGTTGCGCGCGTCGCCGAGATAGGCAAAGCTCAGCTCAGGCAGGGTTTTGCCCGGGGAGTGCTCCAGCATGGTCATCAGGTCGGCGAGAATTTGCGTTGGGTGGAACTCGTCGGTCAGGCCGTTCCACACCGGCACGCCCGCGTACTCGCCCAGCTCTTCGACGATGGCCTGGCCGTAGCCGCGGTATTCGATGCCGTCATACATGCGGCCCAGCACGCGGGCGGTGTCTTTCATTGACTCTTTATGGCCAATCTGCGATCCGCTTGGGCCGAGATAGGTGACCTGCGCGCCCTGGTCGAACGCGCCCACTTCGAAGGCGCAGCGGGTGCGGGTGGAGGTTTTTTCAAAGATCAGGGCGATGTTTTTCCCGACCAGGGTTTGCTTCTCGCGCCCGGCTTTTTTGGCGGCCTTGAGCTCGATGGCGAGGTCGATCAGGTACTGGATCTCCGCCGGGGTGTAGTCCAGCAGTTTGAGGAAGTTGCGGTTTTTCAGGTTGATGGTCATGGGTAAATCCTTTTTAAAATGAGTGTTCAGTTACGAATCAACGTGCCTTTCTCGCCCGCGAGGATCTCCGCGCCGTCGGCCAGCGCGCCGATCCCGGCAATGCCGTTGCAGGCTTCAACGAACTCGCGGCAGGCGGCCACCTTCGGCCCCATCGATCCGGCGTCGAACTGTATGCCTTTGAGCAGCTCCGGCGTCACCTGCGCCAGCGGACGCTGGGTCGGTTTGCCCCAGTCGAGGTACACCGCGTCGGCATCGGTGAGGATCAGCAGGGCATCGGCTTCGATCTGGCGTGCCAGCAGGGCGGCGGAGAGGTCTTTGTCGATCACCGCCTCAATGCCGCGATAGCCGTTGGCCTGTTCCACCACCGGCACCCCGCCGCCGCCGTTGCAGATCACCAGATGGTCGCGCTGGATCAGCGCCGTGATGGCGTCGCTCTCAACGATGCGCTTCGGCTGCGGAGAGGGCACCACGCGGCGGACGTAGCTGCCGTCGGCCTTAAACACCCAGCCTTTCTCCGCGGCCAGCGTTTTTGCCTGGGCTTCGCTGTACACCGGGCCGATGTATTTGGTCGGGTTGCTGAAGGCCGGGTCGGCGGCGTCCACTTCCACCTGGGTGAGCAGAACGCTCACCTCCCGCTGCGGCAGGCTGTTTTTCAGCGCCTGCTGGAGCATGTAGCCGATCATTCCCTGGCTTTCGGCGCCGAGAACGTCCAGCGGGTAGGGCGTGACTTTGTCGTAGGCGCTGTTCTGCAGCGCCAGCAGTCCGATCTGCGGGCCGTTGCCGTGCACCAGCACCACGCGCCACTGCGCCGTTAAGCCGGCGATGGTGCGGGCGGCCTGCTCGATGTTCTGGCGCTGGATCTCCGCTTCCAGCGGCTCGCCGCGCTTGAGCAGCGCGTTGCCGCCCAGGGCCACAACCAGAGTGGGTTTTCGTTCCATGATGGCTCCTTTAAATTCCGTCGCGTTCCAGCGGGCAGCTCATGCAGCGCGCGCCGCCGCGGCCGCGTCCGAGTTCGTCGCCCGGGATGGGCAGTACGGTGATACCCGCTTTGTCGTACTTCTCGTTGGTCCAGACGTTGCGCTCGTATCCGATCACCACGCCGGGGCGGATGGTCAGGACGTTATTGGCGTCGTTCCACTGCTCGCGTTCGGCCTCAAAGGCGTCGCCGCCGGTGGTGATCAGACGTACCTGGTTAATGCCGAGCGCTTTCTCGATGGCGTGCAGCAGGTCGGTTTCCTGGGTGCGCAGCAGGCCGCCGCGGCCGTCCGGGGTGAGCGTCCAGCACTGGGCGTCTTTACGCACCACTTCCGGGTACACGGAGAAAGTGTCCACGTCGATGTGGGTCATGACGGTGTCGAGGTGCATGCAGGAGCGGTGTTTGGGCAGCTCAACGGCGATGACGCGCTCGGCCTGACGGTGTTTAAACAGGCTGTTGGCGAGGAACTCCACGCCCTGCGGCGTCGTGCGCTCGGACATGCCGATCAATACCGCACCGCGGCCAATG
>NZ_JBRIQR010000058.1:0-17912 GCF_052983755.1 Enterobacter sp. CFEC122 | reverse complement strand
ATCCCTGGTATATGGGGAATATCCTCTTTACGTTCGCCGTTACCGGACAGGCGATGCGCTGGTTCAGTCTGAGAAGCCGCAACGATATGCTGCTGGCGCTCGCGATAGTGGTGGCCTGGTTGCCGCTCTCCACTGACAGCTATGGTCTGGCCGGAGTATTCATGTTGATCAATAGTTACCGGCTTTGTCGTGCCACAGAGCCGGTGGAAAGAACAGGCTATGCTGTACTCTGGGCGGTCATGGTTTTGCTTATGAATATCCATGATGCCGGGCAGGCTGTGGCGGGGTTGGCAATTGCACTTCTTGTTGTGGGTGTCTGCTCGGATATCGGGAAGCAGGTAAAGCGATTCTGGCCAGCGCATTTTTTTGTCCTGTTTTACACTATTCACCTTGCGGTGCTCGGTATTCTGGCCGGGTGACGGACAGAACGTAGTCGGGCGACAGGCAGAAGGATGATCAGGCAGGCAACCTGGCGTATCTTACCCGCACAGTATTAACTGCAGGAAAACCTTAACCTATGACGGAAGATAAACGTCCCACTCTCAGCCTCAAAAGAAAGCCGGGGGAGAAAACACCGGAATCCGGTGCTGATACAGCCCGTGTTGTCCGCCGTAAGCAGGTGGTGAATGTGACCACCCCGCCGGCATGGAAAGTGAAGAAAGAGAAACTGGCCAGAAAAACGGAACCGGTGGCACCTGCTGCCCCCGTGCCGACAACACCAGACAAACCGGAAAGGATCGTCCGTCCAGTTCGTTATCTTTGCCTGCCGGAGCTGCAGGATGCAATTGATACCCTGAAGGTGTGGTGGCCTGGGCTGTTCAAGGGGGAAGCGCCTCACCTGCTGGCCATCGGCATCCGGGAGGCCTTTTTTGAGGATATTGCCGAACGGGGAATACCGTTGTCCCATAAACAGGCCATTAAATGCCTTAAAAGTATTACACGGTCTGAACTTTACTTGTCATCGATGATCGCCGGTGCTGAACGAGTTGACTTACACGGTAACCCGGTGAGTGTCGTGACCCCGGATGAAGAAAAGTATGCTCAGCTGCGTCTGGAAAAACAGCGACAGCAACAGGCCAGAATTCAGAATGAAATCATTTAAATTGTATTAATTCTTTTTATTTAATCTGTATTCCCTTTTTAACTCTGCTCGCGTAATTGAATACGCTGGCAGAGTGATAATATCTGCACGTTACACTTTGTCATTGAAAAGGATATTTATGAAGCTTAAAACTGTTTTAGCAGCTCCGCTTATTACCGCCATGTTATTTAATTCCTTACCTTCATTTGCGAGCGACACGAGTTCTGCATTTACTCCCGAGCAGGAAAAGCGGATTGGCGAAATAGCCGCAGATTATATGCGTGCACATCCGGATATTCTTATCCAGATGAGTGAGTCGTTACAGCAGGAACAACAGGAAAAACAGGCCCGGGGATTAAAAACGGCCGCACTCGCACAACAGGCCCGGATAATGGCGGATAAACGCATCCCCTCCTGGGGAGCAGAAGGCGGATCTGTCATGGTGGTCGAGTTCTTTGATTATCAGTGTATCTGGTGCAGTCGGCTGGCGCCTGAGCTGGAGAAGGTCATGAAGGCCAACACGAACGTGCGCTACTACTTCATGGAGTGGCCGGTGTTTGGCAGCCGCTGGCCAGAATCTTTACTGGCAGCGAAAACCGGATTGCAGGTCTGGAAAGAAAAAGGCGAGGAGGCTTACCTCAAATATCACAATGGCATTTATAGCTCCGGACTTAATGAAGGAAAACTAACCCAGGATGCTATCGGGAAATATTCAGAAAATATGAAGTTCAGTAAAAACACGATCGATGAAATTAATTCCACGCTGACCGATATCAATGATATTGCCACCACCATTGGTTTGACCGGGACTCCGGGTATTGTCATCATGCCCGTTAAGGGGGCAACAGAAGATAATACGACGGTTTTCGCTGGAATGACTGAGGCTGAAAATATCCAGCAGGCGATTAATAAAGCGCAGGGGAAATAAAGAATGAAACGTTCAACAGTGTCTGGTCTCCTGGCGGTCTGTTTAATAGTTTCAGGTGGTGCAGTCGCTCAGCCAACGGTACAGGCAGGATTTTCACCCGAGGGTTCTGCGCTGCAGCTGGTGCTGAACACTATCGATACCGCACAGGAAAGTATTCGTCTGATGGGGTACAGCTTTACATCGCCGGAGGTCACCCGGGCGTTGATTCAGGCAAAACAGCGTGGGGTAGATGTGAAGGCTGTTCTTGACTGGAAAGCGAACAGTACAAAAGGCAGTGCTGGTGTGGCTGCAATGAATCTGCTGGTGAATGCCGGCATCCCGGTACGTACCGTCAGCCAGTTCAAAATCATGCATGACAAAGTCATCATCACTGACGGCCGTAACGTCGAAACAGGCTCGTTCAACTTCAGCCGGGCGGCGGCGCGCAGTAACTCCGAAAATGCTCTGGTCATCCGGGATTATCCTGTTCTGGCAAATACCTACCTGCAGCACTGGCAAACTCGTTGGGAGATGGGAAAAGACTGGAGTTCTTCGTATTAACCCCCTCGCTGAATAACCTGTTCATTGCGCCAACAAGGGCAGGTTATATAACAAAAAATAACATAGACTCTCGCTGCATCTGGCTACGTGTAGTATCTTTGTCCAAGTATTTTGTTAAATGCTTGAGGAGGCAGAGATGTCACAGGTCGTTAACGCAGTTACTTCCTCATCTAAACGTCCCTACAGAAAAGGGAATCCGCTTTCTGCTGCAGAGCGTCAGCAGAAAGCTGTTGCACGTAAAAAAGCCACGCATAAAGAAGTGAGGGTGTTTGTGCGTGACTCGCTTAAAAGCCAGCTTCAGTTAATGTGTGAAAATGAAGGGATCACCCAAGCGGAAATGATTGAAAGGCTTATCGAAATGGAATCAGCCAAGCTTGGAATAGGCGTAACGACGTCACATTCTTGATCCTACTGGCTATGAGTGCTAGATTACTGATCGTTTAGAGATTTCTGGTTGGCCACGCCGTAAGGTGGCAGGGAACTGGTTCTGATGAGGTGTCTACCCAGAACCAGAAAAGCAAAAACCCCGATAATCTTCATCTAGTTTGGCGACGGGAAGAAGATTAACGGGGCCTACTTAAACTGTATAGAAGCTGTTGCTCTATGCAGGGAGTATAGTTTTATGCTCAGAAAACTGCAATACCTTCTGTGCTCAGTGCTCCTTCCGTGCAACATAAGTGCGGGAAGGTGTGACTGACGCCAAGGCCCTGTTCTCTCATTACCGACAGGTAAAAAATCCTTTCCCACAATTCGTAGTGCCGAAGAAAAAAGGCAGCGATGAAGAGAAAGCGACACTACCGTTCTGTCGTAAGCTGATGGCGAAAGCCGAAGGCTTCACGTCCCGTTTTGATTTTTCCGTTCATGTGGCGTTCGTGCGTTCACTCGGTAAGCGTCATCGCATGCCGCCACTGTTGCGCCGTCGGGCCATTGATGCCCTTCTCCAGGGACTGTGTTTCCACTATGACCCGCTGGCCAACCGTGTCCAGCGTTCCATCACCAATCTGGCTATTGAATGCGGACTGGCCACCGAGTCGAAAACCGGCAATCTGTCCATCACCCGTGCCACACGGGCGCTGAAGTTTATGGCGGAGCTGGGGCTGATTACCTACCAGACCGAATACGACCCCCAGATTGGCTGCAATATACCGACTGATATCACCTTCACACCAGCACTTTTCTCGGCGCTCGATGTCTCTGACGTGGCTGTTGTGGCTGCCCGCCGCAGCCGCGTGGAATGGGAAAATCAGCAGCGCAAAAAGCAGAACCTGAAGCCGCTGGAGATGGACGAGCTGATAGCGAAGTCCTGGCGGTTTGTGCGCGAACGGTTCCGCAGCTACCAGTCCGAACGTAAACAGCATGGCCTGAAACGTGCCCGTGCACGTCGTGACGCGGAAAGAACCCGCAAGGACATTGTGACCCTGGTGAAACAACAGCTGACACGGGAATACGCCTGCGGACGCTTTACCGGTGGTCTTGATGCCATGAAGCGGGAGCTGGAGCGGCGAGTGAAAGAGCGCATGCTAATGTCGCGCGGTAACAACTACACGCGGCTGGCCACCGTCCCCATATAACCCTTCCTGTGTGAAAAATCCGGCTGGCGCCGGAGGGTTCCGCACGTCTGCTTCCCGCCACAGCTTATTATCTGAGCTAAGTGGCGGGGCTGTTAACCAAATCCCATGTTTTCCGACCATCAGAATGGCCAGAAATTTCATCGCTGGCGTCACTTTCGGCCGCTGAATTCAGTTATCCACAAATAACTGCAAGGGAAGTTTCCATAAGGTTACAACCGTTATGCTTACAAAGCGCCAGGCGAAGTAATTTCAAAGTGCGTGGTTTCTTTTAAAAACCAGATCTTTACTTCTTTTTAATAAAGACTTTTTCTCTCTTATAAAGATATAACCTGTTCATCGCCTGACCTGTGGACAGGCTCCTGAGAATGCCCGCCCTTGCAGCGACCTGACGGTCGCGCCGGTTCGGAAACAACATATGTACCTCCCGTCGCCTTGCGACGGGCCCCGGAACCAGTAGTTACAACATACAAACAATCCCTTATGGCAGAAAACCAGCGCCGTTCTGACATCCCGTGCCCCTCCCCACCACTGAAAAGCGCCGCCGCCCCCGGCCAAAGGCCGGGGAACACCATCGCTTATAATGATGGGTGTTGTAACTAACCTTCTTCATCGCTTTAGGTGGAGCTGCGGTGAGTTTCTGAGTACACGCTCGTAAGCGGCCCTGACGGCCCGCTAACGCGGAGATACGCCACGGCTACGGCTTACGCCTTGCCGGGACCACTCCGACCGCGTACAGAGGCATCTGAGACGTTTTTAGCGGGTATAGCTTTGCAGCTACCGTGTTAAGTTCCCTGGTGTCGCTGAGATAGTTGATGAACATCCCCCTAAGCGTCAGCAGCAAGCTGCCGCCGCTAAGGCCCCGGAAATCACGCCCTTTACGTCGTAAACGCCGTAAAGCCCGCTCACCGGGGTTAAAAGGGATTACTTTGACTTCTTCATTGCTGTTAGCGGGTTAAGGCTAATCAGGGCAGGGGGTAGGGTGGCAGAATTTATAGCCCGGCAACCGGCTACGCCGGGCTTTCGGCGCCATTTGACTCCACAGACACATGTAACCTCATCTGGCGCCTCCATGCCGCTGACGCGGCATCCAGAAGTTTCCCGATGCTGTAAGTCTTAACGTCTGCTTTGTGCCAAAAGCGGAAGTAACTAACAGCAGTCTGTGTGAAAATACGGGGAGCAGGTTAAAGGTGCCTGGCCGTTGTTGAGGTGGAGTTGCAGGGCCGCACCTTCTATATCCTAGAAGTCGATACATCTGACGGTGTTTGTTCTCTATCAACTTTGCTATTACGGCTGAAGTCGCCTCTGGATTGGCCCAAGCAGCTTACGCTGTTGGCAGAAGAGTTAACCCAGAAATCACTGCACTGGCCAAATCAGCGGTTAAAAATGCTCTGCGGCAAGGATGGCTATTCCGGCATTCCTCACCCGCAGACCAAATCCGTGGATAAGGGCAAGTTGCATGAGGAGTCGATAGAGCACTGGGCGGCAAGATTTCACAGTTGGATGACATCAATCTAACGTATTGAAGAGATTTAATACAAGACGAACTATGTCTACGTTTGAGGCTTTATATCTTGTTGTTATAGTAAAGATGGTGCATGATTGTAATCAATTTGATGATAACAATAGCGCTATATGGATCACATCACTACATTCTCCTTTCATTTCATAGCTGCGGCACATGATTAGTTCTCCCTCTAAACGGGTCGAGGATTTGAGCCTTGCCCAGCGCGAGCGGCTGGCCTACATCGACTTCCAGCTCTACTTCTTCGGTGATATTGGGCGCCCAGACCTGATTGAGCGCTTCGGTGTGGCGCCGGCAGGGGCAACTCGCGATCTGGCTCTTTACCGGGAAATCGCACCGCAGAACATTGAATTCGATGGTAGCAACAAGATCTACCGCATAGGCAAGGCGTTTGTTCCAATTTTCGAGCACTCGACGCAACGTGTTTTGTCGACACTCGCGCTTGGGTTTGGAGATGGTGTGAACGTCGACTCGCGGCCGCTGCTGCCATGCGAGTCTCCAGTGGCTTTGAGCTGCCCACGGATGGATGTGCTGGCCCCAATCTGCCGGGCTATCCACGCCAAGCGGCCAGTAGCCATCCGCTACCACTCAATGAGCAGCGGTGAGACCGAGCGGATCATTGTGCCCTTTGCGCTGGTCGATACCGGCCTGCGCTGGCACGTCCGAGCTTTTGATCGCAAGAGTGGCGAGTTCCGCGACTTCGTTGTCACCCGCATTGAAGCGCCTATCCTGCTTGATGAAGAACCCAAGGCTAACGAGCGTTCGGACAACGACATTCAGTGGACTCGGATCGTGGAGTTGGACTTAGTGCCTCATCCGCGCTTTGCGCGTCCCGAGGTCATCAAGATGGACTACGGGATGACCAACGGGTCGATCAAGATGCGCGTGCGGGCTGCTGTTGCGGGCTACATGCTGCTGCACTGGAGCGTGGACTGCTCGCCTGACCATCGCCTCAAAGAAGAACAGTATCGCCTATGGCTTAGCGATCCGCTGGTGCTGTACGGAGTCGAGAGCGCCAAGCTGGCTCTAGGATACCAAGCCCTGAGCAGTTCCAAGGGATCATAGGAAAGAGGAAAACAATGGCCAAGACACTTGAAGCCCACGACAAACTGATCCGCGAGATCTTCGAAGGCAGCTACCAGTTCGAGATTCCGGACTACCAGCGTCCCTATGCCTGGACAACCGAGCAGGCCACAGAGCTGTTCGATGATCTGCACTCGGCGATGCTGGATGCGCGTGTCTCCGGTGCAACCAGCCAATACTTCCTCGGCAGTATCGTTCTGATCAAGAACGACCGAGAGCCCAAATCGTCGGTGGTCGATGGCCAGCAGCGCCTGTCGACGCTGACGATGCTGTTTGCAGTGCTGCGCGAGGCCATGCCGCACGCAGCCGACGACATCACCGATTTCCTCTACAAGAAGGGCAAGGTCAGCCTCGGCGAGAAAAATGAATACCGCCTGACCGCCCGCGAGGAGGATGTCGACTTCTTTCGCACCAACATTCAAGAGCCGGGCGGCATCGCACAGTTGGTCACTAGCACCGACAAGCTGGAAGACAGCCGACTTCGATACCGCGAAAACGCCATGCTGCTGCTTGCCAAAGCCAAGGCGCTACCGCCCGCCGATCTGATCGCACTGTGGCAGTTCCTGGCCAACAACTGCTCGCTGGTTGTTATCTCCACGCCCGATCTTGAAGCTGCCTACCGCATCTTTTCCGTGCTCAATAATCGGGGGCTTGACCTCGCGCCTATCGACATCATCAAGGCGCAGGTTCTGGGCCTAATCCGCACCACGGCAGGCGACATTAAGAGTCGGGTCTATGCCAAGGAGTGGAGTCGCATCGAAACCTCACTGGGCCGTGACGCCTTTGGTGATCTGTTCGGTCACATCCGTAGCATCTATGCGAAGAAGAAGCAGAAGTACATTTTGGTCAAGGAATTCCAAGAGCACGTCACCGAGTACAATAACCCTATCGCCCTGATCGACTCCGTCATCAAACCTTATGCAGAAGTATGGGACTTCGTGCGCGACGCTGACTTTGAGGCGACCGAGCACGCCGAGACGATCAACGAGCACCTGTTCTGGCTCAACCGCGTGGACTTTAAGGACTGGGTACCCCCGGCACTGGTGTATTTCAAGCGATTCCGGCAAAAACCAAAATTGCTCGCAGAATTCTTCGAATCACTAGAACGCCTTACCTATTTCATGTTGGTCACAAAGGTGGGTATCAACGAACGCATCGAAACCTACGCTGCGCTCATTAAAGACATCGAGTCCACAGCCTTCGACGGCGCTCTAGTCACCTTGGGCACTCTGGCACTTACAGACAAACAGAAGCGAGATTTCGTGGCTGCTCTCGACGGAGATATCTACCGCAACCTGCCCAAAGCCCGCATGGCACTGGTTTTACGTCTCGAATCTCTGGTTCGAGCCCCTGGAGTGCAGCTGCAAAACGCCGTGTCGCTGGAGCATGTGCTGCCGCAAAACCCGCCTGACGGTTCGGACTGGATCAAGTGGTTCCCGGATGAAGACGAGCGAGATTGCTGGACGCACCGTTTGGCCAATCTAGTTCCGCTGGATAGGAACAAGAACTCATCTGCCAGCAACTACGACTTTTCCAAGAAGAAGGATGCCTACTTCAGGGGTAAGGGCAAGGCGTCTCCCTTCGTGCTAACGCAGGAAGTTAGGTCAGAAAACGAGTGGACACCCAACCTTCTGGCTGAGCGTCAGAAACGCCTGATGGGAGAACTCAAAAATCATTGGAAACTCGCCGTCACCACAGACAATGCCAGCGCCTCAGCGGCGAATTAAGGTAAGTATCGATGCATAAGAAGCAACAACAAGACCAAAGCCAGATCAAGTGGATTTCCGATTTCATCTGGAACATTGCCGATGACCGCTTGCGCGACGTCTATGTACGCGGCAAGTACCGCGACGTGATCCTGCCCTTCACCGTACTGCGACGGCTTGATGCCGTGCTAGAGACGACGAAGGATGCTGTGCTAGAGCGCAAGAAGCTCCTTGATGCCCATAAAGTGGTCGAGCAGGACGGCGCTCTGCGTATGGCAGCAGGCCAAGCCTTCTACAACGTATCGGAATTTACTCTGGCCAAGCTCAAGGCCAGTGCCGCAGGCCAGCGGCTGCGTGATGATTTTATTGCGTATCTGGATGGATTTTCGCCCAACGTCCAGGAAATCCTCACCAAGTTCAGTTTTCACAACCAGATCCAGAAGTTGGTGGATTCGCACGTTCTGGGCTATTTGATAGAAGATTTCCTCGACCCGGAGGTCAATCTCTCGCCGTTGCCGGTTAAGGATGCCGACGGCCGCATCAAGCTGCCGCCGCTGGACAACCATGGCATGGGCACGGTGTTCGAAGAGCTGATCCGCCGCTTTAACGAAGACAACAACGAAGAGGCTGGTGAGCACTTCACACCGCGCGATGTGGTGAAGCTCATGGCCAAGCTACTGTTCCTGCCTGTGGCCGAGCGCATCGAGTCTAGCACCTATTCGCTCTACGATGGCTCCTGTGGCACAGGTGGCATGCTCACAGTGGCCGAGGAATCGCTATATGAGCTGGCCGAACAGCACGGTAAAGAGGTATCAATCCACCTGTTCGGGCAAGAAATCAGCGACGAAACCTACGCTATCTGCAAGGCAGATCTGCTCTTGAAGGGCGAAGGTGAGGGGGCCGAGAACATCGTCGGTGGCGCTGATAAATCCACTCTGTCTGCCGACCAGTTCCGTTCGCGCGAATTTGATTTCATGATCTCCAACCCGCCCTACGGCAAGAGTTGGAAGACCGATCTGGAGCGCATGGGGGGCAAGAAGGAATTCAATGACCCGCGCTTCATTGTCAGCCACGGGGGCAATGCCGAATTCAAGCTCCTGACTCGCTCCAGTGACGGACAGCTCATGTTCCAGGTGAACAAGCTGCAAAAGATGAAACACCACACGCCGTTGGGCAGCCGCATCGCGTTGGTTCATAACGGCTCCGCATTGTTCACCGGCGATGCAGGCCAGGGCGAGAGTAACATCCGCCGTTGGGTACTGGAGAACGACTGGCTGGAGGCCATCATCGCCCTGCCGCTCAACATTTTCTACAACACCGGCATCGCCACCTACATCTGGGTGTTGGCCAACAAGAAAGCCGAAGCGCGTCGTGACAAAGTGCAGTTGATCGATGCAAGTGGCTGGTTCCAGCCACTGCGCCGCAATCTCGGCAAGAAGAACTGTGAACTCTCGGATGGAGACATCCAACGAATTATCGACCTCTACCTCGGCGAGGCGCAGGAAACCGCCGAGTCGAAATGGTTTGACACTCAGGACTTCGGTTACTGGAAGATCACCGTCGAGCGCCCGCTGCGCCTGAAAAGCCAGCTCTCCGACGAGCGAATCGAACCTCTGCGTTTTGCCACCGGCGACGAGGCGATACGCACCGAGATCTACGCCACCCACGGCGAGGCGCTCTATACCGATTTCGCCAAGCTCAAGCCGACCATCGAGGCATGGCTGAAAGGCGAGGACGAGAACGAAGAGGACGAGAACGAAGACAGCGGCGATGACAGCGAGACTCCCGCCGCGCGTAAGGCCGTGCCCGCCAAGCGCCGCAAGAAGCTGCTCGACGCATCGACGTGGCTGCGCGACAAGGCGCTGATGGTGGTTGCGCAACGGGTGCAAAAAGCTCTAGGTAGCACCGTGTTCGATGACCACAATGAATTCCGTACCCGCTTCGATACTGCCCTGAAGGCACAGGGTGACAAGCTCGGAGCGCCGGAGAAGAAAGCCATCTAGGGGTTTGAGGTCCAATGGAACGAAAACGTACGCTAAGGATATATATTATTGATTTATAATAAAATATGAGAAAATTCCTTTTCAGGAACCCTCTCATATGATGTAACTGATGCTATTTTCTTCGTTTCTTTTGAGTACTTTTAATAGCCATATATGATGTTTCATATAGAGTTAAAAGTTTCCCCATCTGACTATCTATAGCGTCATGCTTCTCAGGATTTCTTAATTTTTGCAACAATTTAGATATATATTTCGCAGGTAATTTTATTATTAATGAATTATGAGATTGATACATTTCTTTTGTCCAATCCAAATCTCTCCCTGATTTCAATGCCTCACTTTCTTCTCTATTAATAATAAATCCTAATTTTCCATACGGACCTGTTAAATATGATTGTAATTGTCTGTACTCAGATGGGCCTAATTCTTCAAAATTTTTCGCATCAAAAACAACTTGTCTTGTTTTATAGTCTTCTAATACACGCTTCCAAAAATCTGATTTTCCACCATTGGTACCTATAATATCTCGTCTCTGAACCGCGTTACCGTTTGGATGCGGTTTTATATCTGTCAGGTGGGATGCAAATACAATTCTTAGTGCGTCTAAGCACCATTGCTCAAATTCATTAGCCCCTTCATTTCCTGTCGGTATTTGATCCAGATGAGTGGTTATTTGACCTATTGTTTTATTTCTAATGGCTGAATTATCGGAAACAACATTGATATCATATTCGTCATTTATTTCCTCAGCTTCCTCTGGAGCAAGAGCGTTGCGATTTAAATTCAAACCAAGCCAATAACATGGATGAATTAATAGTTTTTCACTGCTTTCAAAACCTTTATCTGGGGTTCGTCCATCATGGCAAAATGAATAAGATGAAGTGTTTTTATCACGTATACCCACAAATCCTACGCTATACAAACTTTGGAGGATTCCACTAGCTTTTAGTAATTGTATTTCAGAGATTATTTTGGGGTCTTCATTTTCTTCTATTGATTCGAAAGATGCTTCTATTTTTTTTAAGCAAGTGTAGACTGTTAATTCAGGTTCAATACTACGGAATGCGCTAGTTATAACTTGTATTGAAGGAAAGATCTTCTGGTACTCCTTCCAAAGGTCTTCAAGCCTGGCCATGGAAATTGACTTGGCTGCATATTCTAGATCAGTGTTAATAATGGTTTCTCGACTCTCTCTAAATGCGGAGAAAAAAGCTTCATTTAACAATGACAGTAAATCTCTGGGGCGGTAAAGGGTAAATTGCAAGCATCGTTTAAAACCACTCCTTCCTTTGAGGTCATCGGCTGTACACCTATCCCAAACCCGTTGATCTTTCTCAATATCTAGATTAAATGCCACTTTCATTCTTTTAGCCGATAGCATTAAGAGTTGTGCCCAATCCCAATGCAGCCTTATGACTTGCCCCTCTATATTTCTTGAGTAGTCAGGATCTTCCTTTGATAGCGATCTAAATATATTATCTCTTAAAAAAATGATTGGGCGAATGCATTTTGCTTTTTGATTTAATTCAATTGAGGCATATGCCAGACCAGCTATGATTCCGATTCCTATATTATCCGGTTCATATGCTTCATCTAGCTTATCCATCAATATGACAATTTTCCTGTCTGAGCGCTCAAGAAGTGAAACTATATTGCCTTCGATTTCTGAAATATTCAAATTAAATTGAAGGTCACCAATTGATTCTTCAGGATTGTTTTCATCTAAATATTCTTTTGCTACAATCCTACACTTTCTTAAAATATCACCTTGTGCAGCATTCCATTTCTTTAAATGCTCATTCAACAATGTTTCTGTCGAAATTTGAGATGATAATTTATAATGAGAAGATATATATGATGCTATCTCCATTAACATAGCATATCGCCATAATAACCTTGTGGCTGCCCTGGCTAAATTGAATGAGCCTGTAAATGGCTTCAACATTGATCTAAAGCCAATTATTTGAGTGTCGTCTGGTGAAAAACTTAGGATTAATATTTTTTTATCTTTCTTCCAATGCTCATTTAGCTGAATGAATAAAGCACTTTTACCAGTCCCTCGTCTGCCTACAACAATAGTTCGGTCATCTGTTTCAATTAAAGTTCTAAAGTCAGCAGTTTCGATGAAAGCACTGCTCAACATTTTCTTATCATTTTCTGCTGTTGTATCGCCAAACGGATTAGACTTTGAAGTAATATTAAATTCCATATTCAACCTTTTATATTAGTTGCTTTCATTTATTACTTTATATACTGTTGAACGAGCAATATTCATTGTTTTTGATATGTGTGAGGCTCCTAAACCTTGTTTCCACATATTTAATATCGCACCTCTGTTTATTTTTCTTTTTCTACCGAACACAACTCCCTTTGCCATTGCTTCTTGGCGACCTTCATTTGTTCGTTCTAATATTCTTTGACGTTCGGCTTGAGCTACAGCAGATAGAATAGTGACCACCATTTTTCCCATGTCACCATCAGTACTGATTCCGTCATCGATAAACCGGACAGCTACGCCCTGAGCGTCGAATGCTTTAATTAACTGGATCATATCGGCAGTGTCACGGCCAAGACGGTCGAGCTTCTTCACCAGAATGGCGTCACCATCCTCCACCTTCATGCGCAGCAGATCAAGCCCCGGACGATCAACTGAACTGCCGGATGCCTTATCAGTAAAGATACGATTTGCTTTCACACCTGCTTCTTTGAGCGCCCTGATCTGAATATCGAGCGACTGCTGACTAGTTGATACCCGTGCGTAACCAAAAAGGCGCATAAAAATGTATCCTAAATCAAATATCGGACAACAGGTGTCTGTTATAACAAAAAATCTATTTAATAGACACATAAACAACACCATTTTAGTATGTCCGATAATTTATAATATTTCGGACGGTTGCGAAATTGTTAATTTATGACCATCAGGCAGGGAGGCCGATATGCCCGTCGATTTTCTGACCACGGAGCAGGAACTGAATTATGGTCGCTATGTTGCAGAACCCAATGACGTGCAGCTGGCGCGCTATTTTCATCTTGATGAGCGGGATCTTGCCTTCATTAACCAGCGACTGGGAAGGCATAACCGGCTGGGAATTGCGCTTCAGCTCACCACCGCCCGTTTTCTGGGCTCTTTTCTGACAGATTTAACCCGGGTTCTGCCGGGTGTTCAGCATTTTGTCGCGGTACAGCTTAACATCCGCCGTCCGGAAGTCCTTTCCCGCTACGCAGAACGGGATACTACCCTCAGAGAGCATACTGCGCTGATTAAGGAATATTACGGTTACCATGAATTTGGCGATTTCCCCTGGTCTTTCCGCCTGAAGCGCCTGCTGTATACCCGCGCATGGCTCAGTAATGAGCGACCCGGCCTGATGTTTGATTTTGCCACCGCGTGGCTGCTTCAGAATAAGGTCCTGCTGCCCGGAGCAACCACACTTGTGCGTCTCGTCAGTGAAGTACGCGAACGGGCAAATCAGCGACTGTGGAAGAAACTGGCCGCGTTGCCGGACAGCTGGCAGACCGCCCGCGTGACGGAGCTGCTGGACATTCCTGAGGGGCAGCGTATTTCACCGCTGGAGCAACTGAAAAAGGGACCTGTCACCGTCAGCGGCCCGGCATTTACCGAAGCGCTGGAGCGGTATATCCGGCTGCGAAACCTGGAGTTTTCCCGACTGAATTTTACCGGTCTGCCTGCTATACAACTGCGTAATCTGGCCCGTTACGCAGGCATGCCGTCGGTAAAATATATCGCTTGAATGCCACAGCAGAGAAAACTGGCCGTACTCACCGCATTCGTTAAAGCACAGGAGACTGCGGCGCTGGATGAAGCCGTTGATGTGCTCGATATGCTGATACTGGATATCACTCGTGCGGCGAAGAAAACGGGGCAGAAAAAGCGACTCAGGACGCTTAAAGATCTTGACCGTGCTGCGCTACTACTGGCGCGGGCATGTTCATTGTTGCTGGATGAGCAGGCTGACGATGCTGAACTGAGGGAGACAATATTCAACAGCATACCGAAAAGCAGGCTGGCAGAATCCGTCAGTAAGGTAAATGAGCTGGCCCGGCCTCAGAACAACAATTTCCATGACGAAATGGTGGAGCAGTACGGGCGGGTAAAGCGTTTTCTTCCGGCGGTATTGCGCGACCTGCATTTCCAGGCGGCGCCAGCCGGAGAACATACGCTGTCCGCTATTCATTATCTCACCGAACTGAACGGCTCGAAACAGCGCATCCTGGACGATGCGCCTGAACATATTATTACCGGCCCCTGGAAACGTCTGGTATACGATGCGGAGGGCCGGATACAGCGTGCCGGTTACTCTCTTTGTCTGCTGGAGCGCCTTCAGGATGCACTACGTCGACGGGACATCTGGCTCGAAAACAGCGATCGCTGGGGAAATCCCCGCGAGAAGCTGTTGCAGGGGGAAGAATGGCAGGCTCAGCGGGTCCCCGTTTGCCGGGCGCTGGGACATCCCACTGATGGACATAAAGGCGTGCAACAGCTGGCGGTCCAGCTGGATGAAACCTGGAAAGCCGTCGCATCCCGCTTTGAAGGAAATGCGGAGGTTCATATTTGCTATGACGGTAAACATCCTTCCCTGACTATCAGCAGCCTGGAGAAACTGGAGGAGCCACCATCGTTGCATCGTCTCAACAGTCGGGTAAGGCAGCTACTCCCGCCAGTAGATTTGACGGAACTGTTGCTTGAAATAGATGCCAGAACGGGATTTACACGTGAGTTTACGCATGTCAGTGAATCCGGGGCCCGGGCGCAGGATCTGCACATCAGCCTGTGGGCGGTCCTGATGGCAGAGGCCTGCAATATCGGACTGGAACCGCTGATAAAGCACAACATACCGGCGCTGACGCGCCACCGGCTCAGTTGGGTGAAACAGAATTACCTCCGGGCGGAAACGCTGGTCAGCGCCAATGCCCGTCTGGTTGATTTTCAGTCCACACTGGAGCTTGCTGGCCGCTGGGGTGGTGGCGAAGTGGCCTCAGCTGACGGCATGCGCTTTGTCACGCCGGTGAAAAACGTCAATTCAGGGCCTAACAGAAAATATTTTGGTTCCGGACGTGGTATCACCTGGTACAACTTCGTCTCTGATCAGTACTCTGGATTCCACGGCATTGTTGTCCCCGGCACATTACGAGATTCCATTTTTGTGCTGGAAGGCCTTCTGGAGCAGCAGACAGGGCTGAATCCGGTTGAGATCATGACGGACACAGCCGGTACCAGCGACATTATTTTTGGCCTCTTCTGGCTGCTGGGATACCAGTTTTCCCCCCGGCTTGCCGATGCCGGTGAAGCGGTATTCTGGCGAGTGGATAAATCGGCAAATTACGGTGCACTGGACGAACTGGCACGTGGTTGTGCCGATCTGTCGAAAGCCGAGGATCAGTGGGATGAGATGATGCGAACCGCCGGTTCGCTGAAACTGGGCACCATTCATGCTTCAGAACTCATTCGCTCTTTGCTGAAAAGCTCGCGTCCATCAGGACTGGCACAGGCGATCATGGAAGTGGGGCGCGTCAACAAGACGCTGTACCTTCTAAATTATATTGATGATGAAGATTATCGTCGGCGGATCCTGACGCAGTTAAACCGGGGAGAAGGCCGCCATGCTGTGGCGAGGGCGATCTGCTACGGGCAGCGCGGTGAGATCAGAAAGCGCTATCGTGAAGGTCAGGAAGATCAACTGGGTGCTCTGGGCCTGGCCACTAACGCAGTGGTGCTGTGGAACACACTTTATATGCAGGAAGCCCTGAGCTGGATGCGCAGTAATGGAGAGGAAACCGGTGGTGAAGATATCGCCAGGTTATCCCCACTGATGCACGGACATATCAATATGCTGGGGCATTATACGTTCACGCTACCGGAGGATATTTTGAAGGGGGGAACTGAGAGCATTAAATTTCAATTTAAACAATGAATTACCTTCTTAGCGTACGTTTTCGTTCCATTGGCCCTCAAACCCCTGGTACAGTCAGTGAACCAACGTAAATCACATATCCACCTTTTCCACCCATATCTTTTGCAAGTTCATCTATATTGGCCTGAGCATATTTTTCGCTATCAATAGTTTCCACATCCCATTGAGCTATCTGCTTATCAGGGGACTCATGAGACAACACAACAATACCTTTATCCCGGGCTTTTTTTAATACAGGCTCCAGAACCGTTGCATCATTTGGTACAACGATAATTGCATTAACATTTTTAGCAATAAGGTCCTCAATGACTTTAACTTGTTGAGCCGGATCCGGGGTTGCTGGCCCTGTCTGATAGGCATTAACATTGAGTTTATCGGCAGCTTCCTTTACGCCAACCCCCATCCGGTTAAACCATGGGATACCATTGACTTTTGCAACCAAGGCAATTTCATATTTCTCTGCTGCGAATACTGAACCGGAAAAAATATATGCTGAAGACATAGCTACGCTAAGCAATGCAATTTTAAGTTTCATATTTTTGCCTTTCTGAACTGTAGGGGGTGGATGTCATGGAAAGATTACCGGTAAAGGGAATAGCTCAGGAAGTCAGGATTACGTAATTGTGAGTTATGCACATTAATGTTAAAATTCATGATTTTTTATGTTGATTTTGTGTTAAATCATGAGGGATTGATGGGGGAAGACAAAATAAAATGTTAATTAATGGTGGTTTTAAATCATATTATTTAACCATTTGATAACATTTCAGGGGTTTTAGGTGATGCCCGAATACAGCGAATTTAAGTCATAAAATTAATTTTTTATTTCGCATGTCTCATTAGTAATTTTTATCACCATAGATAAGTCTGCTGACCGGGGAACCAGCATGCGGAAAAAAGATATGTGATTTGCAGGGGTATACACCGATACGTGCATCAGCGACTGACAACGTCTCTTACTGGTAATGAGGAGCAGGGTGGAAAAATACTTTTTCTGCAAAGTCGTGAACCCCATCTGGGGGTGTTATCTGCCTTCACAGAGATGTTGCCGGAACACAATAATGAACAGGCCGGATTATGCTATCCGGCCTGTTGTGTCAACTTGGTGATTTTTCGACAAATAGATTGAGATGGTAGCGGTAGCTGTCGAGGAACCGGGATTTACATGCATCATTCATACTGCCGGTGACCTGTTCAACGTCCACTTTCCGCCCTTGTGAGTTCATCTGGGCCAGACTTAATGCAATAAAATCAAAATCTTTTGGATGAAACTTTTCTACGTGGTGTATTGCCTGCATATTCCTCCCTTTTAATCGCCATGAAGAGTAAGGTTTATGCTCTGCTATTTTCAGTATGGCCCAGCCTCTCGATATTCTCCTGCAGAGTCGCGAAAACTGTGAGGCCAGCCGCAGATTTTGTACTTTAGGGCGTTTCCTGCCGCCGCAATCCGCCTGTCAGGCCGTCTGGTGGAGGTAAATGCTGCCATGAAGTTGCAACCCAGAATGATTGAGCTGTCATCAGGCGTATGTTTTATTTTTTTAT
>NZ_JBRIQR010000057.1:0-20223 GCF_052983755.1 Enterobacter sp. CFEC122 | reverse complement strand
TGCCCATGAGCGGTAAGCGTTATCCCGAAGAGTTTAAAACTGAAGCAGTCAAACAGGTTGTTGATCGCGGTTATTCTGTTTCCAGCGTTGCAACACGTCTCGATATCACCACCCACAGCCTTTATGCATGGATAAAGAAGTACGGTCCGGATTCTTCCACTAATAAAGAACAGTCAGATGCTCAGGCCGAGATCCGCCGTCTCCAGAAAGAGCTGAAACGGGTTACCGGTAATGCTGTCAACCTGTTGATGACTATTTTAATCTGTAGTCATTCAATCCTTGTAACATCAGGATGATCCTGGTGTCAGTGAAAATACGAAATCAACACGTTGGTATCATTACCCACCTGTGAACTGACGTCGGCATTTTGAATCTCACTTCGGCGTGCCCCCTCCGAATGGCGCAAAACATTTCGTGGTATGGCATGATAGCACCCGAAGAGAGTCAATTCAGGGTGGTAAATGTGAAACCAGTAACGCTATACGATGTCGCAGAGTATGCCGGTGTCTCTTATCAGACCGTTTCCCGCGTGGTGAACCAGGCCAGCCACGTCTCTGCGAAAACGCGGGAAAAGGTGGAAGCGGCGATGGCGCAGCTGAACTACATTCCCAACCGCGTGGCACAACAACTGGCGGGGAAACAGTCGTTGCTGATTGGCGTTGCTACCTCCAGTCTGGCCCTGCACGCGCCGTCGCAAATTGTCGCGGCGATTAAATCTCGCGCCGATCAACTGGGTGCCAGCGTGGTGGTGTCGATGGTAGAACGAAGCGGCGTCGAAGCCTGTAAAGCGGCGGTGCACAATCTTCTCGCGCAACGCGTCAGTGGGCTGATCATTAACTATCCGCTGGATGACCAGGATGCCATTGCTGTGGAAGCTGCCTGCGCTAATGTTCCGGCGTTATTTCTTGATGTCTCTGACCAGACTCCCATCAACAGTATTATTTTCTCCCATGAAGACGGTACGCGACTGGGCGTGGAGCATCTGGTCGCATTGGGTCACCAGCAAATCGCGCTGTTAGCGGGCCCATTAAGTTCTGTCTCGGCGCGTCTGCGTCTGGCGGGCTGGCATAAATATCTCACTCGCAATCAAATTCATCCGATAGCGGAACGGGAAGGCGACTGGAGTGCCATGTCCGGTTTTCAACAAACCATGCAAATGCTAAATGAGGGCATCGTTCCCACTGCGATGCTGGTTGCCAACGATCAGATGGCGCTGGGCGCAATGCGCGCCATTACCGAGTCCGGGTTGCGCGTTGGTGCGGATATCTCGGTAGTGGGATACGACGATACCGAAGACAGCTCGTGTTATATCCCGCCGTTAACCACCATCAAACAGGATTTTCGCCTGCTGGGGCAAACCAGCGTGGACCGCTTGCTGAAACTCTCTCAGGGCCAGGCGGTGAAGAGCAATCAGCTGTTGCCCGTCTCACTGGTGAAAAGAAAAACCACCCTGGCGCCCAATACGCAAACCACCTCTCCCCGCACGTTGGCAGATTCCTTAATGCAGCTGGCACGACAAGTTTCCCGACTTGAAAGCGGGCAGTGAGCGCAACGCAATTAATGTGAGTCAGCTCACTCATTAGGCACCCCAGGCTTTACACTCTATGTGTCCGGCTCGTATGTTATGCGAAAATGTGAGCGGATAACAATTCACGCAGGATACAACTATGACAATGATTACGGATTCACTGGCCGTCGTATTACAACGTCGTGACTGGGAAAACCCTGGCGTTACCCAACTTAATCGCCTTGCGGCACATCCCCCTTTCGCCAGCTGGCGTAATAGCGAAGAGGCTCGCACCGATCGCCCTTCCCAAGAGTCGCGCAGCCTGAATGGTGAATGGCGCTTTGCCTGGTTTCCGGCACCAGAAGCGGTACCAGAAAGCTGGCTGGAGCGCGATCTTCCTGACGCCGATACTGTCATCGTCCCCTCAAACTGGCAGATGCACGGTTACGATGCGCCTATCTACACCAACGTGACCTATCCCATTGCGGTCAATCCGCCGTATGTTCCCACGGAGAATCCGACGGGTTGTTACTCGCTCACATTTAATGTTGATGAAAGCTGGCTACAGGAAGGCCAGACGCGAATTATTTTTGATGGTGTTAACTCGGCGTTTCATTTGTGGTGCAACGGGCGCTGGGTCGGTTACGGACAGGACAGTCGTTTGCCGTCTGAATTTGACCTGAGCGCATTTTTACACGCCGGAGAAAACCGCCTCGCGGTGATGGTGCTGCGCTGGAGTGACGGCAGTTATCTGGAAGATCAGGATATGTGGCGGATGAGCGGCATTTTCCGTGACGTCTCGTTGCTGCATAAACCGAGCACGCAAATCAGCGATTTCCATGTAGCCACTCACTTTAATGATGATTTCAGCCGCGCTGTACTGGAGGCAGACGTTCAGATGTACGGCGAGCTGCGCGATGAGCTGCGGGTGACGGTTTCTTTGTGGCAGGGTGAAACGCAGGTCGCCAGCGGCACCGCGCCTTTCGGCGGTGAAATTATCGATGAGCGTGGTGGTTATGCCGATCACGTCACCCTACGTCTGAACGTCGAAAACCCGAAACTGTGGAGCGCCGAAATCCCGAATCTCTATCGTGCGGTGGTTGAACTGCACACCGCCGACGGCACGCTGATTGAAGCAGAAGCCTGCGATGTCGGTTTCCGCGAGGTGCGGATTGAAAATGGTCTGCTGCTGCTGAACGGCAAGCCGTTGCTGATTCGCGGCGTTAACCGTCACGAGCATCATCCTCTGCATGGTCAGGTCATGGATGAGCAGACGATGGTGCAGGATATCCTGCTGATGAAGCAGAACAACTTTAACGCCGTGCGCTGTTCGCATTATCCGAACCATCCGCTGTGGTACACGCTGTGCGACCACTACGGCCTGTATGTGGTGGATGAAGCCAACATTGAAACCCACGGCATGGTGCCAATGAATCGTCTGACCGATGATCCGCGCTGGCTACCCGCGATGAGCGAACGCGTAACGCGAATGGTGCAGCGCGATCGTAATCACCCGAGTGTGATCATCTGGTCGCTGGGGAATGAATCAGGCCACGGCGCTAATCACGACGCACTCTATCGCTGGATCAAATCTGTCGATCCTTCCCGCCCGGTACAGTATGAAGGCGGCGGAGCCGACACCTTCGCAACCGATATTATTTGCCCGATGTACGCGCGCGTGGATGAAGACCAGCCCTTCCCGGCTGTGCCGAAATGGTCCATCAAAAAATGGCTTTCGTTGCCTGGAGAGACGCGCCCGCTGATCCTTTGCGAATACGCCCACGCGATGGGTAACAGTCTTGGCGGCTTCGCTAAATACTGGCAGGCGTTTCGTCAGTACCCCCGTTTACAGGGCGGCTTCGTCTGGGACTGGGTGGATCAGTCGCTGATTAAATATGATGAAAATGGCAATCCGTGGTCGGCTTACGGCGGTGATTTTGGCGATAAGCCGAATGATCGCCAGTTCTGCATGAACGGTCTGGTCTTTGCCGACCGCACGCCGCATCCGGCGCTGACGGAAGCAAAACACCAGCAGCAGTTTTTCCAGTTCAGTTTATCCGGGCGAACCATCGAAGTGACCAGCGAATACCTGTTCCGTCATAGCGATAACGAGCTCCTGCACTGGATGGTGGCGCTGGATGGCAAGCCGCTGGCAAGCGGTGAAGTGCCTCTGGATGTCGCTCCACAAGGTAAACAGTTGATTGAACTGCCTGAACTACCGCAGCCGAAGAGCGCCGGACAACTCTGGCTAACGGTTCACGTAGTGCAACCGAACGCGACCACATGGTCAGCAGCCGGACACATCAGCGCCTGGCAGCAGTGGCGTCTGGCGGAAAACCTCAGCGTGACACTCCCCTCCGCGCCCCACGCCATCCCGCAACTGACCACCAGCGAAACGGATTTTTGCATCGAGCTGGATAATAAGCGTTGGCAATTTAACCGCCAGTCAGGCTTTCTTTCACAGATGTGGATTGGCGATAAAAAACAACTGCTGACGCCGCTGCGCGATCAGTTCACCCGCGCACCGCTGGATAACGACATTGGCGTAAGTGAAGCGACCCGCATTGACCCTAACGCCTGGGTCGAACGCTGGAAGGCGGCGGGCCATTACCAGGCCGAAGCAGCGTTGTTGCAGTGCACGGCAGATACGCTTGCCGACGCGGTGCTGATTACCACGGTCCACGCGTGGCAGCATCAGGGGAAAACCTTATTTATCAGCCGGAAAACCTACCGGATTGATGGAAGTGGTCAAATGGCGATTACCGTTGATGTTGAAGTGGCGAGCAATACGCCACATCCGGCGCGGATTGGCCTGACCTGCCAGCTGGCGCAGGTAGCAGAGCGGGTAAACTGGCTCGGATTAGGGCCGCAAGAAAACTATCCCGACCGCCTTACTGCGGCCTGTTTTGACCGCTGGGATCTGCCATTGTCAGACATGTATACCCCGTACGTCTTCCCGAGCGAAAACGGTCTGCGCTGCGGGACGCGCGAATTGAATTATGGCCCACACCAGTGGCGCGGCGACTTCCAGTTCAACATCAGCCGCTACAGTCAACAGCAACTGATGGAAACCAGCCATCGCCATCTGCTGCACGCGGAAGAAGGCACATGGCTGAATATCGACGGTTTCCATATGGGGATTGGTGGCGACGACTCCTGGAGCCCGTCAGTGTCGGCGGAATTCCACCTTAGCGCCGGTAGCTACCATTACCAGTTGCTCTGGTGTCAAAAATAATAATAACCGGGCAGGCCATGTCTGCCCGTATTTCGCGTAAGGAAATCCATTATGTACTATTTAAAAAACACAAACTTTTGGATGTTCGGTTTATTCTTTTTCTTTTACTTTTTTATCATGGGAGCCTACTTCCCGTTTTTCCCGATTTGGCTACATGACATCAACCATATCAGCAAAAGTGATACGGGTATTATTTTTGCCGCTATTTCTCTGTTCTCGCTATTATTCCAACCGCTGTTTGGTCTGCTTTCTGACAAACTCGGGCTGCGCAAATACCTGCTGTGGATTATTACCGGCATGTTAGTGATGTTTGCGCCGTTCTTTATTTTTATCTTCGGGCCACTGTTACAATACAACATTTTAGTAGGATCGATTGTTGGTGGTATTTATCTAGGCTTTTGTTTTAACGCCGGTGCGCCAGCAGTAGAGGCATTTATCGAGAAAGTCAGCCGTCGCAGTAATTTCGAATATGGTCGCGCGCGGATGTTTGGCTGTGTTGGCTGGGCGCTGTGTGCCTCGATTGTCGGCATCATGTTCACCATCAATAATCAGTTTGTTTTCTGGCTGGGTTCTGGCTGTGCATTCATCCTCGCCGTTTTACTCTTTTTCGCCAAAACGGATGCGCCCTCTTCTGCCACGGTTGCCAATGCGGTAGGTGCCAACCATTCGTCATTTAGCCTTAAGCTGGCGCTGGAACTGTTCAGACAGCCAAAACTGTGGTTTTTGTCACTGTATGTTATTGGCGTTTCCTGCACCTACGATGTTTTTGACCAACAGTTTGCTAATTTCTTTACTTCGTTCTTTGCTACCGGTGAACAGGGTACGCGGGTATTTGGCTACGTAACGACAATGGGCGAATTACTTAACGCCTCGATTATGTTTTTTGCGCCACTGATCATTAATCGCATCGGTGGGAAAAACGCCCTGCTGCTGGCTGGCACTATTATGTCAGTACGTATTATTGGCTCATCGTTCGCTACCTCAGCACTGGAAGTGGTTATTCTGAAAACGCTGCATATGTTTGAAGTACCGTTCCTGCTGGTGGGCTGCTTTAAATATATTACCAGCCAGTTTGAAGTGCGTTTTTCAGCGACGATTTATCTGGTCTGTTTCTGCTTCTTTAAGCAACTGGCGATGATTTTTATGTCTATTCTGGCGGGCAATATGTATGAAAGCATCGGTTTCCAGGGCGCTTACCTGGTGCTGGGTCTGGTGGCGCTGGGCTTCACCTTAATTTCCGTGTTCACGCTTAGCGGCCCCGGCCCACTTTCTCTGCTGCGTCGCCAGGTGAATGAAGTCGCTTAAGAAATTAATGTCGGATACGGCGCGAGCGCCTTATCCGACCAACTTATCAGGACGGAATGTTAAAAATGAACATGTCGATGACAGAAAAAATAAAAGCAGGCAAGCTATTTACCGATATGTGCGAAGGCTTACCTGAAAAAAGACTTCGTGGGAAAACATTAATGTATGAGTTCAATCACTCGCATCCATCAGAAGTTGAAAAAAGGGTAATGACTCCAACTTATTGATAGTGTTTTATGTTCAGATAATGCCCGATGACCTTGTCATGCAGCTCCACCGATTTTGAGAACGACAGTGACTTCCGTCCCAGCCTTGCCAGATGTTGTCTCAGATTCAGGTTATGTCGCTCAATGCGCTGAGTGTAACGCTTGCTGATAACGTGCAGCTTTCCCTTCAGGCGGGGTTCATACAGCGGCCAGCCATCCGTCATCCATACCACGACCTCAAAGGCCGACAGCAGGCTCAGAAGACGCTCCAGTGTGGCCAGAGTGCGTTCACCGAAGACGTGCGCCACAACCGTCCTCCGTATCCTGTCATACGCGTAAAACAGCCAGCGCTGACGTGATTTAGCACCGACGTAGCCCCACTGTTCGTCCATTTCAGCGCAGACAATCACATCACTGCCCGGTTGTATGCGCGAGGTTACCGACTGCGGCCTGAGTTTTTTAAGTGACGTAAAATCGTGTTGAGGCCAACGCCCATAATGCGGGCGGTTGCCCGGCATCCAACGCCATTCATGGCCATATCAATAATTTTCTGGTGTGTACCGGGCTGAGAGGCGGTGTAAGTGAACTGGAGCTGCCATGTTTTACGGCAGTGAGAGCAGAGATAGCGCTGATGTCCGGCAGTGCTTTTGCCGTTACGCACCACGCCTTCAGTAGCGGAGCAGGAAGGACATCTGATGGAAATGGAAGCCACCCGCACAGCGCGCTGGGATATCACTCCCCGAGGGAATACCGGCAGCGGACATCGTTAACTTAAGATACAAAAGCTGTTCGGAGATGGAGGGTCAAGATCAGGGTGACCTGCGCCATGATGTTATCCGAGCCCTGTTTCCTAATCACTACACCGGTATTTGATTACCCAGGTCAACTTCAGGCTGTTACAGGGACGGCAACCGTGTCAGCACATCCTTGAGATAGGCATACGGATCGTGCCCATTATTACGGGCCGACTGGATCAAACTCATGATCGCAGCAGCGCGCTTGAGTATGCGAACCCACGCCGAGCATTTGAGAAGGCAACGGGATGAACGCTGGCTGGATAGCCGTGGTTTTCTGGGTAGGCAGCCGAATCCATTTGTGATCGAGGTTGGCATTGAGGCTGTAGCCCAAGGCGATGTTTGCGATGGAGGCACCGGGTTCAGAACACTCCTGAATGACCTGAGCCTTGAAAGATTTGCTGTAGGTACGGCGCTGAGGGCGCATGGAAAATCCGCTTGATGGGCCATGGCCTTCGGCGGCGGTGTCGGGAAGGTGTGTTGGCCGGACGGATACTGTTGAACTACGTTGTCTGGGGCAACGGAAGTGTTTCGGCCCGACTCTGGAACGCGATCCGCAGCGACGACTGGGCAATTCCGCACGTTAGCCTGAGCAGCCTCGGGGAAATCGTCGTCTGGGCGCGCCCAGACGAGTTTCCGTCAAGGAACATGCAGACGAGCAAGGGGCTGCGGGCACTCGGCTACAACGTGAGGATCGGTGTTTGATCGAGGCGCCTGTGGTACACGCAGGCTGACGAGCCAGGCGCTGTCCATTGCCTGATCAGACCGCCCCGCTGCGCCTTGCCTGAGCAGTTGACCTGCATCAATGGGGCGGGAGAACGCTGTACATTGACTCTTGAAGGCTGTCATGGTAAGCGTAATATCTTACAAAGTATTACAAGGATTTCCTTGGCCGGAACCGCAAAGCGACGCGATTGGAGAGGGTGAGATGAAAGCGCACCTACAGGGATGAAAGCGCACCTACAGGTGATTTTCACGCTCGATGAATTGGCTGCGTACTTGAAAGTCGGCAAGCGGACGCTTTATCGGCTCGCCGCGCACGGGGAAATTCCGGCTTTCAAGGTGGGCGGGACGTGGCGGTTTCCTCAAAGTGAAATCGATCAGTGGATCAATGATCAGACCCGAGCCGCAGCAAAGAAGGAGGTGATGCGCAAGCGTGAACAGCAGAAGTCATCCGAGCAGCCCGTGTCGCCTGGGCGCACTGCCCGTCACAGCAGGCAAAGGGCTTGAGTAACTCGTTTTCCAATTTTTCTGGAGGTATGACATGGACATCGATTTCAAGAAGTTGGCTCCCTGGAACTGGTTCAAGAACGAGCAGCAAGAGCAGCAGACCGTCTCTTCCCTGCCGGTGCAGCGCAATGACCTGCCAGCGGCGAGCGGGCCAGTCAGCCCGATCCTGCAACTGCATCGGGAAATCGACCGGCTGTTCGATGACGCATTCCGGGGCTTCGGTTTTCCGGCGTTGAACATGCCGCAGTGGCCATCCGATTGGTCGGGCATGCTGAAGCCGGCCCTGGACATCCAGGAAACCGACAAGCAGTACAAGATTGCCCTGGAAGTGCCCGGTGTCGAGGAGAAGGACATCCAGATCACTCTCGACAACGACGTGCTGATGGTGCGTGGCGAGAAGCGCCAGGAACAGGAGAAGAAGGAAGGTGGCTTCCACCGTGTGGAGCGCTCCTACGGCAGCTTTCAGCGTGCCTTGAACCTGCCTGACGACGCCAACCAGGATTCGATCAAAGCATCGTTCAAGAACGGGGTGCTCACGGTCACGATCGACAAGCGCGAGGTCAGCGCGCCGAAGCAGGGACGCTCGATCCCGATCAACGGCTGACGTCGCCGGCTCGTTCGTCACAAGAAAAACCCGGCACGAGACGAGGAGTCGCGGTTCGCGATGCCTCGTCGCCTCAACCTTGTCAACCTTCTCAGGAGCATCAGCATGGCCAGAAAACAATGCCAGGTCTGCGGCCAACCCGCCACCGTGCGGGTGGAAGCCAATCTCAACGGTCGTCACAGCACCATGCTGTTGTGCGACGACCATTACCGGCAATTAGTGCGCCAGCAAAAGCGCACCGTTTCGCCGCTGGAAGCCTTGTTCGGCTCGCGCAGCGGCCTGTTCGAGGACTTCCTCGGCAGTGACTTCTTCCGCATCGGCGACGACGCGACGCCAGTTGCCGCCGATACCGATGACGTGGTCGATGCCTCGTTTGGCGAGCCCGCCGCCGCAGGTTCGGGTGCGCCGCGCCGTCGCGGCAGTGGGCTGGCCAGCCGCATCAGCGAACAGTCGGAAGCCTTGCTGCAGGAGGCCGCCAAACACGCTGCCGAATTTGGCCGCTCCGAGGTGGATACCGAACATCTGCTGCTGGCGCTGGCCGACAGCGACGTGGTCAAGACCATCCTGGGTCAGTTCAAGATCAAGGTCGATGACCTCAAGCGGCAGATCGAGTCTGAGGCCAAGCGCGGGGACAAGCCCTTCGAGGGCGAGATCGGCGTGTCGCCGCGCGTGAAGGATGCGCTCAGCCGCGCCTTCGTGGCCTCCAATGAACTCGGCCATTCTTATGTCGGTCCAGAGCATTTCCTGATCGGTCTGGCTGAGGAAGGCGAAGGGCTGGCCGCCAACCTGCTGCGCCGCTACGGCCTGACGCCGCAGGCGCTGCGCCAACAGGTCAGCAAGGTGGTCGGCAAGGGCGCCGAGGATGGCCGCGCTGAGACGCCGACCAACACGCCAGAACTCGACAAGTACTCGCGCGACCTGACCAAGATGGCGCGCGACGGCAAGCTCGACCCGGTGATCGGCCGCGCGCAGGAGATCGAAACCACCATCGAGGTGCTGGCCCGGCGCAAGAAGAACAACCCGGTGCTGATCGGCGAGCCGGGTGTGGGCAAGACCGCCATCGTCGAAGGGCTGGCGCAGCGCATGGTGGCGGGTGAAGTGCCCGAGACCTTGCGCGACAAGCGCCTGGTGGAACTCAACATCAACGCCATGGTGGCCGGCGCCAAATATCGCGGCGAGTTCGAGGAGCGCGTGCAGAAGGTGCTGAAGGAGGTGACCGAGCACCAGGGCGAGCTGATTTTGTTCATCGACGAGGTGCACACCATCGTCGGTGCCGGCCAGGGCGGTGGCGAAGGCGGGCTGGACGTGGCCAACGTGTTCAAACCGATGATGGCGCGCGGTGAACTCAACCTGATCGGCGCCACGACGCTGAACGAGTACCAGAAATACATCGAGAAGGATGCCGCACTGGAGCGGCGCTTCCAGCCGGTGACGGTACCCGAGCCGACGGTGGCCCAGGCCATCATGATTCTGCGCGGCCTGCGCGACACCTTCGAGGCGCACCACAAGGTCAGCATCTCCGAGGACGCGATCATCGCGGCGGCCGAGTTGTCCGACCGCTACATCACGGCGCGCTTCCTGCCGGACAAGGCGATCGACTTGCTCGACCAGGCGGCCGCGCGCGTGAAGCTGTCGGCCACGGCCCGGCCGGTGGCCGTGCAGGAGCTGGAGTCCGAACTGCACCAGCTGCGGCGTGAACAGGATTACGTGGCCGCGCGCAAGCAGTACGACCAGGCCGCCGAGCTCGGGAAGCGCATCGAAGCCAAGGAGGCCGAGCTCAAGAAGCTCGTCGAGGACTGGGAGCGGGAGCGGGCCTCCGGCAGTGCCGAGGTCAAGGCGGAACACGTGGCGCAGATCGTCTCGCGCCTGACCGGCATCCCGGTCAACGAGTTGACGGTGGAAGAGCGCGAAAAGCTGCTGCACTTGGAACAACGGCTGCACGAGCGCCTGGTGGGACAAGACGAGGCGGTCCGTGCCGTGGCCGATGCCGTGCGGCTGTCCCGCGCCGGCCTGCGTGAAGGCAGCAAACCGGTGGCTACCTTCCTGTTTCTGGGCCCGACCGGGGTGGGCAAGACCGAGCTCGCCAAGGCATTGGCCGAATCGATCTACGGCGATGAGCACGCCCTGTTGCGCATCGACATGTCGGAATATGGCGAACGCCATACCGTGGCGCGATTGGTGGGCGCGCCTCCGGGCTATGTCGGTTACGACGAAGGCGGTCAGCTCACCGAGAAGGTGCGGCGCAAGCCCTACAGCGTGCTGCTGCTCGACGAGATCGAGAAGGCACACCCTGACGTATACAACATCCTGCTGCAAGTGTTCGACGACGGTCGCCTCACCGACGGCAAGGGCCGGGTGGTGGATTTCACCAACACCATCATCATCGCCACGTCCAACCTGGGTTCGGACATCATCCAGCGACGGCTGAAGGCGCGCGGGGCGGCCGGCGAGGAGTACGAAAAGACCAAGGCCGGAGTCATGGACGTGCTGCGCGGCCATTTCCGGCCCGAGTTCCTCAACCGCATCGACGAGATCATCGTCTTCCATGCGCTGGGCAAGGAGGAGATCCGCCACATCGTCGGCCTGCAGCTCGATCGCGTGGCGCGCAGCGCCGCCAGCCAGGGCGTGACGCTCACTTTCGATCAGACGCTGATCGACCATTTCGCGGAAGAAGGCTACAAGCCCGAGTTCGGTGCGCGTGAACTCAAGCGCCTGATCCGCAGCGAGCTGGAAACTGCGCTGGCGCGCGAGATGCTCGGCGGCGGTATCGGCAAGGGCGATCACGCCAGCGCACGCTGGGACGACAAGGCCGAACGCGTGGTGTTCGAACGCAAAGAGCCACCGCAGACCCCGGCCGAGCCGGAGCAGCCGGATGCCGCGAAGGCGAGCGACGCATCTTGATGGCGGGCGAGGCTGCCGTGTCCGACCCCATCGGCCTGGCACTGGCATGGGCAGCCTCCCTGGCCTCGATCGCGGTGGCGGTCGTGGCCGCAGGTCACGCGGGCGTCTACAAGCGTGATGAGCAGTCGGCCACGCCGTGGGGACTGCTCATCAGCGGCGGCACTGCCCTCCCGCTCGCTGGCCATCCGTTCGCGTGACGGCGCGGCCCATCTGTTCACCTGATCCTCTGGCAACTCGACTTTCGAGGAACAAGGCCCATGGCTGGGTGACGCGGGCAGGCAACTGATAGTCGGTACTCTGTTCGACATCTCTTCTCGCAAGGAAATAGAGCAGCAGTTGCTGCGTATGGTGATCACCGACCCCTTTGCTTCACGGTTGAGGGAACATGTTCGCGCAACCGACATGGCTGCCCGGATTGGGGGGAGGAATTCGCTGTGTTGTTGGAAGCGGTATCGATAGAAGGCGCCCAAGTATGGGCGGAGCGATTTCGTCAGGACACTGCGGCGACAGCGGTGGTGTGTGGAGAGGTGTCGATCAGCTATAGCGCCAGCATGGGGGTGGCTCTCCTTGACCCCCGTTTGCACTCTGTCGAGCAGGTGATGCTGCAGGCGGACAGCGCGCTCTACCAGGCAAAAAAGACGAGGGTGCAACCAAGTTGTGGGCGCACAAGTATTTCAGAATTGAGAGGAGTGGCGATGAAGGAAAAGCAAGCAGACCCGATCAAAACATTTCGCGCCCAATGGGCAGTGATGACGTTCTACGAGCGCTTTGAACAGGTGATCGCGCTCGCGCTGTCCGCAATCATTGCCGTTATCATCGTGGTCTCGCTGCTGCAGCTGATCTCGATCGTCTTCAGCCTGCTGATCATTGATGCATTCAATCCGCTCGATCACAAGGTCTTCCAGACCGTGTTCGGCATGATCATGACGCTGCTCATTGCCATGGAGTTCAAGCATTCCATCGTGAGGGTGGCCTTGCGGCGCGACAGCATCATCCAGGTCAAGACGGTGATCCTGATCGGGCTGATCGCCCTGGCGCGTAAATTCGTAATCCTCGACCCGGAGACCGGCCCCGCCAAGGTCGCGGCGCTTGCAGGCGCGACACTGGCCCTCGGGGCGACTTACTGGCTGCTGCGCGAGCGCGATGACCGGACAGCCGGGGAAAGCTCAGATGATCAGTCGTGATCTGCGCCACGCGCAGAATGTCGGCGCGCGGCATCGCTGGCACAATCGCCTGCAAACCGTGCTGTTGGTGCTGACCCTGCTCGGAATTGCCGCCGTCGCTGGCAGCCTGCTGTTGGGTGACGGCGGGCTTTGGCTGGCGCTTGCGGCTGCGGGGTTCACCCTGCTGCTTGAACCGGCGGCCGCCTCCGGGCTGACCTTGCGGCTGTATGGCGCACGCCCCCTGCACCCGGATGAAGCGCCCGATCTTTGGGCTGTGTTGCGCGAACTGGCGGCGCGGGCCGGGCTGCCTACCGTGCCGGTACCGCACTACGTGCCCAGCGGGGTCGTCAACGCCTTCGCCACCGGTTCGAAGCATCACGCGGCCATCGCGCTGACCGACGGCCTGCTGCGTAGCCTCACGCCCCGCGAGTTGACCGGCGTGCTCGGCCACGAAATCGCGCATATTGCGAACGAGGATTTGCGTGTCATGGGCTTGGCCGATTCCATCAGCCGGCTCACCCATCTTCTGGCCTTGTTGGGGCAGCTTGCGATCGTGCTCAGCTTGCCAACGCTATTGCTTGGAGTCACGGAAGTCAATTGGCCCGCGTTGCTTCTACTTGCGGTCGCGCCACAGCTGGCCTTGCTGGCTCAGTTGGGCTTGTCCAGGGTGCGCGAATTCGACGCCGACCGGCTCGCTGCCGAATTGACCGGCGACCCGCACGGGCTGGCCTCAGCGCTCGCCAAGATCGAGCGGGTGAGCCGCTCCTGGCGCGCCTGGCTGCTGCCCGGATGGGGCAATCCGGAACCCTCCTGGTTGCGCACGCATCCAGCGACGGCTGAACGCATTGAGCGCTTGCTGGAACTTGCTCCGCCGCCCGCGATGCCGCCGTTTCCATCGGCCCGTTTCGACCCCGAAGTGACCGTATCACCACGTCCGCCACGCTGGCGCACTGGCGGCCTTTGGCGCTGATTTCAACATGGAGAATGACGTGACCTACCCGACCCCTACAGCCGCCCGGCGCCGGATCGATTCATCCGGCGCTGGCTCGTCATCACTGGCTGCATCGCCGCACTCATGCTGCTGTGGCAGTTCCTGCCCGCCATCGAAGCCTGGTTCAGTCCCCACGAAACAAATGCTTCAGCCCGGAAGAGAGGTCTCAGGCCGTCCGGGAGCTCTGTAACCGACGTGGAACCGCGCGTAAAGTTGCACAAAGCATAGGCGTCAGCGTCCCGGTCCTGTACAAATGGAAGAAAGACCTTATCAGTGACGAGGCTTATCAATCCATGCGCAAACGAAAGTCAGCCCCTCAGGATAAAAATCAGGATGCTTTACTCGGTGAAATCCAGCGTCTCAGGAAGCAGATTCATCAGCTGCAGCTCGAACGTGACATACTGACAAAGGCGAATGAACTGATAAAAAAAGATCTGGGCGTCAGCTTTCTGAAACTGAAAAACAGGGAGAAAACCCTGATAGTTGATGCCCTTAAGAAAAAGTACCCCGTTGCTGAGTTGCTAAGCGTTCTGCAACTTGCCCGCAGCTGTTATTTTTACCAAAACGTCTGTACGATAAGTATGCGGTAATACGCGTGATCATGGCCGATATCTTTGAGGAGAATTACCGCTGTTACGGCTATCGGCGCCTTCACGCGATGCTTCGCGGTAACAACAGGGTTATTTCTGAAAAGGTTGTCCGCAGACTGATGGCAGAAGAGCAGCTCGTTGTTAAGCGCACCAGGCGACGACGATACAACTCTTACTGTGGCGAAATCGGCCCGGCACCGGAAAATTTACTCGCTTGGGATTTTAGTTCCTGCAGGCCAAATGAGAAGTGGCTGACCGATATTACGGAGTTCCAGCTTCCGGCTGGAAAAGTCTATCTGTCGCCGGTTATCGACTGCTTTGATGGCCTGGTTGTAAGCTGGTCGATAGGAACACGCCCGGACGCGACGCTGGTGAATACGATGCTCGATGACGCACTCGATACGCTCAACGAACATGATAAACCAGTGATACACAGCGATCGTGGTGGCCATTACCGGTGGCCGGGCTGGCTCGAGCGTATCAACACCTCCGGACTTATAAGGTCCATGTCGCGCAAAGGATGCTCGTCGGATAATGCTGCGTGTGAAGGCTTCTTCGGGCGTATCAAAAACGAAATGTTCTATGGCAGAGACTGGGCGGGTATCACGCTGGAAAAATTTATCTGCTTCCTGGACAGGTACATACGCTGGTATAACGAGAAACGTATCAAGCTATCATTAGGTGCAATGAGTCCTGTGAAGTACCGGCAGCATCTTGGGATCACAACATAACAGTCCAGGAAAACATCCGCAGCCCCTGAGACGACAATAACGCTTTGTGCTGACAATACAGGTGCGCATAACAAAGATTATGTTAAATTCAATGGTAAAATCATTATAAATCAATATCTTAAATATCGAACAAGCCCCTTTCTTCCTCAAACCTCACTGTGGTAACTTTAAAAACAATGTCCGTTCCTGAGTTTGTGATGCCTTAAAGCCATGGTGAAGATAAAAGTTTTTGGCTTCTTCAGTCAGTGCATGAACCATAATCGCACGGACTCCAATATTCTCAGCTACACGGTAACAGCGCAGAACTGCATCATGCAGTAAATCGGCCCCGAGCCCTTGGCCACGGTATGAAACATCAACTGCCAGGCGAGCAAGTATGATTACGGGAATTGGATCTGGCATATTGCGCCTGAGGCTTCCCATTGCTTCCACGTGGTTAACGCTGCCGGTGGCCAGAGAGTAAAAACCGACAACCTGTTTAGTGTCTCTTTTACAAACGACGAACGTTCGTGCTGCACCAAGAGCTTGGTTTTTTAATCCCCTCTGTTTAAGCCAGTCATCAAGTACTGCCTCACCACTGACGAACTCTGCTAGTTGATGGGAGCTGGATAATGGTTCTGGTGCTGTTACACGTCCCACTGAGGTTTCCTTGCCAGAAGTTTATCAATAGCCGCCTCATCCGAAACCGGTGCATCGAGCATATCGATAAACTCTGCATACTGCTCATCGTTAAAATTAAATACGCGACGATCGAGGATCACATTCTCCGCAGCCTGACATGCCATTTCCAGGATGAAGTCCGTGCGTGATTTATGGAGAATCTCTGCTGCAGCATCAATAAGTGCTCTTTGAGATTCTTTAGCTCTAAGGTTGAGCTGAACATCTGATTTCATGAGTGCGCTCCTTGTATAGCGATTGCTTTACAAGCATATCATATGGATTCTGTATAGCAAAAGCTATACGGTTTTTTAAGTGCAGTGAACATACGAAAGAGTCAACTTGCAACTATTAGGTAAAGCTCTTCCTCTAAATTATTTTCCTTGCTCTGGCCTACCAAATCAAACCCAACGGCCTGAATTTACTGCGTGCGATGCTTGCTAGCAGTCTCATCCGGACAATTAGCATGAAAACTATGGATTGTTATCTGGTCTAACATCTGGAAAAGTTACTGATGAGAAGGTAGTATTCGGATCGTCAGCGATCGTCTTGTGGTGGGACAGATTGTTGATTCAGATTACTTTTGCGTCCTAACTCAAACTGACGGTTTGACTGCTTTGTGGTGAGGCAGGCGGGTGGCAAAAGATGGTTTTACGGAAGAAATGCGGACTTCCGGAAACAGACAGGGACAGGACGTGTCCAGTAAAACGTTCAGGAGCAGGTAACGGGATTTCCCGGAGCCTGAATGCACAAACCCCCCGACATCTGTCATCATCTTGGCGGAAGACACAGATATCAGGGGGTCCAAAAGCAGGCGCGTGGCCTGTGAAGGATTATAACGCATGCACCACATAACACAACACCCGGCCGCCATAAGAACAGGCCGCCGTGAATGACAATCAGATTTCTGTTCACTGGTCAGATCTACCGAAAGATGAGCTAACCCGTTTCTGCCAGGATGTCGATGCCGGCACTCAGGGTAATTTCCTCATTGCACCGGTCAAAAAACTGACCCGCCGCAAACGCGGTGAGCATTCCACAAAAGCCAAATGTGAGAACCCGGCCTGGTATCGCCCGGAGCATTATAAAAAGCTCTCCGGACAGCTCGGTCATGCCTACAATCGCCTGGTGAAAAAAGACAAAGAAACCGGGCAGGTCAGCCTGCGCATGCATGTTTCTCGTCACCCTCTCTATGTCGCCGGCCGCCGTAAGGCGGGACGTAAATATGGCTTCCGTCCGGAACGTCAGCGCCTGCTCGATGCGCTCTGGCCAGTGCTCATCAGCTTCTGTGATGCCGGCAAGCATACCGTCGGCATGTGTATCTCCCGTCTTGCAAAAGAACTCAGTGCAAAGGACGCAAAAGGCAATGTCATTCCTGAAACGGAGGTGACGGTGTCACGCCTTTCACGGCTTATTGAGGAACAGGTACGGTTTGGCGTTCTGGGCCTCGCAGAAGAACGCGCCTGGGATCGTGAATCCCGCACCTGGTTGCCAACGTATGTCTATATAACCCCCGTGGGATTCCAGATGCTGGGCGTCGATATGGACAAGCTGTTTAAAGAGCAGGAGAAGAAGCTCCGTCAGAGCGCCGAGCGTGAGCAGCTGATCCGGGAAGGAGTGATGAGCGAACATGATGATGTTCAGGCCCACTCTGCGCGGAAATGCTGGTCTGGCCGTAAGCGTCGGGAGGCACTCGTTTACCGCCGCAAAAAAGGCGCGGAGCGTAAACGTGCCAACAATCTGATTAAGCTGCCGGCAGATGAACGACTCCATGCAATGTCTGAATGGATTTACCGCACCCTCCCGCCTGACGAAGCGTACTGGTGCACATCTGAGCGCCTGAAGGCTCTGGCCATCCAGCATCTTTACCAGCTGGATCTGGCGCTTTCTCCCCCGGACTAGTCACAGACGACACAACAGTCTTCTTGTTTACGGGCCCCTCACCGGGGCTTTTCGTGCTGGTTTTTTTCGGCCACTCTGCTCATTTTTCAACCTTCACTCCGTTCTCCTTCCGGTCACCATGACGTTCTGCTTGTCGTTATGGCCCCCAGTGGCCACTGTCTCTTTTTTTTACACAGAAATCCGCAAACGAATAAGTGAAGTAACCCGGAAACGAATAAAAGACATTCCGCAAAACAGTCTTACTTCACCGTTTTTATCTCTCTGTTCATTTCATTCCAGAGTAGATCTTTGTCTGCAGTCACTCTGTGGA
Source organism: Enterobacter sp. CFEC122 (assembly GCF_052983755.1). Classification (NCBI taxonomy): domain Bacteria; kingdom Pseudomonadati; phylum Pseudomonadota; class Gammaproteobacteria; order Enterobacterales; family Enterobacteriaceae; genus Enterobacter; species Enterobacter sp. CFEC122. The sequence continues at coordinate 2,097 of NZ_JBRIQR010000057.1, read as the reverse complement.
TAACGAAAAATGCCTTCGCATGCAGCGGCCTCACGGCCTCGCGCTCAGAACAAAATCAAAAGTACCTCCCGTCGCAAGCGCCGGGCACCTTTCTGGCCAGAACCAGGCACCGCATACATACCTAACCCCTGCTAAACCGACGCCGCCCCGGCCCAAAGGGCCGGAACACCCTCGCTTTAAAAGGGATGTTGTAACTAGAATTCTGAATCGCTGTCAGTAAGTCGCTGAGGCTTTTGAGTACACGCCCGTAAGCGGCCCTCACGGCCCGCTAACGCGGAGATACGCCCCGACTACGGCTACGCCTTGTCGTGACCACTCCGACGGCGCAAACCGGCAACCAGAGTGGCTTTCAGGGGATTTGGCTTTGCAGGGAATGGGATGGGCAAGGCAGAAACTATCAATCCGTAACGGCTGAAGCCGGTCACGACGCCCCTCACCGGCTGCGTTCCGCGTGACTTCAGCTGGCGTCTCCATGCCGCTGCACGGCATAATGACCATCCGCCGTAATATTGAACAGATTCGCAGTGGAGAAATCAGGATGGACTATTCAGAAGCGTTCCTGCGCCAGCATGAAGAAATGTGCCAGGTCGTGGGCAGTATCGTTTTTTCGCTCGTGGAGGCCGGACACGACTCCACAAGCAAAAATATCATCACCGTGCTGCGCAATGAGCTGGCCGAAAGTAACGGGAAATGGGAGCCGGACCAGGTCCTTTATCTTCAGCTGGCCATTGATTTACTGGAGCGGGGGCGAGGGGTTCCCGGGGTGCGCTGACGCCCCGAAACTGTGGCTCTCTCACCAGAGGTGCAACAGGAGGAGGAGCACCAGAAGATGGCCGATATAGGCAATGTAGAAGAAATGTCGTGGCATGAAGCGCGGGCAGCCTTCCGGACACAGATGAATGCTCAGGGACAGGGCCATCAGGGGAAATACGAGTGTGGGAAGAGTGGCGAACAACAGCGTGTCTGCTGGCAGACTCAGCAGGTGCGATAATCCGTTCAGGCAACACAGCGCCAGGACGGACACGATAATTCCCGTGAGCTGCACGCCAGGTTTTTGTCCACCGGTGGTGATTACCATGCCGATGGCCAGCGCAACACCCGTCAGACCGTAACTGGCCGGACTCAGCGGCCAGATCATGATGGCCAGCAGCAGAGCACCGGCAAGACTTCCCTTTCTGCCGAACCGGTACTGCAGGGCGAGCAGCTGCGTGACGCCGGCGAACACGAAGAGAATGTTCAGAGCCCACCACGGCTGATGGCCGGCAAAGACCAGGCTGAAGACGGGCTGGGTGATGATGGCCCATATCCACTGACGGTTTGCTCTCACCTGAAGACGTTCTGGTGCGCGCCGCACGTTCATCGCCCAGATAAGCGTGAACAGGGGGAATGCCATCCGGCCAAGCGCATACATCACCGGCTGAGCTGGGGTCATAAACACCGTATTGATGTGGTCGATCAGCATGGCCAGGAGCGCCAGAAGCTTGACCATATCCAGGGCGGCCGGACTGAGCTGGCCGGGTGTCTGAAGGGGGTGAAGAAGGCCGGGAACGGACTGATTCATTCGGTATACTCTCCTGGCGGCACGCATTCAACAGCCAGCGCTGGACATCATGCCAGAACGCCCTGCCCGTCAGCGATGTCACCGTGACCTTTATTTTTTCCAGAATCTTACGCGCGGCAAACTCTGATTTATCGCGCAGAACGCGCATGGCGCCTGCCACATCCTTATTCTGAATACAAAGACTTAAAATATGAAAATCGTACATACCACCCTCATTACAATAATATTATTATCGGCAGCAGACGCAATATATTCAGATTAAGGTGCGTTGTTCTTTGTTAAATTTTATTTCATAAGTAATTATATGTTATCTGACATTGACCTCCCTGCCTGTCAGTTAACCGGTATTCCGGCCAGTTCACACAGCCAGTCCATATCCCTGTCCAGGTTTTCAGTTGATATGCCGAACTGGGATGCAAGTGCTCTCCAGTGGAGGATAATTCCCCTGAGTATGCCCAGCTCATTTTCGCTGAGCTGGACCCTGCCCTGAATTCCTGTGATGGTTTCTATACTCATTGCTGTGATGTTCATCAGGT
>NZ_JBRIQR010000056.1:0-21695 GCF_052983755.1 Enterobacter sp. CFEC122 | reverse complement strand
CTAACACGCATTAAGGGGGTTATAATGGAAAAGAATAGTGAAGTCATCCAGACCCACCCACTTGTTGGCTGGGATATCAGTACCGTAGATAGCTACGATGCGCTGATGCTGCGTTTGCACTACCAGACCCCAAATCAACTCAACCGTGAAGAAGCGGAAGTTGGACAGACGCTGTGGCTAACAACAGACGTCGCCCGTCAGTTTATTTCTATTTTAGAAGCAGGTATTGCAAAAATAGAATCTGGCGACTACCAGGAAAATGAGTATAAACGGCACTAAGCTTATGCCCACTTTTCTCTCTACAGGCACCCTCGCGGTGCCTTATTTATTTCTCCCTTGTCTAACCCCGCGTTGTTAATTACTCTGCTAACAAAACATCAGTTTATGAGATGCATATGAGATACGACTTAATCATTATTGGCAGCGGCTCCGTAGGATCTGCCGCAGGCTATTACGCAACACAGGCTGGTCTGAAGGTTCTGATGATCGATAGCCATCTGCCTCCTCATGCGGAAGGCAGCCATCATGGCGATACCCGCCTCATCCGCCATGCGTACGGTGAAGGTGAACGCTACGTTCCGCTGGTGCTTCGCGCCCAGACGCTGTGGGATGAACTGGCGAAACAGACCGAAGATCGTATTTTCGAACGTACGGGCGTCATCAACCTGGGTCCGGCACATTCTGCGTTTCTCGCTGGCGTCGAACGCAGCGCGAAAGCGTTTAATCTGGGCGTTGAGAAGCTGGATGCGACGGGCATTACCGCACGCTGGCCCGAAATTACCGTCCCGGACGATTATATTGGCCTCTTTGAAGCCCACTCCGGGGTGCTCCATTGCGAAACGGCGATCAAAACCTGGATCGAGCTTGCTGCGAAGGCAGGCTGCGCGCAGCTGTTCAACTGTCCGGTAGAGGCCATCACCCATGATGATAATGGCGTCACGGTCACCACTATTGACGGCGATTATTCAGCGTCCCGCCTGCTGGTCAGCGCAGGTACCTGGGTTACCCGCCTGCTGCCCGATCTGCCGATCCAGCCGGTGCGCAAGGTCTTCTCCTGGTTCCAGTCGGATGGCCGTTACAGCGCCCAGAATAAATTCCCGGCCTTCACCGGCGAATTACCCAATGGCGACCAGTTCTACGGCTTCCCGTCAGAAAAAGACGCGCTGAAAATCGGTAAACACAACGGCGGCCAGGCGATCTCCTCCCCTGAAGAGCGTAAACCTTTCGGCGCCTTCCCACAGGATGGTTCAGAGGCCTTCTCGTTCCTGCGCACTATTCTTCCGGGCATTGGCGGCTTGCTGTATGGTGCGGCCTGTACCTACGACAATACGCCGGATGAAGACTTTATCATTGATACGCTGCCGGGGCATGACAACACCCTGCTCATCACCGGACTGAGCGGCCACGGCTTTAAGTTTGCTTCCGTTCTGGGTGAAATCGCCGCGCAGTTTGCCCAGGGCATTGCGCCGCAGTTTGATCTGACGCCCTTCTCCCTCTCGCGTTTTAACGGATAATCCGCACGGGCTCCGGAGGTCACGGGGCCCGCTTCATTCACACCGCATGTTGGGGCGTTATGCGCAAGATCGTTAGCTTTCTGATGAATAATATTCGCGAGCATTTTATGCTCTATCTCTTATTGTGGGCGCTGCTGGCCATTATTGATTTTGTTTACATTGTATTTTACTGAAAACCCAGACTGACAAGAATTGACATTACTTTATCTTTATTGAAACTCATAATTTCATCTTGCACGAAGAGATTGAATTAGCGCTAGCGATCCTTTTCAAAATTGCTGAAATAAATAAAATAAAAATCAATAGCCAATTATTTCAGTTGCAATATCCCGCCTTCCCGTTCATTTTTACCCTTCGGTTAATTTGAAAATGGACATTCTGATGCAATGGCGTAACTCCTCCCGGCGCTACGGAATAATATCCATAGGTTTGCACTGGATATTTGCTCTTGCCGTCTACGGTATGTTTGGACTTGGGCTCTGGATGGTCACGCTCAGCTATTACGATGGCTGGTATCACCAGGCGCCGGAATTGCATAAAAGCATTGGTGTCCTGCTGATGCTGGGGCTGGTTTTCCGCGTGATCTGGCGGCACATTTCCCCACCGCCCGCCGCGCAAAAGACTCACAGCAAATTTACCCGCGTCAGCGCAGTCGCCGCGCATATTGCCCTTTATGCGCTGCTGTTTGCCATCCTGATTAGCGGCTATCTTATTTCGACGGCTGACGGTAAGCCGATTAACGTTTTTGGCCTGTTCGAGGTTCCGGCAACCCTTAGCGATGCCGGCGCTCAGGCCGACACGGCGGGGGTTGTTCACCTCTGGCTCGCCTGGAGCGTGGTGATTCTGTCCGTGCTGCACGGGCTTGCCGCCCTCAAACACCATTTTATTGATAAAGACGATACGCTAAAGCGCATGCTTGGCCGCTCGTCAGTTGACTCTGGAGCATAAAAAGAAAAACACCTGCTGGGTATCGCACTGGGTTCTCTGTTATTCTCCGCCGGCTCCGCCGTGGCGGCGGATTATAAAATAGATAAAGAGGGCCAGCACGCTTTCGTCAATTTCCGTATTCAGCACCTGGGATATAGCTGGCTGTACGGCACCTTTAAGGATTTTGACGGCACATTCACCTTTGACGAAAAAAATCCCGCAGCCGATAAAGTCAATGTGACCATTAATACGAACAGCGTCGACACGAACCACGCAGAGCGCGATAAACACCTGCGCAGTGGGGAATTCCTCAACGTCGCGAAATTCCCGCAGGCGACCTTCACTTCTACTGAGGTGAAGAAAGAGGGTGATAAGCTGAATATTACCGGCAACCTGACGCTTAACGGCGTAACCAAACCGGTCACGCTTGATGCGAAATTACTGGGCCAGGGTGACGATCCGTGGGGCGGTAAACGCGCAGGCTTCGAAGCGGCAGGGAAAATTCACCTGAAAGATTTTAATATCACAACGGATTTAGGCCCGGCGTCTCAGGACGTGGAGCTGATTATTTCCGTTGAAGGTGTACAGCAGAAATCATAATAACGTCGCCCGGCAGGCTTTTGCCGTGCCGGGCGTTATTATCATTCCGGGTCAGGGATACCCAGTTTGGTATTCAGACGACCGCGAGATTTATTGAAAATCTTGTTGCCGTTTTCACGTCCTGCGCGACGGCGACGCTGCTCTTCTTCCGGCAGGATGCTCTCTTCGCTGCATAACTCGCTACAGCAACCGTTAAACTTCTCGGCACAGGCCGGGCACTGAATGAACAGCAGATGACAACCGTCGTTTTTGCAGTTGGTGTGGGTATCGCACGGCGCGCCGCACTGGTGGCACTGGGCGATGACGTCATCCGAAATACGTTCACCCATACGCTCGTCAAAGACAAAGTTTTTCCCGATAAAGCGTACCGGCAGCCCCTGTTCACGGGCTCGGCGAGCGTACTCAATAATGCCGCCTTCAATGTGCCAGACTTTATTGAAGCCGTTGTGCTTCATCCACGCGCTGGCTTTCTCACAGCGGATACCGCCGGTGCAGTACATAACGATCTTTTTATCTTTATGCTCCTGCATCATCTCAACCGCTTTCGGCAGTTGCTCGCGGAAGGTATCCGCCGGAATCTCCATCGCATTCTCGAAATGCCCCACTTCATACTCATAGTGGTTACGCATATCGATGAACACGGCATCCGGATCGTCCAGCATCGCATTCACTTCCGCCGCCTTCAGATATTCACCGACGTCCGCCGGGTTAAACTCCGGATCGTCGATACCGTCCGCCACGATGCGTTCACGCACCTTCATGCGCAGCACCCAGAAGGATTTCCCGTCATCATCCAGGGCAATGTTCAGGCGTAAGCCGTTAAGGGCCGGGTCAAATTGATAAAGTACGTCGCGGAAGGCGCTGACTTTGCTTTCCGGTACGCTAATCTGCGCGTTGATGCCTTCACGGGCAAGGTAGACGCGGCCGAAGACGTTCAGCGCCGTGAACGCCTGATAAAGCGCATCTCGGGTCGCCTGCGGATCGTCGATCGTGAAGTATTTATAGAATGAGATGGTTGTGCGCGGTTCGGTTTCAGCCAACATACGCGCTTTTAACATCTCGTTCGAAACGCGGTTGTGTAACACTGGCATGGTGTACAGTCCTGGAGTCGTTAGAGAGAATGAAAAATCGGTCGGCATCATATAGCAAACAAAACCAATTTACATCCACACAATTTACGCTACATTTCACACACCCTGATTAATCAGGATTAACAATTGCTGTATTCGTGCACGCTTCGAAAGCAGATATTTTGGCTACGCCTCAAAAAATGAGACACTAGCGAAACAGGACGTTTGAACACAGGAAAGACATGACCCAGTTACCAACATTTACTGCCGCCCTTTTGCATCCCCGCTATTGGTTGACCTGGCTTGGCATCGGCTTTTTATGGCTTCTGGTACAGCTTCCCTACCCTGTTATTTTTCGGTTGGGTAAATTTCTGGGCCGTTTCGCACAACTGTTTATGAAGCGTCGCGCCAGAATCGCGTACCGCAACCTTGAGCTGTGTTTTCCGCAGATGAGCGACTCAGAGCGTCACAATATGGTCGCGAAGAACTTCGAATCCGTTGGGATGGGCCTTATGGAAACCGGCATGGCGTGGTTCTGGCCGGACAAACGCATGGCCCGCTGGAGCGAGGTAACGGGAACCGGCATGGATCCTGTACATACGCTTCAGGCCAACCAGACGGGCGTTCTGCTGATCGGCGTCCATTTTCTGACGCTGGAAATCGGGGCGCGTATGTTCGGCATGCAGGCGCCCGGCATTGGCGTTTATCGCCCTAACGATAACCCGGTCATCGATTTAATCCAGACCAATGGCCGCATGCGCTCCAACAAAAGCATGATCGACCGTAAAGATCTGAAGGGAATGATCCGTGCGCTGAAATCCGGCGAAGTGGTCTGGTATGCCCCCGACCACGACTATGGCCCACAGGCCAGCGTTTTTGTCCCCTTCTTCGCCGTTGAAGAGGCCGCCACAACCACCGGCACCTGGATGCTGGCGCGGATGTCCAAAGCCGCCATCGTACCCTTTGTTCCCCGCCGCAAGCCTGACGGTTCGGGCTACGAGTTGATGATGCTGGAACCGGAACTCGCGCCGCCGCTTGACGATGCAGAAACCACCGCGCGCTGGATGAACGGTATCGTAGAGAAATGCATCATGCTCGCACCTGAGCAGTACATGTGGTTGCACCGCCGCTTTAAAACGCGGCCAAAAGGCACGCCGTCCCGCTATTGATTTTCAGGATGCGATCCTCAGGGTCGCATCCTGTTTTAGCTTTAAAAGCTCCCCCTCATTGCGGCAATCATAACCCAGGCGCATAATTAGCAGGCTTATTACTTCTTGCTTCAGGTGCTAAGCACCTCATTATGCGGATTGTTATGTCACCTTCAGATGCCCCCATAAACTGGAAGCGTAACCTCACGGTTGCGTGGCTTGGCTGTTTTCTCACCGGCGCGGCGTTTAGCCTGGTCATGCCTTTTCTGCCGCTCTATGTTGAACAGCTGGGCGTGACGGGCCATAGCGCGCTCAATATGTGGTCCGGCCTGGTATTCAGCATCACGTTCCTGTTCTCCGCGATAGCCTCGCCCTTCTGGGGCGGCCTTGCCGACCGCAAGGGGCGTAAAATCATGCTGCTGCGCTCGGCGCTGGGGATGGCCATTATCATGGCGCTGATGGGCGTGGCGCAGAACGTCTGGCAGTTCCTGATTTTGCGCGCGTTGCTGGGTTTGCTGGGAGGATTTATTCCCAATGCCAATGCCCTGATTGCCACGCAAATTCCTCGCCATAAGAGCGGCTGGGCGCTGGGCACGCTCTCAACCGGCGGCGTAAGCGGTGCCCTGCTGGGGCCACTGGCCGGCGGACTCATGGCCGATAGCTATGGCCTGCGTCCGGTGTTCTTTATCACCGCCTGCGTGCTGTTCCTGTGCTTTGTTGTCACCCTGCTCTGTATTCGGGAAAACTTCACGCCCGTTGCGAAGAAAGAGATGCTACACGCCAGGGAGGTGCTGACCTCGCTTAAAAATCCCAGACTGGTGCTGAGCCTGTTCGTGACGACCCTGATTATTCAGGTCGCAACCGGATCGATTGCCCCTATCCTCACGCTGTACGTTCGCGATCTGGCGGGGAACGTCAGCAATATCGCGTTTATCAGCGGGCTGATTGCGTCCGTGCCCGGGGTGGCGGCGCTGCTTAGCGCGCCGAGGCTGGGGAAACTGGGGGACCGCGTCGGTCCGGAAAAAATTCTGATCTGTGCGCTGGTGATCTCCGTCCTGCTGCTGATCCCCATGTCGATGGTGCACTCTCCGTGGCAGCTGGGCTTACTTCGCTTTTTGCTTGGTGCCGCCGACGGGGCGTTGCTGCCCGCCGTACAGACCCTGCTGGTTTACAACTCCACGAACCAGATTGCCGGGCGGATCTTCAGCTATAACCAGTCATTTCGCGACATCGGTAACGTCACCGGACCGCTTCTCGGGGCGAGCATCTCCGCCAGCTTCGGTTTTCGCGCCGTCTTTATCGTGACGGCGGGCGTGGTACTGTTTAATGCAATTTATTCGTGGTTCAGTTTATCCCGCGCGCTACGGCCAGTGGCGGAATAAGACGAACGCCTGACGCTTATTTTCGCATTCATACTTGCAGAATCAGATATTCAGCTATTCTTTCCCTGAAACCTTCTGGAAAACAGGGAGACACCAATGACTATGTACGCCACGCTGGAAGAAGCTATTGATGCCGCTCGTGAAGAGTTCCTCGCCGACAACCCCGGCGTTGAAGAAGAAGATGCTGACGTGCAACAACTTAATATCCAGAAATACGTTCTGCAGGATGGGGATATTATGTGGCAGGCCGAATTCTTTGCCGATGAAGGTGAAGAAGGGGAATGCCTGCCGGTCCTGAGCGGTGAAGGTGCGCAGGCCGTCTTTGATGGCGACTATGATGAAATCGAACTGCGGCAGGAATGGCTGGAAGAGAACACATTGCACGAGTGGGATGAGGGCGAATTTCAGCTCGAGCCACCGCTGGATACGGAAGAAGGTCAAACCGCAGCCGATGAGTGGGACGAGCGTTAATTTACGCTACTCGTAAGGGCCGTGGCTGGCATCGATCGGCAGCAGCAGCGTGTCGAAAATTAGCGAGAATGGCAGATCCAGCACGGTGAGGTAGCGCCATGCGGAGTCTCGGAGATCCCATTTCACACCCGGGTAATACTGATTCCCGTGGCCCTGCCCTGGAATGGTGCGGCTGATGATGCTGCCGCAGCCGCTGAGCAGGCATGCCATCAGAACGACGATGATGATTCTCATGAGTAACCTCTAAAAAAATACCGGCGATTATGCCGGTATTTTAGTTGGCGGGAGGTGCTTCGCTTACCTGCCCTACTTAACCACTTACTTCGCCTTCAACGCCAGCGGGTTCAGCTTCAGTTCTTTATAGTAGTTTACCCACGAAGAGTATCTCTCCGGAGCGGACCATACGCGGTAGTGAAGACGCGCCATCGTAACCGGGTCGCTCAACAGGACCAGACGACGGTCACGGTTGAGTTTTTCCGGGGTCTCGTTCAGCGCCTGCTCAACGTGACGATCGCGGGCAATCTCCAGCACCTGGCTGGCGCGGTGACGCGCCGTCGCCATTGCCGTCGCCAGGGCGTTGAATGACGGGTTAAACACGGCGTGCATAAAGCCGTCATCCAGCGTGCGATTGCGGTTCTGCTCGAGATAACGATCGGTGTCTACCAGCACCTGCGGCGGGGAATACTCTTCCGGGATCAGGAACAGCTTCCAGCGTTTGGTCCGCAGCCCCACCGTCGAACGGCTGGAGATCACGGAGACAAACGGCGACAGGATCAGCGAGAAGACAATCGGCGCCAGCCAGAACAGGAAGCGCAGATCCAGCCACGCCATCCCTGCCGCCCACACCAGACCCAGCAGCAGCTGAGAACCATGGCGCATAAAGGCTTCGCTCCACGGCGTGGAGTCGTCATCACGCTGCGGTGAGTTCCAGACCACTTCCCAGCCCAGGAACGCACTGACCACGAACACGGTGTGGAACAGCATACGCACCGGTGCCAGCAGCACGGAGAACAGCACTTCCAGCAGCAGTGAAAGGGTCACGCGGAAGAAACCGCCGTACTCTTTTGAGCCTTTGCACCAGATCAGGATGATGCTGAGCAGCTTAGGCAGGAACAGCAGCACCATGGTGGAGGCAAACAGCGCAATCGCCAGTTCCGGACGCCACTGCGGCCACACCGGGAACAGCTGGCGCGGCTGCAGGAAGTATTGCGGCTCCGTCAGGGCATGGACGACCTGCAGCGCTGTGGAGAGCGCAAGGAACATAAACCACAGCGGTGCGGAGAGATACGACATCACGCCCGTCAGGAACACCGCGCGGTGAACCGGGTGCATCCCTTTCACCAGGAACAGGCGGAAGTTCATCAGGTTACCGTGACACCAGCGGCGGTCACGCTTGAGCTCGTCCAGCAGGTTCGGCGGCAGCTCTTCGTACGATCCCGGCAGGTCGTAGGCAATCCAGACGCCCCATCCGGCACGACGCATCAGCGCCGCTTCCACGAAGTCATGTGACAGAATAGAACCGGCAAACGAACCCTCGCCCGGCAGCGGCGCCAGCGCACAGTGCTCAATGAACGGCTTCACGCGGATGATGGCGTTGTGACCCCAGTAGTGGGATTCACCCAGCTGCCAGAAGTGCAGACCTGCCGTGAACAGCGGCCCGTAAACACGGGTGGCGAACTGCTGACAGCGCGCATAGAGCGTGTCCATACCGGACGCTTTTGGCGAAGACTGAATGATACCCGCGTTCGGGTTGGCTTCCATCAGACGCACCAGACCGCTCAGGCAGTCACCGCTCATGACGGAGTCAGCATCCAGCACCACCATGTAGCTGTACTGGTTACCCCAGCGGCGGCAGAAGTCATCGATGTTACCGCTTTTACGCTTCACACGACGGCGGCGGCGACGGTAGAAGATCTGCCCTTCGCCCTGCACTTCTGCAATCAGCTCCATCCACGCTTTTTGTTCTGCCACGCAGATATCCGGGTTGTAACTGTCGCTCAGGATGTAAACGTCAAAATGCTCCGCGTTGCCGGTGGCCTTCACGGACTCCCAGGTGGCACGCAGGCCCGCAAACACGCGGTCAACGTCTTCGTTACAGATAGGCATAATCAGCGCGGTACGGTGCTCAGGATTGAGGGGTTCATCCCCGACCGTTGACGCCGAAATGCTGTATTTGTCACGCCCAATCAGCAGCTGCAGGAAGCCCATCAGCGCGGTCCAGAAACCGGCCGAGACCCAGCAGAAGAGAACCGCGAACAGCAGAAGGATGCCGCTCTGCAGGATATACGGCAGCAGCTGCATGAAGGAGACCCAGAGATCCTGGCCCATCATGTCCATCGGGTTGATGAACGCCCAGCCCTGATACGGCAGGATAGTTTTCATATACCAGGTCGCGACGACCGTCTGCGCCAGCGTCAACAGCAGCAGGATGTAGCGACGGATGGTCCCCACGGTACGCCATTTCTGTTCGGAAGCCTGCTCTTCTTTCGTCAGGCGTGACAGATAGCGCGGCGTCACATCACGCCCGCGCAGGCGATCCCAGAAGCGGCCCACCGGGTTGGTGCGCCACGGATCGGGGAACATTGAGGAACGCGTGGCCTTCGGCATCGCCTGAAGCTGATCGCGCCCTTCGTCGTCTTTAATCAACTGCCCTTCTGCCAGCGAGTCCGGCCAGGCCTGCTCCAGACGTGCCTTTACTGACCCCAGCGGCGTGTCATCATCACGGGAAAACTGACGATGTTCGCCATCCAGCGCGGTGTGAACCGCGCGGATGTCGCTCTTAGGCAGTGCCGCTTTTTCGATATCCGTCAGCGGCATGGCATCAATATATTCAGATGTATTATTCATTGGCAGGTAGCTGATAGCTCCAGGTTTCACTCAGCGGCTGATCGTTACTGACCAGCGCAGCACGCATTTCAGTGGTCTGTTTCGGATCTTTCACTTTCACGCGCAGGGTCAGACGCCAGCCTTTGGTTACCGGGTTGTAACGCACGGTATTTTCAACGATTTCACCGTTATCACCGATGCTGGCCTGAGCGGCAACGGCGGTGTCCGGTGACAGTTTCTTCATATCCTGGCCTGTAAAGTCCACGACAAAGGCCACGGTACCGTCAGGCTGACGGATAAGATTAGACTGCTTCACATCACCCGTTGAACGGCGAGTCTGCATCACATACGCGTTATCCGGCGCATGCAGCTTATCTTCGTCGCGGCTGAAGGTGATGGTGTACTTGAAGTTCATCTCTTTACCGGCTTCCGGCAGCTGATCCGGCGTCCAGTAAGCCACGATGTTATCGTTGGTTTCGTCGTTGGTTGGAATCTCAACCAGCTCAACCTTACCTTTACCCCAGTCACCGTTTGGCGTGACCCAGGCGCTTGGACGCTGGTCATAGCGGTCGTCCAGATCTTCAAAGCGTGAGAACTGACGGCCACGCTGCAGCAGGCCAAAACCTTGCGGGTTTTCCATCGCGAAGCTGCTCACCGCCAGATGTTTCGGGTTGTTCAGCGGACGCCAGATCCACTCTCCGTTACCGGCATGAATAGACAGACCGTTGGAGTCGTGCAGTTCCGGGCGGAAGTTAGTGGCCGGAGACGGCTGGTTCGGCCCAAACAGGAACATGCTGGTCAGTGGTGCAACGCCCAGTTTGCCCACTTTATCACGCAGGTAAACCTTGGACTGCACGTCAACCACGGTGTCACGACCCGGCATAATCACAAAGCGATAGGCGCCGGTCGCACGCGGTGAATCCAGCAGCGCGTAAATGGTCAGACGTTTATCCGTTGGTTTTGGACGTTCAATCCAGAACTCACGGAAACGTGGGAATTCTTCACCTGATGGCAGCGCGGTATCAATCGCCAGTCCGCGCGCAGAAAGCCCGTATACCTGCCCCGCGCCAATCACGCGGAAATAGCTGGCACCCAGCATGCTGACGATTTCGTCGTTTTTATCTTTGCTGTTGATCGGGTAAAGCACCTTAAAGCCTGCGAAGCCCAGGTCTTTCACCGTATCTTTATCGTGTTGCACATTGCCAAAATTGAAGTAATCCGGGCTGTATTTGATCTTACGTACCGCTGTGGCCGTCACTTCGTTGATGGCAACAGGCGTGTCGAAATACATACCCTGATGATAAAACTCAAGCTTGAACGGGGTCTTGATGTTGCTCCAGTAGGCTTTGTCGTGATTGAACTGGATCTGCTGATAGTCCGCATATTTCATATCGCGGAAAACGGAGGGCAAGTTACTTTTCGGCGCTTCGTAGCTCTTGCCAGCCATCGATTTTGCCTGTTTTGCGACATCGTCGATGTTAAAGGCCAGTGCCGATGAGGTATACAGTGATAACACCACTGCAGCACCTAACCAACGCATTTTCATCATCTGTGGTTTATGTTTCATAATAAGTAAGCACTTCCCCCTTTGTGTGCTTATATCGATCCGATCCATTTTAATGGAAACTCAGGCAATCCGACAACATTATCACTGCTTTGTTCAGCTGCTGGCTCATGGATTAAGCAAATGAAAGAACCCATTATTCACTTTGCGTGCTTATCCTGGAGACAGGGTGTCGGTCTTGGTGTAGGGTTGCTTTCGAATGTAACCATTATGAGTCTTAGGGATAAGACGAAAAGTCTGAGAATGCACAACGTTATATGAGCACAACACCAACAGAACGTGAATATTTCCTCGACTCGATCCGGGCATGGCTGATGCTATTGGGGATCCCTTTTCACATATCACTGATTTACTCCAGCCACACCTGGCATGTGAATAGCCAGATGCCCTCCTGGTGGCTGACGCTGTTTAATGACTTTATTCACGCCTTCCGTATGCAGGTGTTTTTTGTCATCTCCGGCTATTTCTCTTACATGCTGTTTCTGCGATACCCGCTTAAACGCTGGTGGAAGGTGCGCGTCGAGCGCGTGGGGATCCCCATGCTGACCGCGATTCCGCTACTGACGCTGCCTCAGTTCATTATGCTGCAGTACGTCAAAGGCAAAGCGGAAAACTGGCCGAATCTGTCACTGTATGAAAAGTACAATACGCTGGTCTGGGAGCTGGTGTCTCACCTGTGGTTCCTGCTGGTCCTGGTGGTGCTCACTACGGTGAGCCTGTTCATTTTCAGCCGCCTGCGTCACCACCTGAGTTCGAGAGCTGACGCCTTTTTCGCCACCGTTACGCTGGGCAAACTGTCGGTGCTCTTCTTACTGTTGGGTATCGCTTACGCCGCGGTGAGACGCATCCTGTTTATCGTCTATCCACCGATACTGAGCGACGGCCTGTTTAATTTTGTGGTGATGCAGTCCCTTTTCTACATTCCGTTCTTTTTAATCGGCGCGCTGGCGTTTATTTACCCGAAGCTGAAAGCGCTGTTTACTACCCCGTCACCGTGGTGTGCTGTGGGTGCGGCCATCGCGTTTGCGGCCTATCTGCTGAACCAGCGCTACGGGAGCGGTGACGCCTGGATGTACGAAACGGAAAGCGTGATCACCATGCTGCTGGGTTTATTGATGGTGAACGTAGTATTCGCGCTCGGCCACCGCCTGCTGAACTTTAAGTCCAGCCGCGTGACCTACTTCGTGAATGCGTCGCTGTTTATTTATCTGGTGCATCACCCGCTCACGCTCTTCTTCGGGGCTTACATCACCCCGCATATCGCCTCCAACACGCTGGGCTTCTTTACCGGTCTGGTGTTTGTCGTGGGGATTGCGATCGTGCTCTATGAAATCCACCTGCGGATCCCGCTTCTGCGTTTCCTCTTCTCAGGAAAACCTCAGGTAAAAGCCTCATAAACAACCGCGGCGCACTCAGTGCGCCGCGTTTGCTTCAGGTGTCCAGTTCCTGCCCGCGCTGGGTCAGCAACCGTTGATAAAGGTGGGTGGTTTCTTCATCGAAACAGACAAAGATTACTTTCTCAGGCATCGGTTTTAGCGACAGATAGCGGTAAACGGTGTCGACGGCGATCGTAGCGGCAGCAGCCTTAGGATAGCCATACACCCCCGTACTGATGGCCGGGAACGCCATTGTTTTATAGCCGTTGTCGGCAGCCAGCCGCAGACAGTTTCGGTAAGCCTCTTCCAGAATACTCGCCTCGTGCCGATCGCCACCGTGCCAGACAGGCCCTACGGCGTGGATCACCGCTTTGGCAGGCAGATCGCCCGCAAGCGTAATGACCGCATGGCCGGGAGGACATTCGCCCTGCTGTTGCCGTACGGTTTTGCAGGCTTCCAGCAGCTGCGGTCCGGCAGCCCGGTGGATAGCCCCGTCCACACCGCCTCCCCCCATCAGGGAGGGATTGGCCGCATTGACGATGACGTCGACGTGCATGGTCGTAATATCACCATGAATAACTTCAATTTGCGGTTTCATAAAGCCCCTCTGCAACCCGCCTTTTTATTAAGTGTACCGCAGGGCTGCCCGGGAGAAAAAACTATCAGAAAAAATCCTCTTCCGCACAAAGCGGAAGAGAGAACGCTATCGATACTGGATTTCGACAACCGCGAGCGTTTTTTCAGGGTTAAGGTATTTCATGCGGAGCGACACCAGATCTGAATCGGACACTTTGCCATTAAGCGCCTCTTCATAACTGACCATGCGCGTTTGCATACGATTATTATCCGGACAGGACATAGCAAACTGTCTCTGCTGCGGCGTAACTTCACAGGGGTCTGCAACAATGGCACCGCGAAAATGAATAACGCCACCGTTCACAATGGTAGCCGAATAAACCGGGAGGCTAAAAACAGAAACAATCAGGCCCAGACCCGTCACGAGTCGAGCGAAAGAGTGGTTCATTATCGGTACTCCTCAATGAAAATCGTCCTTGAGGGGTAAACGCACTTCATTATGACAAACGAAGTCTCACGTTAAGGAACATAATGACCTGATCCCTGATATCAGCATAGCTCAACGGCACAGACCCGCCACATTCGCAACACATTGATTTCATGAATGATTAAAGCGAACGTTCCGCTGGCGACCACTGCTGTGATAAATGAAGCGATTTACCGTCTGAAACGGTGACAACGATTTTTACCGTGTCTCCCGCATTAATATTTAAACTCAGGCGCATTAAATCAATCGTCTGATTAGCGGGTATAAAAAGGGTATTTTGCTGTCGGGACGAACTTTGTCCCCCCTGCCCTTCCCGAACGGAAACAATCTGAACCTGACAATCACACGGCTGCGCCAGGGTGACCTGAGGAATAATGGTGGTCATATTTTCCTGCTGCGACGTTTTGAAAGTTATCTGGCTGGAAAGCGCGGCAAGAAGAATTAAGGTATTCATGATGAACTCCCGAAAAAAAACAGGGCATCAGCCCTGTTTTTTTGTAGCACAGATTTCAGTATCAGTACTGATGAGCTGTCGCGTGGTTACCAAAACCAATCTGGGTAACGTTGACAGTAGAGTTAGAGGCAGTCTGGTCGACGAGGGCGCCGTTAAAGCCGCCGGACTGGCTAACGTTCATAACAGATTTTTTGCTGTTCCACTGATCCAGTGTTGCACTGTTGCCAAATCCTTTCTGGGTCAGGTTGATTTTACTGTCATCAGAACCCTGACCAACGTCAGCGCCGTTACCGCCACCTTTCTGGGTAATATTCAGCACGGAATTTCTGGCGTCTGTCTGCAGAGCAACCGCGGAGTTACCGCCACCGTCCTGATAAATATTCAGGGTTGAATTTGGGCCACTGTATCCGCCATGACCATGCCCATGACCCCAGCCGCCCTGATTAATAGAACCCGCCATAGCACTACCAGAAACTACGATTGCTGCAAGCGCTGCCACTTTGAGAAATTTCATGGTAAACCCCCATCGGATTGATTAAAATCGTCGCGAATGCGCTAATGTTGAATAACGTTAATCGCCATTTGCGACTGTTTCTGCACTACAACTGCGGTTTTCTGCGTACCGTACTGCGTAATATTTGCTCTATTACCCGACCCTTTCTGGATAATTTTCGCGCTATTACCGTATCCCTCTTGCGTAATACCTGCATCATTCGCGGTACCGCTCTGATCGATCCAGGCTATATTGTAACTCCCTGATTGATCAACTCTTGCTCTGTTGCCCGCCCCATCCTGTGAAACAATGGACAAGAGTTTTGAACCTTCCTGGCGAACCTGAGCGTCATTAAAAACACCCTGTTGACCAATAATGGCTGCCTGATTGAGTGATGAAAGACTTAATTCGTTAACCGCAAAGTTATATTCAGCATTGGCTAAATCTGAATTCGCTGCGGTTACAAATCCAGGCGCACCCAGTAATGTAAACACCATAAATAACGATGTGTATTTCATGTTGTCACCCTGGACCTGGTTATTTAATCACGCCATAACCTATAACCGTGTTACTTGTAAAAACGATGCATATTGTGTTAACGCGTCGTTACGGTGAAGAGTATGTCCGCTGAAACATTTTAAATATCTCACCCGCGCGGCTTATTTTTATTTTTCGGATCACCACAAAGTCGTAATTTACGACAAAAATCACTTTACTCAGGCCAGCTTATATTTTTTATTTCCCCTGTCCAACAATCAGGTTGTACAACGAGGCGAAGGCTGTCCACGCGTCTTCTCGCGTTGTTTAAACGTAACGGCAGAAGGACACTTTTTCACAGTCGTGACACGAAGCCCGTTTTCTTAAGCCAGACAACCGCGCATTTATGGGCTTAGAAATAATCTGTACCTCATACTGTTTTATCGTTCGCATAAAATAACAAATATACTTAAAAATCAATGATATATAAATATTTGTATGATTTTTAAAAACTGTGCACCTCTATTTAGATGTACAACTTTCTCATCATTTCTCGCCATTCATCACAAGTGATTTTCACAAATTAATATTGATTTTTACATTCGGTTACATGTTTAACACTTGCTTTAAACTTCGTAAAAGCTAGATTGAAATTAGATGTACGAAATTGGTTTTATATTTACCTCCCCGTGGAGGTTATGGTCTGATTCTACACACAGCAGTGCAACATCTGTCAGTACTTCTGGTGTCCTCTATTAAACAGGAGGACAGCTGCCAGGTGCCAAAAAAAAGTGGGGTTTCATCATGTATAATGAAGTCCATAGTTTACATGGTCATACATTACTGTTGATCACAAAACCTTCTTTGCAAGCGACAGCGTTATTACAACATTTAAAGCAATCTTTATCACTGAACGGGAAATTGCATAATATTCAACGTTCTTTTGATGATATTGCACCTGGCAGCATCATTCTGTTCGATATGATGGAAGCTGATAAAAAGCTCATCCATTACTGGCAAGATATTTTAAGCAGGAAAAACAATAATATCCGCGTGCTATTATTGAATACGCCTGATGAATATCCTTTCAGGGATATTGAAAGCTGGCCGCATATCAATGGCGTGTTCTACGTCACGGAAGAAGAAGACCGGGTAGTTGAGGGTCTGCAAGGCATATTGCGCGGAGAGTGTTATTTTTCGCAAAAGCTGGCCAGCTACCTAATCACGCACTCCGGAAATTATCGCTATAACAGCTCAGAGTCAGCACTGCTCACGCACCGTGAGAAAGAGATCCTGAATAAGTTACGCATTGGTGCTTCAAATATTGAAATCGCCCGTTCGTTATTTATCAGCGAAAATACGGTAAAGACGCACCTTTATAATCTTTTCAAGAAGATAGCTGTAAAAAACCGAACTCAGGCGGTTTCGTGGGCAAACGATAACCTCAGGCGTTAATCACATGAAGCGCACGTTGAGTTGGATCGCCGCAGCGAGTTTCCTGCTCGCTGCCGGGAATCTGAAGGCCGTCGAGGTCGAAGTTCCCGGATTGTTAACAGACCACACTGTCTCATCGGTCGGGCACAGTTTTTACCGAGCCTTCAGTGACAAATGGGACAGTACTTTTACCGGAAATATAACAATCAACGAGCGGCCCAGTGCACGATGGGGAAGTTGGATAACAATAACGGCCAATCAGTACGTTATTTATCAAACGTTTTTATTCCCCACTAAAATGGACTTCGATAAAAACGTAGCCCTGGCACTGGCCCAATCAGAAGACGCTATTAATCGCCTGCAAATAGATAAAGCCCTATTAAGCACCAGCGATTTAGCTAAAGACGAGTTCTAGCGAACCGATATGCGGAGGCTGTCATGCGTATTGCATATGCAGTTGTTTCGATAATGCTAATAACACCTATAAGCTGGGCCGGAAATATGACGTTTCAGTTCCGTAACCCTAACTTTGGCGGTAACCCTAACAACGGCGCCTTTCTGCTGAATGAAGCGCAGGCGCAAAACTCCTATAAGGACCCAAGCTTAAAGGATTTTAGCGTTGATACTCCATCCGCACTGGACAACTTCACTCAGGCTATCCAGTCGCAGATTTTAGGCGGGTTACTGACCAACATTAATACCGGCAAACCCGGCAGAATGGTGACCAACGATTTTATCGTTGATATCGCCAACACTGATGGACAGCTTCAGCTGAACGTGACCGATCGTAAAACCGGAAGGATCTCCACTATTCAGGTTTCCGGTCTACAAAGTAATTCAACTGACTTTTAAACAATAGCTAAATAAGGACAACGATCATGCAGCGCTTCCTGATATTTGTTGCAGTGTGCTTATTGAGCGGTTGTTTAACTGCTCCACCTAAAGAAGCTGCAAAACCAACATTAATGCCTCGGGCCCAGAGTTATCGTGATTTAACGCATTTACCTGCTCCAACGGGGAAAATATTTGTCTCCGTATACAACATTCAGGATGAAACCGGGCAATTTAAGCCTTACCCGGCAAGTAACTTCTCCACGGCCGTGCCGCAAAGCGCCACCGCGATGCTGGTTACCGCGCTCAAGGATTCGCGCTGGTTTATTCCGCTGGAACGTCAGGGTCTTCAGAACCTGTTGAATGAACGGAAAATCATTCGTGCCGCACAGGAGAATGGTACCGTCGCGGCCAATAACCGCACGCCTCTGGAATCTCTGGCGGCAGCGAACGTGATGATTGAAGGATCGATTATTGGTTACGAAAGTAACGTTAAATCGGGTGGTGCGGGCGCGCGGTACTTCGGTATCGGTGCGGATACCCAGTACCAGCTCGACCAAATCGCCGTTAACCTGCGTGTGGTCAACGTCAGTACAGGCGAAGTGCTCTCTTCGGTGAACACCAGCAAAACCATCCTGTCTTATGAAGTTCAGGCAGGGGTATTCCGCTTCATCGATTACCAGCGTTTGCTGGAGGGTGAAATTGGCTACACCTCTAACGAGCCGGTCATGATGTGTCTGATGTCGGCCATTGAAACCGGCGTGATCTTCTTAATCAACGACGGTATTGACCGCGGGCTGTGGGATCTGCAAAACAAAGCAGACGTGCAGAACCCGATACTGGTGAAATACCGCGATATGTCAGTCCCTCCGGAATCCTGACAGGAAGCGCATAAAAAAGGCGAGATGATTATCTCGCCTTTTTTTATTCGCTCACCGCCGTGATGTCTTGCGCTTTTTCCCGCCGCGACGCCAGCCAAAGACCGCTGTTTTTCATGGCATAGCCAAACAGCAACCCCAGCGCCAGGGAAGGCACCACCAGCTTCCAGTCACCCTGCCCTGCAAAGGTCGCGCACGCCCCGATAAAGGTGCCCGGCACAAACGAAAGCAGGAGATGCTTAGCCTGAATACACATCAGGAAGGCAACAACGCCCGTCATAATGTACCCCAGCATCTCCAGATGCGGCGCCAGCGCGCTGCCTTTCATGATCACCAGCGCCCAGATCACCCCGCTCATTAGCGTGCAGCCTGAGATAAAGAGCCCTTTGACGCCCCCCTGCGGGCAGGCGAAATAGGCCGTACAGCCAAGGAATCCAGCCCAGCTGAGCAATCCGAGAGACACGGCCACCCATCCCCAGAGCCCGGAGAGAATGCCCGTTGTTATTGCGATACAAAGTAATATGTTCATGGCGCGCATCTTAGCAGAAGCGCACCATAGAAATGCGATCAGAAGCACATTATGTGCAAATTGAAATGCGTCGTTGCAGGATTTATGTGATCTAAATCACTCTTCGTTCTCTTCTTCCAGCTCATCCCACATCGCCGCAATTGCGTCGCGGGTCAGCGGTGCCAGCGTTCTCCAGAATGGCGAGGCGGCGTGGGCTTCGACTTTCCCAAGGAATGTTCCGACCCACGGCAGCAGGTACGTTTCGAAAAGCGTTTCGATAGCTTCGTTCTCATCATCCCCGGCGTTATCTTCAATCCAGGAAGCGGCCAGCAGCAGCGTACCGATATGGTCCGCAGGCGTATCGCTCAGCGGCATACCGCGCGTGGAGAGGAAAGCACGGACTTCCGCTTCCGTCGCCCCTTCCTGCCAGGCAGAACGGTATGGCGAAACGCGGCACTCATCGCCGACGAACAGCGCATTGTAATCGGTCGCAATCTGCTGCATGTCGCAGCTTTTTTGCAGACGCGCCAGTAAATCATCCTGTTCCAGCGGCCAGTTCTCCGCCAGCTTACCTTCACGAATTAACGTAAAGAGCGGAACCAACAG
The DNA here is from genome assembly GCF_052983755.1 of Enterobacter sp. CFEC122. Taxonomy (NCBI): domain Bacteria; kingdom Pseudomonadati; phylum Pseudomonadota; class Gammaproteobacteria; order Enterobacterales; family Enterobacteriaceae; genus Enterobacter; species Enterobacter sp. CFEC122. The sequence continues at coordinate 2,073 of NZ_JBRIQR010000056.1, read as the reverse complement.
CGGGTCTTGCGGCTGGCGATAATAGAGCGTACCCAGCACGCGGCAAAGGATGGAAAACTCGTTCATTTTTATTATTCCATTACACAATTAAAGATCGGCAAATTCGGCAATCGGCTCCATGCCGCGCGATTCGAGGAAATCGAGCATGCGGCGCGGAGTCACGTTCAGGATTTGCGCTTCCGGGAAGTTAACGTCATTGAGCACTTTCAGGCACTCGCTGAAATCACCCAGCGTAAAGGCGGTATGGGAATCCGAACCCAACGCCACCATGCCGCCCGCATCGCGTACGGCGGCGGCCACTTCGCGGCAGTTGGCTTCACTGCCCTTGCGCGAGTGAACAAAGGAGGAGTTGTTAATCTCCAGCGCCACGCGGTGCTTCGCTGCCGCCTGCGCGACAGCCTGAATATCAATCGGGTACTTCGGGTTGCCGGGGTGGCTGATAATGTGCACATTGCCGCTGGCAATGGTGGCAATCATCGCCGCGGTGTTGGTCTCTTTATCCTGAGGTGCAAAAACCGGCTCGTGGAAACCGGCGAGGATAAGATCCAGGGACGTCAGCATCGGCCCGGTGCAGTCGATCTCACCGTCGGTATTTTTGATATTCGCCTCGATGCCGCGGAGTATCCCAATGCCGTCCACCAGACGTGGCCAGATCCGCATATTCACAAAATGCCAGTAGTGCGGCGCATCCGCCATGTCCGGACCATGATCGGTGATCGCGAACAGCTTAATGCCTTTCAGCTTCGCCTGGGCGATATAATCATGGAGGTTGCTATACGCGTGGGTACTGGCGACGGTGTGCATATGCAGGTCAACGGGATACATCTCTCTCTCCTCTGCGGTTTTTCCAAAGGATAGCAGTTATCAGCGGCGAATATTAGCAAAAACCCGGCGAACGCCGGGTTTCTCTCAGTAGCCGCGCTGTCTGTCAACCTGGCCGGTGACCGCGTTACCCTTTTCCATTTCGCTGATGGTATAGGAAATGTACGCCACCGCTTCTGCCGGACGCGTCACGGCGGCCACGTGCGGGGTCATCGCCACGCGCGGATGCGCCCACAGTGGGCTTTCCACCGGCAGCGGCTCACGGCTATAGACATCCAGCATGGCGCCTTTTAGCTTTCCGCTGTCCAGCGCCTTCAGCAGATCGGGCTCGACCAGATGCACCCCGCGCGCCAGGTTCATCAGGTAGCTCTGATCGGCTAACTGGTTGAGCAAGGTTTCATTGATGATCCCTACCGTTTCCGCCGTGTTGGGCAGCAGATTGATCAGCACGCGCGTGCCGTTCAGAAAGGCCGGAAGCTCATCCGTTCCGGCAAAGCTCTCTACGCCCGGATAGTCCTTACGGCTGCGGCTCCAGCAGCGCAGCGGGAAGCCCCACGGAGCGAGGGCTTCAGCCACTTTTGAGCCCAGCACGCCCGCACCGAGGATGCCGATGGTAAAGTCTTCGCGACGGTAATCCGGCAGCGGCTCCCAGTGGGCCTGCTGTTTAAAGGCCTGATAGTCATCAAAGCGGCGGAACCAGTGCAGCACCTGGCTGACGGCATATTCCTGCATCTGCTGGCCCATTCCGGTATCCTCCAGGCGGAACAGGGGAATCGCTTCCGGCAGCATGTCAGGGTGCGCCTTCAGCTTGCTCAGAATGGAATCCACGCCCGCCCCCAGGGCAAAAACGGCCTTCAGCTTACGGCCCTGGAGCATTTCTACCGGCGGATGCCAGACCAGCGCATAGTCAGCATGTTCGTTATCTCCACGCTTCCACTCGCGAACGCGTGCCCCGGGTAAAGCTGCCGTGAGCGCCTCGATCCAGTAGGCCGTATCAAACGTGGGGTGATAGAAAAGTATATCCATAGTCATTCCTGCCTTTTATTGCGCTGATTTATTTTGCTTTTTAACGAGGTTGTCAGCATAACAAATTTATTGCGCGGCTGTGTTGCTGATAAAAAAGACGCTTTCAGCACAATTAAGAATCATGTTGCCTGAAGTTTGTCTAAACGCGCTAAATTACTGAAAAAGTGAGTTGACGGCAGTTCGGCTTTTCCTTACATTAGCGCCCGTCCCGTCAACAACGGGATG
>NZ_JBRIQR010000055.1:0-22232 GCF_052983755.1 Enterobacter sp. CFEC122 | reverse complement strand
CTAATAGCCGCTTCGGTATCGGCGTCGAAGAAATGGCACTTATTCATATCGAACTGGATACCGATATTATCCCCTGCGGCATAATCATTCGCTGCTCCCGCGCGAACCACCAGCTCATGGCCGCCAACGGTGGCGTAGAGCATGAACTCCGCACCGGTCAGTTCGGCTACGCTGACTTTCGCCGCGATATTTTCACCGCTACTCTGCTGGGTGAGAATATCTTCCGGGCGGATCCCAAAGACCACAGCTTTACGCTGATATCCAGCGGCTTGCAGTGACGCGAGCTTGTCTTCCGGGATCGCCAGGCGCAGCGTTTCCGTGACGAAATAGCGGTCGTCGATGGCACCACGAACAAAGTTCATGGCTGGCGAGCCAATGAACCCCGCAACAAACATGTTTGCCGGCTCGTTGTATACCTGCTTCGGTGCCCCGACCTGCTGAATAATGCCGTCTTTTAAGATCACAATGCGGGTCGCCATCGTCATGGCTTCCGTCTGATCGTGGGTCACGTAAATCATCGTGGTATTGAGCTTCTGGTGAAGCTTGCTGATTTCAGCTCGCATCTGCACGCGGAGCTTGGCATCGAGGTTGGAGAGCGGTTCATCCATCAGGAACACGCCCGCTTCCCGCACTATCGCCCTGCCCAACGCCACGCGCTGACGCTGGCCACCGGACAGCGCGCCGGGTTTACGCTTGAGGTACTCCCGTAGGCCGAGGATCTGTGCCGCCCAGTTGACGCGCTCTTCGATAACCGCCGGAGCGATTTTCTGCATCTTCAGGCCAAACGCCATGTTGTCGTAGACCGTCATATGCGGATAAAGCGCATAGTTCTGGAACACCATGGCGATGTCACGCGATTTGGCGGGCACATCGTTCATACAAACGCCGTCGATCACCAGTTCACCGGCGGAAATCTCCTCCAGCCCGGCAATCATGCGCAGCGTCGTCGATTTACCGCAGCCAGACGGGCCGACAAAAACGATAAACTCCTTGTCCTCGATTTCGAGGTTAAAATCCTTCACCACGTGGACCTGGTTATCGTAAATTTTCTGAATATGTTTCAGTGACAGTTGTGCCATTTTTAATTCCTTATCAATACGCCCGGGAGGCCCAGAAATCGGTCAGGCATTTCCAGGTCAGTTCCTGCGTCGAATGAAGCTGTAGTCCCGCATGGGCCAGGCCTGAGCCAATCCCGACCGACAGCATGCCCGCCGCGTTGATCGCCGCCACGCCCGCGGGCGCATCTTCGACCCCAATGGCCGCCTCGGGGCGGACGTCCAGGCCTGCACACGCGGCGAGGAAGATCTCCGGGTCCGGTTTTGAACAGACGATACGGGAAGCATCGGCGCAAAAATCAAAGGCGCGATGAATACCCAGGGCATGCAGTATTCCAGGAGCGTTGAGGGAAACAGAGGCGAGCCCAATTTTGACCTTCGCCGCCCGAATGTCCGCCAGCACCTCCCGGATGCCCGGCAGCAGTGACGCCTCGGTCAACGACGACAGCGATGCGACGTAGAGCGCATTTTTCTTCCCCGCCAGCGCCAGGCATTGTTTGTCGTCAAACGCCCCCTCTTTCCCACCGTGTCGCAGGATCCGCTGCAGGGATTCCATGCGGCTAATTCCCTTCAGCTCCTCGTTGAACACCTCATCGATAGTGATGCCGATCTCCTGTGCGACCGAACGCCAGGCGAGAAAATGGAGATGCGCCGTATCGGTGATGACCCCATCAAGATCGAATACAACAGCTTCAGGCTTCATGGCTGGCCTCCGTGGTAGCGGTCCCATTAAAAGACGTAAGAAATTCCCTACGAGACAGTGCCTGCTGCTCCGATACGCATACCGTTTTTCCCCACAGGGTTAACGTGACGGGCGCGGTGGTCTCGATGGTTAAAACGTCATTTTCAAACGTGAAGCGCAGGCGAGCGTTCTGCCAGCGCAGCGGGAAGGCAAGTTTTCGCCAGCGAGCGGGTAGCTTCGGCGCAAGGTGCAGCTCGCCCTCAACAATCTGCATGCCGGCAAACCCCTGAATAACGCCGGACCAGATAGCCCCCGTGGCAGCGGCATGAATGCCGTCATCGCTGCTGTGCGGATCGTCGCCCAGATCGATAGCCACGCCAGCGCGCCAGAAGGCGTAGGCCCCTTCCGTATCGCCACAGCGGGCGGCCACAATGCCGTGAATGGCCTTGCTCAGCGAAGAGTCATGGATCGTACGTGGCTCGTAAAACGCCAGGTTGGCCGCGCACTGGTCGGGGGTAAATTTCTCCGGCAACAGATAGTTAAGCATCACCACGTCAGCCTGCTTGAGGATCTGCATCTCGTTAACTTCCGCGCGAGAGTAATCCAGCAGGATGGTCTGCTTACCCGCTTTGGCTTTATAGCGGCTTAAATCGATCGCCGGTTTCGCCATGAACGAATCGTCCTGCGGGATAACGCCCCCGGCGTCGGCTTCCGGCAGCCACAAGCGGGCCAGGAAGGTGGTCGCCTTCTCCATGAAGCAGGCATCTTCACGCTCAAACATCGACATAAACCGACATGCGCTGGCCACGTTGTACCAGGCCAGATAGTTGGTGTAGGCGTTGTTATTCACATGTTCGGTGTATTCGTCCGGCCCAATCACATCATGAATTTCCAGGCGCCCGTTAATCTCCGTAGCGCGGCCCATCCAGAACGTTGCCGTCTCTACCAGCAGGGTCAGCCCTTCATTGCGCATAAATGCGTCATCACGCGTGGCCTGCCAGTAGGCCACAACGGCCCAGGCAATGTCCGCCACAATGTGGTGTTCGGCCAGGGCGGAGGCCACTTTCTGCCGCATGCCCGTACGGATGTTGATGGCTGCAAACTCCGGCGTCTCCTCTTTGCCGCTTGCGGCGCTCTCCCACGGGAACAGCGCGCCCGGCCAGCCGTTGCGGCGGGCTTTTTCCCGGGCCCCGGCCAGGTTCAGCCAGCGATAGCGCAGCAGACTGCGGGCCACCTGCGGACGAGTGAAAAGATGGAAAGGCAGCATGAATATTTCGGTGTCCCAGAAGACATGGCCTTTATACCCCTCGCCGGTCAAGCCCTTAGCGGCAATGCTGCTCCGCTCATCATGGGCTGGCGTCATGGTGGTCAGATGCCAGACGGCATAGTCCAGCGCCATCTGATCGTCAGGAGATGCAGAAGCCACTTCCACCCTGGCGTCACGCCATACGTCTTCCCATGCGCAGGTTGAACTCTCCAGCAGCGAGGCATATCCCCTTGCCGCACAAACCTTGAGATCCGCCAGCGCGCCGCGCGCGAAAGACTCCTGCGACAGGGCTTTATCGCTGCGATGGGCCACCCAGACCAACTTATCCAGCGTGACAGTGTCACCCTGCGGTATCGTCAGGGAATAGTGAGCAGAGAGCCGACGATTTTTAGCGGTAAAGCAGCTTTCGCTGTCTGCTGATAGCTGACAAAAAGCCGAGATAACAACGTCAGAGTCCCGGTCCTGTGTTTCATACACACCCTGCATATAGTGCTGGTCGAATACCCTGACAGAAATTTCATCCAGATGCTGACGGCCGGTATTGGTTTGTGTGGCATCAATACCGGTTTTCATCACCACCTGCGAGGTTGCGTCAAGCGGGGTGATCGCAAGCTGCATGGCCACAAGCGGCAGCTGATCGAGAGAGACAAAACGACGACTCTCCAGGCGATAGCGCTTTCCGTTGGGCGAGCGCCAGACAACGCGGCGATGCAGCTCGCCGTTGGCAAACGCCAGCTCGCGCTGCCACTCAAGAATGTCCCCGGACAGAAGGGTAAAATTCACCCCGTCCAGCTCAACCTCGATACCGGTGATATCGGGCAAATTGATCAGCTCGGTGGTCTCGTTACGTCCCGCCTGGTGATACAAGCCCGCAAGATACATCCCTCGGGTTTGCTGGGTGTAATCTTCTTCATGCGCAGCGCGAATGCCCATGTAGCCGTTACCGCATGCCATAATGGACGCGTACTTATTCAGACTGTGCGGACAAAAGCCCGGATCGGTTAATACAGACACGCTCAGCATATTGTTACGCTTTCTCCTGTTTCTGCCGACTGATAAAGCGCCGCGACAAGCTGCTGAATCACCAGCCCCTGTTCAGCATCTGCAATCATTACGGGCTCTCCCTGCACGTGGCGGACAAAGGCCTCCATGCTGCGTAAATGGCGCTGATCGTCAGCCTCTTCACGCTGAATCAGGGTCTGTAACGCCCCGGCGTCATCCTGATAAATATGTGCCGGGAAAAGCGTCGCCCCCGCTTTTTCACCGCAAAACGCGACATTCATGATCGACTGCTCGCGGATATTCAGCGCGAATGAGGTGTCCAGACGCAAAATGCCGCCGTTGCAGAATTCGATGGTGCCAAACAGGGCATCTTCCACCGTAAACTGAGCAGGATCCCACTCGCCAAACTGGCCGCTGCTTTTCCGGGTTCCCAGCCTCTGGAAACCGTGCGCCGTGACCCTTTTGACCGCCGGGAAACCCAGCACGTACATCGCGGCATCCAGCATGTGAATACCGATGTCAATCAGCGGCCCACCGCCCTGCAGCGCTTTATTGGTGAAGACGCCCCAGCCCGGCACGCCGCAGCGCCGCAGCGCCTGCGCCGAGGTGAAGTAGATTTCGCCCAGCGTTCCGTTCATCACGGCCTCGCGCAGCAGTTGCGTATCGAGCGCAAAGCGGTGATGGAAGTCATATGCCAGCACTTTGCCCGCCTTGCGGGCAGCGATCCGCATCTCGTCGGCCTCTTGCGGCGTCATGGCAGGCGGTTTTTCGCACATCACATGACAGCCGGCCTCCAGCGCTGCCATCACATGCTCAAAATGGAATCGGTTTGGCGAACAAACGCTCACCACGTCCGGCTTAACCGCCTCCAGCATGGCGCACGCGTCCTGCCACGCCGACGGTATGGCATGGCGCTCCGCAAAAGCCTGTGCCTGTTCGAGGCGGCTGTCCATGACAGCCACCATCTGAACATCACTGCGCGTGGCGTAATACGAGGCATGCACTTTGTCCGCAACCTGCCCGGCGCCAATGATGGCGACGCGCAGTGGCGACGTTGTTGAAGCACTCATCACGCTCGTCATCCTTAGCATTCGCGTAAATAAGTGAGTGAATCCCGGTAAGCCTGAGCGGGATCCTCAGCGCGCACGCGACACTCGTATACCACATAGCCCTGGTAATTATCCGCACGCAGCTGATTGAACAGGCTGGCAAAATCGAGGCTACCGCTTCCCGGCTGGTAACGGTGATTATCGGCGATGTGCACATGGCCCAGCAGATCGCGGTGCTGATGCAGCGCCTCCGGCAGCGAATCTTCTTCAATGTTCATATGATAGAAATCGCCGATGATCTGCACATGCTTGAGGCCGTTCTCTTCGATATAGCGTCGTGCGTCAGCCAGGGTGTTGATCATGTGATCCTGATAGCGGTTCAGCGGCTCCAGGTAGACGGTGGTTCCGGTGCGCGCGGCCACCTCATCCAGCCAGCGCAGCGACGCACTCACCGCTTTGCGGTCGCCTTCCAGGCTGCGTGGAGAGGTCATCGGCGGCAAACGGAAGGTAAACATTCCCCAGGCTGCAGGCACGATAATGCCCTTGCCGCCCACTTCGGCCAGGGCTTCCAGAATGCGTTCAATCTGCGCTAAACCGTTCAGACGACGCTCTTCGATAAAGTCACCAATCCAGCCATCGTATCCGCCGCAGGCGGTCGTGACCGGCAGGCCGGTGGCCTTAATCGCCGCTTTCACCTCGGCAAGATTTTCCACCAGCAGCTTGCCGTCAATTTCATAGCCATCGAAACCCATCGCTTTGATGTACTCGAATTTCTCCAGGATATTGCCCGGGAAAAAGGCCTGATTTTGTGTTGCGATTTTCATGAGTTGCTTTCCTTAGCTTAAAAAGTGACGCCCATTTTGATGCTCAGTTCCGGATGCTGATCCACATATTTCATGTAGCTTTCAGCGCTGCTGGTGAAGGTCACGACCGGGTCGATCAGATCTTCACAATTCAGATAACCGTTCATCAGCAGTTCCCAGCAGGTCTCTTCAATACGCTTGCGGCTCCAGCGCGGGTAATCCGGGTTTGGCTCACTGCAGGCGCGGGAGAAGACAATCTTCGCGTTGTTGAAATGCGCTTCACGCCCCAGGTTAAAGCCTGCTGAGAACGGTTTAGCGAACGCAACGTAGGAGATGGTGCCGCCGTAGGCGAGGCCGCGCAGCGCGGACTGCAGCGCATCGGCAAAGCCGCTGGTCTCGATGATCACGTCTGCGCCCTGCTTTCCGGTCAGCTTTTTAATTTCCAGACCAACGTCTGTGCCGATTGGGTTCAGGCAGTGGTCCGCACCGTGACGACGGGCGATCTCGCAGCGGTGTTCGATCGGATCAACGCCGATAACAACTGACGCGCCCGCTTTTTTCGCCAGCTGAATCGCAATCTGTCCGATGGCACCCAGGCCGACCACGACAACAAAGTCGCCCACGCGGACGTTGGCATCACGCACGCCGCTCATGGCAAACTGTGCCGGATCGTAGCAAACGGCGTTCTTCCACGAGGCGCCCTGCGGCATTTTGCGCAGCTTGTAGTTGTTGACGGCATTCACGATAACCGTCTCCTGCAGCGGACCGTAGCAGCAAACGCGATCGCCAGTCTGGTATTCCGTGACGTCCGCACCGCATTCGATGATGTCGCCAACAATCATGTTGCCCAGCTGGAACTTACCGAACTCGATACCGCGCGCTGCGCCCTCTTCACGCGGCGTGAACATCTGCCACTCCGCGTTAAACTCTTCATCGATAAACGGGCTTGCGGCGCGGAAATCGACCACTTCAGTGCCGTGCTTCGGGGCACCAAAGCGGGCACGAATTTTCACTTCATGTGCTTCCACAGCACGATCTTCATATTCCACAAGCGCCGCCACACGTGGCGCTGTCGCAACTAATTTTTTCATGATTGACTCCTTGTTAAAATTGGCCGCCTCAGCCCTTCACGCCACCGGCGGTCAAACCACTTTTAATAAAACGTTCGGACAGGGCGTACATAATGACCACCGGAAGTGCCGTCACCAGCGATGCCGCCATCATGCGACCCCAGATATAATCGGGTGTGCTAAAGAGCGTGTTCAGCCCGACCGGCAAGGTGAAGTTGCTGGCGCTGGACAGGAAAATGGACGCAAACAGATAGTCGTTCCACGCCACCATGAAGCAGTAGACAAACACCGATACGAGCCCGGATATCGCCAGCGGTACGGTAATACGGAAGATGATTTGCAGGCGGTTAAGGCCGTCCATCATCGCGGCTTCTTCTATTTCGTCCGGGATGGTGTCGAAGTAGCTGCGCAGCATGAACACCGCCGTCGGTAACGTCTGCGTCACCATGGTGATAATCAGCGCCAGCTCGGTGTCGTAGATCCCCAGCGCGGTGATGATTTTGAACAACGGCACCACCAGCAAGATGCCGGAGAACATGTAGACGGTGTAAAAACTCGCGTTGATCGTCGTGCGGCCCTTAAAGCGCAGCTTGGACAAGGCGTAAGCGCCCAGCGTACCGAGAAACACGGCAATCACCGATGAGGTCAGCGACACCACCATGCTGTTTCTGAAGTAATCCACAAACGGGAAGATCAGCGGGTTAAAGATGTCGATGTAATGCTGCAGCGTCCACGCCTGCGGCAGAATGGTTGGGTGGAGCGAGATCGCCTCTTTGGCGCTCTTGAATGACGTCATCAGCATCACGAAGAACGGGAAGAGCGTGATGATCAGAAATACCGCCAGCCCGAGATAAAAACCAATACGGCTCAGTACGCGTTTATTTGTTGCCATTGAGGTTCACCCTTTTTCTGGTCAGCAGAATCACAGCGAAGATGATCACGAACAGCACCACAGAAATGGCCGCTGCTTTACCCAAGTCGTTGAAAGCGAAAGCGGTTTTGTAAAGATAGACGCCCAGAATATCGACCTTGGTGGTCAGCAGGTAGACGTCAGCAAACATGTAGAACATCCAGATGGTGCGAAGCGTGACCACCGTGGCCAGCACCGGCATAATCGCGGGCAGCGTGACGATCCGAAAACGCTGCCAGGCATTCGCGCCGTCCATTTCCGCCGCTTCATACAGGGATTTATCAATAGTTTGTAAAATCGCCAGGAATGAGATAAACGCGTACGGGAAGTAACGCCAGATCGCGAACAGCACCACCAGTACGAAGCTGCTGTTCGGGTTGTCGAACCACAGCGGCGCCTGGTCATACAGGTGCAACAGGTCTACGCCCAGATAGTTCACAATGCCGTAGCCGTTGTTGAACATGTATTTCCAGGCAAACACCAGCGAAATAGACGGCGTGACGTAGGATAAAATCACCAGTGAACGTGCCGTCTTACGCAGCCGAAACTCGCGATTAAAGAAGATGGCCACGGCCAGCCCCAGCACCGTGCTGCCAATCACCACCAGCGCGGTGTACCAGAAAGTCATCCACAGCGAGTGCCAGAAAGCGGCATCGCCGAGGATGCGAATGTAATTGTCCAGGCCGACAAACACGGCGCTAATGCGCGGGTTGAGCGGCAAGCGTAAAAAACTGATTTCAATATTGGAAATCATTGGCCAGGCCACCAGGCCCCCCAGCAGAATCAGGCTGGGGGCCAACAGCAGCATGGCGAAAGGCATATCTGAACGACCAGAAAACAACGTCTTCATAATTTCCTTCCGCAGAGCGCTCCTATCGTTGTGTAATGAGATCAGTCAGTCGCTTCTGGCTGCTGCTTAACGTTGTGTTAAGGTCCTTCTGCCCCACCGTGACGTTATGTACCATGGAGCTGATAATGCCGGAGCCCGTCACGTCGCCCATGCGGGTGAAGTTTTTATCCCCAACCGCGCCAAACACCTGCACGTTCGGGAACTGTGCAATCAGCTCATATGGCAACTGCCCAAATGCTTTAATCACGTCGTTGTTTTTCCAGGTATCCGTGCCCACCACCCCTTTGTTTACCGGCAGCGCCGCGCCCGGCGACATCATGACCCAGTCCGTCGCGTTTTGAGCCCGTTCCATCCAGGTAACAAACTTCTCGGCCGCTTTGGTCTCCTCTTCGGTTTGTCCGGTGGTGATCGTCAGCGAGGTGATCATGCCGTACACCGCCGATGAGTTTTCAGTCGGGACAACGAAGCCCAGGTTGGCAGGGTTTCCGTCCTTGTAGACGGCGGGCAGGATGTAGGTGGAGTAAACCGCCATCGGCGCAGAACCGTTCATGAAGGCGTCTTTGATCTCCATAACATCGTTCGAACCCGGCATGGTGGTCGCAGCCAGCGCTTTATAAAACGCCAGCGCTTTGGCCATTTCCGGGGTATCGATGTCGACATTCCCTTTTGCATCAAACACGTTCGCGCCACCAGAAAGGGCAAACTGAGAGAACGACTGTTCGGTCATCACGCTTTCCGCAGTCGGTAACGCGATGCCGTAATGTTTTTTAGCCGGGTCGTTCAGGCGCTGGCTGGCTTGCAGAAGCTGTTCCCAGTTATGCGGCTCCTCAATGCCCGCCGCGGCCAGCACATCTTTGTGGTACCACACGCCGGAGAGCCAGGCGCTGATCGGCACGCCCGTCCAGGCTGCGCCATCTTCCGTGCGAACAACGCGCAAGATGCCGTCATAGAAGGTGTTTTCCCCCACCGCCTTAATTGCTTCAGCGATTGCGTCACGATCCAGAAGCTGTTCTTTATCCATCACTTTTGCATAGTCATGGCTGACCTCAATCACTTCAGGCAGCGCACCGGTTCGCGCCAGCGTAATCACCTTGGTGTTGTAGGCATCCTCTTCTACCGGTACCTGTTTTATCGTGATGCCCGGGTTCTCTTTCTCGAATTTATCGATCAGTTTCGTAATAACGGCCTGACGCTCCTGCTCTACCGACGAGTACATAAACTCAATGGTGACAGAGGACGCTTTGTCATCCTTACAGCCTGATAACAGGGCGCACGAAACCAGTGCTGATATCAGCACAATTCTGGGTATTTTCATGTTTAAGGTCCTTTTTAGTTTTCTTTAATCCACAATACCTGCCATGGATTTAGGATCAGAGTCGTGTCGGTAATATCTTTTCCGCTAATCAATTCCCTTCCCGAGTGAATATCGGACTCAACCGTTTGAGAATTATCACTGAAATTAAACAACGCTGTTATTTTCTCACCGCAATCCGCCACGCGGACAATTTTTAAAACATGCTTCCCTGACGCACTGAAATAAGCCTCACTGTCAGGATGGAATGCTTTTTCCGCCCGGCGCAATACGATTAACTGACTTAACGCACTGTAAACCTGATAACGGAGACTATTTTTATCTTCAAGCGCGCAATCAATTTGACCCGCGGCATATTTTTCACGATTTATCGCACGGTTATATCCAAGACGCTCTACGCCATCATAATCATTACGGGAGCCGAGAATACTTTGAATATAAACCGCAGGCACGCCGGGGAAGCTTAACAGGACAGCATGGGCCAGAATAAACCGGGCAATGCGTTCGCTATCATGACTTTCTCGCGTACTTAAGGCATCCAGATAGGTCACGTTAATTTCATATGGGCTTCGTGTGCCATCCGGGTTATTTTTCCAGTTAACCAACGCACCTTCGGTCTGGAGCTTTTCTACAAGCGAAAGGATCTCCGACTCCGGTAAAATTCCGCGCAATGGGTTAAGACCAATGCCGTCATGCGAGGCCAGGAAGTTGAACCAGGTGGTTTTGGTGGAAGGCAACGCCAGCGACGCAGCCCACTGTCTCAGCGTGCTGACATCCTGGCTGTGCACCGCATGCAGCACCAGCGGAGGCAACGAGAACTGATAAACCATCTGCGCTTCATTTTCGCCGTTACCGAAGTAAGAGACGTTATCTTTATGCGGAACGTTCGTCTCGGTGATAATCACCGTGCCGGGGGCAACCGCCTCGGTAATGGCGCGGAAAAGCTGGATGAGCTGGTGGGTTTGCTCAAGGTGAATGCAGCTCGTTCCCGGTATTTTCCACATGAACCCTACGGCATCCAGTCGAATATACCGCGCCCCTTCAATAAGGTAATGCAGCAGCACGTCGACCATCGCAATCAGTACCTGCGGAGAGGCGAAATTGAGATCGATCTGGTCCTCACTGAAGGTGGTCCACAGATGTCGCACGCTGCCATCATGAAGTGTGAAAGGCGTGAGAAGCGGTAAGGCGCGCGGACGCGTCACCGCGGATAAATCTGTCTCGGGATCGACAGAAATGAAGAAATCATCATATTCCGGCATTTGCTTCAGATAATTAGCAAACCAGGCACTTTTGGCCGACATATGATTGCAGACGAAATCAAACATCAAACTGGTTGACTGTTTTAATTCAGCAACGTCTCGCCATGTTCCCGTTTCAGGCGCAACTTCATGATAATCAATAACAGAAAAGCCATCGTCCGAAGACCACGGATAAAAAGGCAAAAGATGGACATGAGAAAAAGAATGCGAAAGCCATTTGTTATAAAAACGCGTAAAAACAGGGAGTGCTTTCTCCCCTTTCGCGGAAAACTGATCGGCATAGGTTATCAGAACGATATCTTTTTCGTCCCAGCCCATTTTACGCCTTTCCGTAATAACAGAGGCGGCCTTTTCAATATTTTCCAGCAGCATATGAAGATGTGCTTCAGAAAACGTTTTTCCATAAACAAGATTAATGAGTGCTTTAATTTTTTCGTTCACTTGATTTTCCATGGTAGCGGTCCCACGGAATGGCAATCTACTCCCATGAAAAATATCTGTCAACGGACCGGGCAGGAGAAAAATGCGATTGCAAAGCAGCTCAGCGCAATATTGTGAGCTGCCGCAAAGAAAGCAGGTGAAATGAGGAAGTGCGGGTAATCATCGCCAGCCCCTCTCCTGGAAGAGAAAGGGCTGCTGCGAGCGGAAACTACTGGGATAAGTAGCGGCGTGACAGCCGTTTCGCCACCTTTTGCAACAGCGGTTCGAGCGCCACGGCCAGTACCATTCTGACCGGCTTGCGGGCAACCGATTTAATCGCCCACCCCGCTACCCCAGCCGGACCGTAACGTAACGCGGTCATCAGGACCAGCTTACCTGCGATTTTCAGGCCGGGTTTTACCTTCTGACCGGCCTGTTGCCAGTGTTGTTTCATCTCATTTCTCTCTTAAAGCTGACGGAAACGACTTCTCAGCGTAAAGGTATCGGATGTGACATAACGTTCCATTTCCCGTAACCGCTTCTCACCGGCGGCGAGTTGCGCATCCACAGCATTGAGGAGATCGCTGCTGGTGGGAGCGCCTTCCGCCGCCAGTTCTCCTTCCGGCATCGGGTCAAGCACAAACGACAACACGATGTACGCAACCAGTGTAATAAATGCCAGACCGAAGAAGATCGACAGCACCGTCACCACGCGTACCAGCTTAACCGGGACGTCAAGATAGTGAGCCAGCCCGGCGCAGACGCCGCGCACCATGCCCTGCTGTGGAATTCGCCACAGCTTTTTGTTCAGATTCAGTCCAGACATTAACGGTCCCTCCAGTTTGGATGTTCAGCATCCAGGATGGCTTCCAGCGCCTGAATGCGTTCACGCATTTTGTTCGCCTCATCGGAGAGCTGTATCAGACGCTGTTGTTCACTCTGGGAAAGTTCGCCCCGTGAGGAACGGTTGCTGTAGTGCAGCCATAACCAAATCGGCAAAACGAACAGCACGAAAATCGTCAGGGGAATAGCCAGAAAAAGCGCGCTCATGTGTACTCCTTGTCTTACGATGCGGCACGTTCAGGTGCCGCAGGCATTATTATTGGTTGTCTTGCTTCATTTTGGCTTTCAGTGCCGCCAGCTGCTCGCTGATTTCATCATCGGCCTTGAGGTCAGCGAACTGTTGATCCAGGGACTTCTGCTTACCGATGCCGTGGCTTTCGGCTTCCGCTTCCATCTGGTCGATACGACGCTCAAACGATTCAAAACGGGCCATCGCTTCATCCAGCTTACCGCTGTCAAGCTGACGACGCACGCCGCGGGAGGAGCTTGCCGCCTGGTGACGCAGGGTCAGCGCCTGCTGACGCGCGCGGGTTTCGCTCAGCTTGTTTTCCAGCTCGCCAATCTCTTTCTTCATGCGGGTGAGCGTGTCATCCACCAGGGTCACTTCATGCTCGAGCGTCGCAACCAACTCTGCCAGCTTCTGTTTTTCGATCAGCGCCGCACGGGCCAGATCCTCTTTGTCTTTGCGCAGCGCGAGTTCTGCTTTTTCCTGCCATTCATTCAGCTGAGCGGTGGCCTGTTCAATACGACGCGTAAGCTGTTTTTTCTCAGCCAGCGCGCGGGCGGAGGTAGAGCGGACTTCAACCAGCGTGTCTTCCATCTCCTGAATCATCAGACGCACCAGCTTCTGCGGATCTTCCGCTTTCTCCAGCAGTGAGTTGATGTTGGCGTTCACGATGTCGGCAAAACGAGAAAAAATACCCATAATTGACTCCTCATAGTTCTGTTATCGGGCAATGCCCTGCTGTACAGATAATACAAACATCATGCCAAGTTTTTATCTTATTGATTTAACAGACCATGGTTGATTTTCATGCAGTGAAGAACTATTCTTGCCTGGTGAATATCGCTAAGGAGTGGTTAATTTCATCATGCCCGGATACAAAGACAATTTACTCGGCGAAGCAAACAGCTTTCTGGAGGTGCTGGAACAGGTGTCTCGCCTGGCGCCGCTCAATAAACCGGTGCTGATTATCGGCGAGCGCGGTACGGGTAAGGAACTCATCGCCAACCGTCTGCACTACTTATCCGGGCGCTGGGACGGCCCCTTCATTTCCCTTAACTGCGCGGCGCTGAATGAAAACCTGCTCGACACCGAGCTCTTCGGCCATGAAGCGGGTGCGTTTACCGGTGCCCAGAAACGCCATCCCGGACGCTTTGAGCGCGCCGACGGCGGTACGCTGTTTCTTGATGAGCTGGCCACCGCGCCCATGCTGGTGCAGGAGAAACTGCTGCGCGTGATTGAATACGGCGAGCTGGAGCGCGTCGGCGGTAGTCAGCCGCTGCAAGTCAACGTGCGCCTGGTGTGCGCCACGAATGCCAACCTGCCGGAGAGGGTGGCAGAGGATAAATTCCGTGCCGACCTGCTCGACCGCCTGGCCTTTGACGTCGTGCAGCTTCCTCCGCTGCGCGAGCGAAGAAGCGACATTATGCTGCTGGCAGACCAGTTTGCGATTCAGATGTGCCGCGAGCTCGGACTGCCGCTGTTCCCCGGCTTCAGCGATTATGCACGGGAGACGCTGCTCGCGTACCACTGGCCGGGCAATATCCGCGAGCTGAAAAACGTCGTGGAGCGTTCCGTCTATCGCCACGACAGCAGCGAGACGGAGCTGGACAACATTATTATCGATCCTTTTCAGCGCAGCGCCCCGTCCTTGCCCCCACCAGCATCTCCAGGCGACGCCCCTGCTCTTCCCTTTGATTTGCGCCAGTTCCAGCACGACCAGGAGAAACAGCTGCTGGAGCAAAGCCTGAAGATGGCGAAATACAACCAGAAACGGGCGGCTGAACTGCTGGGTTTGACCTACCATCAGTTAAGGGCATTGCTCAAAAAGCATCAAATGCGATGACAGTGTCTATCACTTTAAAATTCACTTATTTTATGAAAAAAAAGCAATAGATGAATCAAGAAGAATAAGGATATTATTAAGATGGCTATTTTAGATTTTTTGATTTCTCTCGCATTCTGCTTAGGCGGTATTTTCTACATCTGGCATACAAGTAAAGCTCTGAGGACAGGAGTTTTTATTGGCTGGCTCAACGGAACCTATGAGAAGTATTATGTTTATTGCTCTAAACACCCCTGGAAATTCTATTTTAACCTTTTAACCATGGCGAGCGGTGGTTCGTTACTTTTAGCTGTCGGCATCATTTCACTTGATCAAAAAAACTTTATTTTCAAGACACTACGCTCACTATTCCAGTGATGCGCTTGCTTCTGGGCACTCTTATTATTCATTATGTAGCTATCTCAGGACACTCTTTTGAATTAGTGAATTGCCTCATGGCTTATTATTTTACCGCCGTGAGCATTGACTTTTTTGACCACACGAATAGAGTCTGTGTAGAAAAAAAACGAAGCGTCATCCCACTGGCAGAATTCAATTTCACGCTTTAAGAATTCGTCATAATAGACAACCCCAGCCTTGCAACGGCAATGTTTTCCGCATGAAGGTCCTGGGTAGTTCATCCTGAAAGGGTAAGTTCCGCTAACTGTTTGCGTTGCACTTGAAACGATGATTGCTTCAGTGCTTTCCCAGAGTGTGAAAGATACGACACCCACTACAAACACAAAACAAGCCAGGAAAACTTAACGCGCTCCAGTTTACCCTCTTTGCTTTTGACGCGTGACGAAACGCGCCATGATGCAAAGGCACCTATAGCGACTGAAATCAAGATAATTCACCAATAAACAGAACCTGGTTCTATCAAGTACGCATCGCTTGTATAGATGTCAAGCCGACACATCCCGTAAAACCATAATCCCAGGCAAAAGCATGCAAACACTTCGCGTTTGGCGGGTAGTCTGAATGCCATAATTTGTTTTACTTTAGTAAAAAATCATAATATATCAGACACATATTACAATTAAAATGATATCGCACCTGGAATGTACCCTGCATTCCTGTCATTTTACCCAGCGAAGACGTAACTATACCGACCGACTTTGCGAAACCCTGTCTGCCGGGTTAAATCCTTCGTTTATAGCGAGTCAGATGCGCCACGAAAATGCTAAGATAGTCCATGAGGTATATTCAAAGTGGATTGCAGGTATGAACGTGCATCGGGTTGTGACGCTGAGTGACCGACTGCAAACGTTACTGCCCCATTATGCCCTCAGGCTTAAACGATACTGGATAATGTCGTTTAAAATTAGTAGGATAGCCACTTCATATTTAATACCTTAAAAATTATGCGTCTGGTTTTATCGTCCTTTTTTGCACTTGGTCTGTTTAGCAGCCAGGCCTTTGCCGCGCCCGGGCAAACGCCGCAGCCTGACATTCGTGACAGCGGCTTCGTCTATTGCGTAAGCGGCCAGGTGGATACCTTCAACCCGCAAAAAGCGGGCAGCGGCCTGATTGTGGATACCCTTGCCGCGCAGCTTTACGATCGTCTGCTTGATGTAGACCCGTACACTTACCGTCTCGTGCCCGAGCTTGCGGAAAGCTGGGAAGTGCTGGATAACGGCGCAACCTACCGTTTTCACCTGCGCGATGATGTTGCGTTTCAGCGCACGCCGTGGTTTACCCCCTCGCGCAAGCTGAATGCGGATGACGTGGTCTTTACCTTCCAGCGTATCTTCAACCGCAACCATCCTTGGCATAACGTTAACGGCAGCAATTTCCCCTATTTCGACAGCCTGCAGTTTGCCGACACCGTGAAAAGCGTGCGCAAGCTGGATAACCGCACGGTTGAATTCACGCTGACGCGCCCGGATGCCTCCTTCCTCTGGCACCTGGCAACCCACTATGCATCCGTCATGTCGGCCGAATACGCGGCGAAGCTGACGAAAAAAGATCGTCAGGAACTGCTCGATCGCCAGCCGGTTGGCACAGGTCCGTTCCAGCTGGCCGAATATCGCGCCGGTCAATATATTCGTCTGCAGCGCCATGAACACTTCTGGCGCGGTACGCCGCTGATGCCGCAGGTGGTGGTCGATCTCGGCTCTGGGGGAACGGGGCGGCTCTCGAAACTGCTCACCGGGGAATGTGACGTGCTTGCCTGGCCCGCGGCCAGCCAGCTCACGATTTTGCGCGACGATCCGCGCCTGCGTCTGATGCTACGCCCGGGGATGAACATCGCGTATCTGGCCTTTAACACCGATAAGCCGCCGTTGAATAACCCTGCCGTTCGTCACGCCCTTGCGCTCGCCATCAACAACCAGCGCCTGATGCAGTCGATTTACTACGGTACGGCGGAAACTGCCGCCTCAATTTTACCGCGCGCCTCGTGGGCCTACGACGGTGAGGCTAAAATTACGGAATACAATCCGGCAAAAGCGCGTGAACAGCTGAAAGCGCTGGGCGCAGAAAACCTTACGCTGCAGCTTTGGGTGCCGACCAGCTCCCAGGCGTGGAACCCGAGCCCGCTCAAGACCGCCGAACTGCTGCAGGCGGATATGGCACAGGTGGGCGTGAAAGTGATCATCGTACCGGTTGAGGGCCGTTTCCAGGAGGCGCGCCTGATGGACATGAATCATGATTTAACCCTCACCGGCTGGGCGACCGACAGTAACGACCCGGACAGCTTCTTCCGGCCGCTGCTGAGCTGTGCGGCGATAAACTCGCAGACCAACTACGCCCACTGGTGTAACCGGGAGTTTGACGCCGTGCTGCAAAAAGCGCTGGCTTCCCAACAGCTGGCCTCGCGCATCGACGCCTATGATGAAGCGCAGAAGATCTTAGCCCAGGAACTCCCGGTGCTGCCGCTGGCCTCTTCCCTGCGCCTTCAGGCGTATCGCTATGATATTAAAGGCCTGGTGCTGAGCCCGTTTGGCAACGCCTCGTTCGCCGGCGTGTCGCGTGAAAAAGAACAAGAGGTGAAAAAACCATGATTATTTTTACCTTGCGCCGGCTCCTGTTGCTGCTGGTGACGCTCTTTTTCCTGAACTTTGTCGGCTTTAGCCTGAGCTATTTCACGCCCCACGCCCCGCTCCAGGGATCGTCGCTGTGGGATGCCTGGCTCTTCTGGTTTAACGGGCTGCTGCACTGGGATTTCGGCGTATCCAGCATTAACGGGCAGCTGATTTCCGAGCAGTTGAAAGAGGTTTTCCCGGCCACGATGGAGCTGTGCATTCTGGCCTTCGGGTTTGCCCTGATGGTCGGGATCCCCGTGGGCATGCTGGCCGGGATATATCGCAACAAATGGCAGGATAAGTTTATTAGCGCCCTCGCCCTGCTCGGCTTCTCCATTCCGGTCTTCTGGCTGGCGCTGCTGCTGACGCTTTTCTTCTCGCTGACGATGGGCTGGCTACCGGTTTCGGGACGTTTTGACCTGCTCTATACGGTTAAATCGGTGACGGGCTTTGCCATTATCGACGCGTGGCTGTCCGATTCCGTGTGGCGGCATGAGATGATCGTCAGTGCCCTGCGCCATATGGTGCTGCCGGTGCTGACGCTGGCGGTTGCGCCAACAACCGAAGTGATCCGCCTGATGCGCCTGAGCACCATCGAGGTCTTTGACCAGAACTATGTCAAAGCCGCCGCCACGCGCGGACTGTCGCGCCTGACCATCCTGCGCCGCAACGTCCTGCACAACGCCCTGCCGCCGGTTATTCCGCGTCTGGGATTACAGTTTTCCACCATGCTGACGCTGGCCATGATCACCGAGATGGTCTTTAGCTGGCCGGGCCTCGGACGGTGGTTGATTAACGCTATCCGCCAGCAGGACTATGCCGCGATTTCCGCAGGGGTGATGGTGATTGGTTCGCTGGTGATTATTGTTAACGTGTTGTCCGATATTCTGGGTGCCATGGCTAACCCGTTGAAGCATAAGGAATGGTATGCCCTACGATAACGTATACAGTGAAAAGCGCACGCCCGGTGTGCTGCGTACCGTGTGGCGTAAATTCTATGGTGATACCACGGCGATGATCGGCCTTTATGGCTGCGCCGGTCTGGTGTTGCTGTGCGTCTTTGGCTCCTGGTTTGCGCCGTACGGCATTGACCAGCAGTTCCTTGGCTATCAGCTGCTGCCGCCGTCCTGGTCCCGCTACGGAGAGGTCTCCTTCTTCCTGGGAACGGACGACCTCGGACGTGACGTGTTGAGCCGCCTGCTGAGCGGTGCGGCCCCGACGGTGGGCGGCGCGTTTGTGGTGACGCTCGCGGCCACGATCTGCGGGCTGGCGCTGGGTATTTTTGCGGGATCCACGCATGGCCTGCGCTCGGCGGTGCTTAACCACATTCTGGATACGCTGCTGTCGATTCCGTCTCTGCTGCTGGCGATCGTTGTGGTTGCCTTTGCCGGTCCGCACCTGTCGCATGCCATGTTCGCCGTCTGGCTGGCTATCCTGCCCCGCATCGTACGCTCGGTTTACAGCATGGTGCATGACGAGCTGGAAAAAGAGTATGTCGTCGCTGCGCGCCTGGACGGCGCGACCACCTTCAACATCCTGTGGTTTGCCGTGCTGCCTAACATCGCGTCCGGGCTGGTCACCGAGATCACCCGCGCCCTGTCGATGGCGATTCTGGACATCGCGGCGCTCGGCTTCCTCGACCTCGGCGCGCAGCTGCCGTCGCCTGAATGGGGCGCGATGCTCGGTGACGCGCTGGAGTTAATTTACGTGGCGCCGTGGACGGTTATGCTGCCGGGTGCGGCCATCATGGTGAGCGTGCTGCTGATCAACCTGCTGGGCGACGGTATTCGCCGTGCAATTAACGCGGGGGTGCAATAATGCCGCTTCTTGATATTCGCAACCTCACCATTGAATTCAAAACCGGTGAAGGCTGGGTTAAAGCCGTCGATCGCATCAGCATCACCCTCGCGGAGGGTGAAATTCGCGGGCTGGTGGGGGAATCCGGCTCAGGCAAAAGCCTGATCGCCAAAGCCATCTGCGGCGTGGCGAAAGATAACTGGCGCGTCACCGCAGACCGTATGCGGTTTGATGATATCGACCTGCTGCGCCTCTCTCCCCGCGAGCGGCGTAAGCTGGTCGGGCACAACGTCTCCATGATTTTCCAGGAGCCGCAGTCCTGTCTCGACCCGTCCGAGCGCGTGGGCAAACAGCTGATGCAGAATATCCCCGGATGGACCTATAAAGGCCGCTGGTGGCAGCGCGTGGGCTGGCGCAAGCGTCGCGCCATTGAGCTTTTACACCGCGTCGGGATCAAAGATCACAAAGATGCGATGCGCAGCTTCCCGTACGAGCTGACCGACGGTGAATGTCAGAAAGTGATGATTGCCATCGCGCTGGCCAATCAGCCGCGTTTGCTGATTGCGGATGAACCGACGAACGCGATGGAGCCCACCACGCAGGCGCAAATCTTCCGCCTGCTGTCACGCCTCAACCAGAACAACAACACCACCATTTTGCTGATCAGCCATGACCTGCAAATGCTCAGCAAATGGGCGGATAAGATTGACGTGATGTACTGCGGACAAACGGTCGAAACCGCGCCGAGTGAAGACCTGATCACCGCGCCGCACCACCCGTATACGCAGGCGCTAATCCGCGCTATTCCCGATTTTGGCAGCGCCATGCCGCATAAGAGCCGCCTGAATACCCTGCCCGGGGCGATTCCGCTGCTGGAATCGTTGCCGATAGGCTGTCGTCTGGGGCCGCGTTGCCCGTATGCGCAGCGTAAATGTATCGAGACGCCACGCCTGACCGGGGCCAAAAATCATCTTTACGCCTGTCATTTCCCGCTGAACATGGAGAGAGAGTGAAATGGTCGAAACCTTGCTGGAAGTCCGCAACCTGAGTAAGACCTTTCGCTACCGCACGGGGCTGTTTCATCGTCAAACTGTCGACGCGGTAAAACCGCTCAGCTTTACCCTGCGTGAAAAACAGACCCTGGCAATCATCGGCGAGAACGGTTCCGGGAAATCCACCCTGGCGAAAATGCTCGCCGGCATGGTTGAACCTACGGCTGGGGAAGTATTGATTGACGATCACCCTCTGACGTTCGGGGATTACTCTTTCCGCAGCCAGCGCATCCGCATGATCTTTCAGGATCCGTCGACCTCGCTCAACCCACGCCAGCGCATTTCGCAGATCCTCGATTTTCCGCTGCGTCTGAACACTGACCTGGAGCCCGAGGCGCGCCGCAAGCGTATCTTCGAAACACTGCGCATGGTTGGGCTATTACCGGACCACGAAAGCTACTACCCGCACATGCTGGCTCCCGGCCAGAAACAGCGTCTGGGTCTGGCGCGTGCGTTAATTTTGCGCCCGAAAGTGATCATTGCTGACGAAGCGCTTGCCTCGCTGGATATGTCGATGCGTTCACAGCTGATTAACCTGATGCTGGAATTACAGGAAAAACAGGGCATCTCGTATATCTACGTCACCCAGCATCTGGGGATGATGAAGCACATCAGCGATCAGGTGATGGTTATGCACCAGGGTGAAGTGGTCGAACGCGGCAGCACGGCGGATGTGATGGCCTCCCCGCTTCACGAGCTGACAAAACGGCTGATAGCCGGGCATTTCGGTGAAGCATTGACGGCCGATGCGTGGCGCAAAGATCGGTAAACAAACGTTGCACCGCATAATAAGGATTAAATAGCCTTAACACGCTGTTTAATCCTTAACTTTTTCATCTCCATTGCTGCTCCATATTCTCAGCAAAATACATCAACAGTTCTTCTCCAGAATATCCGGACATTACGAAGGAGAAGAAATGAACAACGCCACTTACGTTCTCAAATATACCGAGTACCTCATCAGAAAATGTCGTTCATTTTTAATGACGGACCTGAACTTTCATACTGTGAGGCTCAAGAAAACATCGGGAAAGCACCCTGACATTAAATCCCCCACGACGTTGAGTGAAAAAATATGTCATCGTCTGGTCTATGACCACAATAACGTCTATACCCTGCTTGCCGATAAACTCGCCGTTCGGGAATACGTAACCTCCAGAACAACGCGTGCGAAAACGGTGCCATTACTTGGCGTGTACAGCAAGGTGTCCCAGATTGATTTTTCGACGCTCCCTGAAAAATTTGTCCTTAAGTGCAACCATGACAGTGGCAGCACAATAATATGTACGAACAAAGCGCAATTTAACATCAGGGAAGCGTGTAAAAAACTCAGTCTCGCGTTAAAGAAAAATATGTACTACACCACGCGCGAATGGCAGTACAAAAACATTACGCCAAAAATACTTTGCGAACCGTTTGTCGATCTCTTCGATGATGCAGACAGGAACACAGCGCCCGAAATGCTAAGGCTCCATTGCTTTCATGGCGTTGCCCACTATGTTGAAGCGGATTTTACGGATGATAGCGGCAAAGGTTTCATCAACGTTTACGACAGGTACTGGAACTTACAACCCTTTCAGATGGAATATCCGAATACACCGTTGGCGCCAGGCGAACCGGCCTTGTTCCGGCAAGCGTTGCTGGCATCCCAGGAGCTGGCGGATGGCATTGACTACTACCGCGTTGACCTCATGCTAAAAAAAGATGAAATCTATTTCAGTGAAATAACCTTAAGCCCGAGACGCGGTAAACTGTCGATTACCCCGCAGGAATGGGATGCTAAG
>NZ_JBRIQR010000054.1:0-23990 GCF_052983755.1 Enterobacter sp. CFEC122 | reverse complement strand
CTAGATAAGAAAGGTGTTTGCCGGAAATGCAAATTTCCGGTTTTTTGTTTGTTAATTATAAAGGGAATATTTTATGAGTACTCTACTAAAAAGTGCTGCGCTCGTGCTGTGCGCAGGGGTGAGCTGCGCACATGCAACAGAAACGGCTAAACAATGGGAATTTAATATTGGCGCGATGTATGAAATTGAAAACGTCGAAGGCCAGGGAGAAGATAAAGACGGATTATATGAACCCTCCGTGTGGTTTAATGCGACCTGGGATGCCTGGACTATTTCGCTGGCGATGTATCAGGAAGGACCGGTTGATTATAGCAGCATGACCCGTGGGACCTATTTCGACCGCCCGGAATTTGAATTACGCTATCGTTTTATTGGTACCGATGATTTCACGTTCGGTCTGACCGGTGGTTTCCGTAATTATGGCTATCACTTTAAGGATGAACACGGCGCCAGAGACGGCAGCGCAAATATGCAGCGCTACAAAATTCAGCCGGACTGGGATATTAAATTAACCGACGACTGGCGTTTCGGCGGCTGGTTTGCCATGTACCAGTTT
Organism: Enterobacter sp. CFEC122; assembly: GCF_052983755.1. Lineage (NCBI taxonomy): Bacteria > Pseudomonadati > Pseudomonadota > Gammaproteobacteria > Enterobacterales > Enterobacteriaceae > Enterobacter > Enterobacter sp. CFEC122. The sequence goes on along the minus strand of NZ_JBRIQR010000054.1, from coordinate 23,434 downwards.
GCCAACGATCTGGAAAAAACAGGCTATTCAGACAGCCGCGTCGAAACCGAAACGGGCTTTACCTGGACCATTAACGACACCTTCGCCGCTAAAGTGAATTACTATTTAGAGCGCGGTTTCAATATGGACGGTTCACGTAATAACGGCGAGTTCTCCACTCAGGAAATTCGCGCCTACCTGCCTATTTCATTGGGTCAGACGACTTTAACGCCTTACACCCGACTGGGGCTCGATCGCTGGTCGAACTGGGACTGGCAGGACGATCCTGAGCGTGAAGGACATGATTTCAACCGTCTGGGTATGCAGTACGCCTATGACTTCAACAACGGTTTATCCATGACGCTTGAATACGCCTACGAATGGGAAAACCATGACGAGGGTAAAAACGACCGCTTCCACTATGCGGGCGTTGGGGTAAATTACGCGTTCTGACCCGTGGGTCTTCCAGGGGCCTGGTGCCCCTGGTTTTAGCGCAGCGAGGCCGCCAGTAAAAAATGGGTATCAACCAGCACTTTTTGCGGGGCGGGGTGACCCGCAATACGCCTGAAGAGAAGATCGCAGCTCTCTTCCCCCAGTTTGCGGGTGGGGATATCAAAGCCGCCTGGTGCGGGCGTTAAAATGAGAGACAGCATCGGGTCACTGTATCCGGCTATCACCACCTGTTCCGGTATCATCAGATTTAACTCGTCCGCCGCGCGATAAAGGCCGAGTAACTTCATGCTGTCGGTAGCAAATACGGCATCAGGCGGCGTGGGTGAAGAGAGCAGTTCCAGAGCCGCCTTAAGCGCACTCTCATGGGTATAACCACCATCCATGATCCAGTCCGGGTTAATCGCAATATGGTGCTTTTCCAGACTGGCTTTATAACCCGCCAGGCGATCGATCGAAACATGATATTCAAGCGGCGCATGCAGGCAGGCAATTTTCCGGCGGCCGTTTTTGATAAAGGTTTCCGTCAGCGTGGCGCTGTCATGAAAATTATCCGTGTCGACGGAATAAATATTCTGATACTCACCTTCCACTTTGCCGATAACCACTACCGGTACGCCATACGCGTCCAACGTGGTGAAAAAGGATTCATTTGCGGGTGAACTCAGCATGATGATCCCTTTGATCATCTTCTGTTTTATTTTACTCACGCATTTCAGGAGATCGTCTTCACTGCTTTTTGAGGTTTGTAAAATAACATCGAATCCTTCTTCTTCCGCTTTTGCCGTAATGGCATGAAGAACATCGGAGAAAAAAGGATTGCCGGCAGTGGTTTTGGTTGAACGGGTCGAAATAACCATAATGGCATCGAATCCTGAAGAGGTCAGGGCACGGGCCAGTTTGTTGGGCTGATAATTTAATTCGTCAATCGCCTTCAGCACTTTGTCACGCGCTTCAGGAGAAATATTCGTTTGTTTATTCAGAACGCGGGAAACGGTTGATTTCGATACGCCCGCAACCCGTGCGATATCATAAATGGTGGGTGACATACACCTTACTCACTCAGGACTGACAGCAATGGCGTTCATCTTACTGGAGAAAAAACGGCAATAGCAATAAATAAGAATTGATAATCAACGATCTGCCCCCATTTATTGTATTCTGAAGCCATGCATTCAAGGCTTCCAGGCAACGAAGGACGGCGATGAAGCGACTTAAAAACGAAATCAATTCACTGGTAAACCGCGGCGTTGACCGTCATCTTCGACTGGCGGTGACGGGGTTGAGCCGAAGCGGTAAGACGGCGTTTATCACCGCGATGGTGAACCAGCTCCTGAACCTGCACGCCGGGGCGCGTCTGCCGTTGCTTGGCGCGGTGCGGGAAGAGCGTCTGCTGGGCGTTAAGCGCGTTCCACAGCGTGATTTTGGCATTCCCCGTTTTACCTATGACGAAGGGCTGGCACAGCTTTATGGCGACCCGCCCGCGTGGCCGACGCCGACGCGAGGGGTCAGTGAAATTCGTCTTGCGCTGCGTTTCCGCTCGAATGAATCCCTGATGCGCCATTTCAAGGATACCTCCACGCTATATCTTGAAATCGTCGATTACCCCGGCGAATGGCTGCTCGACCTGCCGATGCTGGCGCAGGATTACCTCAGCTGGTCACGCCAGATGACGGGATTGCTGCAGGGGCAACGCGCCGGGTGGTCGGCCAAATGGCGACAGCTGTGCGAAGGGCTGGACCCGCTTGCGCCAGCAGATGAAAACCGTCTGGCGGCCATTGCCGACGCCTGGACGGCGTATTTACACCAGTGTAAACAGGAAGGGTTACACTTCATTCAGCCGGGGCGCTTTGTTCTGCCGGGTGATTTAGCGGGCGCGCCTGCGCTTCAGTTTTTCCCCTGGCCGGATGTGGACGGGGTTGGCGAGTCGACGCTGGCGCAGGCTGATAAGCACACTAACGCAGGGATGCTGCGCGAGCGCTACCATTACTATTGTGAAAAAGTGGTTAAGGGATTTTATAAGAACCACTTTTTACGATTTGACCGTCAGATTGTGCTGGTGGATTGTCTGCAGCCGCTCAACAGCGGGCCACAGGCATTCAACGATATGCGCCTTGCCCTGACGCAGCTGATGCAAAGTTTTCACTATGGACAGCGAACGCTGTTCCGCCGTCTTTTCTCACCGGTGATCGATAAACTGCTCTTTGCGGCCACAAAAGCCGATCACGTCACCGTCGACCAGCATGCCAATATGGTGTCGCTGCTACAGCAGCTGGTACAGGACGCCTGGCAAAACGCCGCCTTCGAAGGGATCAGCATGGATTGCCTTGGGCTCGCGTCCGTGCAGGCGACGCAAAGCGGGCTAATTGACCTTAACGGCGAGAAAATACCGGCATTACGCGGGAACCGGCTCAGCGACGGTGAACCGCTTACTGTCTACCCAGGCGAAGTGCCTGCGCGGCTGCCGGGCCAGGCCTTCTGGCAGAATCAGGGCTTCCAGTTTGAAGCCTTCCGCCCGCAGGCCATGAGCGTCGACAGGCCTTTACCGCATATCCGTCTGGATGCGGCGCTGGAGTTTTTGATTGGAGATAAATTGCGATGACGGAACCGTTAAAACCGCGCATTGACTTTACCGGAACGCTTGAGCAGAACCCGCAGGAGGCGTTCAAAACGGCGCAGACGTTCAGCGGTACCCAGGCCGATAACTTTGCCCCGGCGCTGCAGGACGACCCGGTTGTTGAGGATGGTCCGGCGGAGGCGGTCGTGGACGCCGCGCTGCGTCCAAAACGCAGCCTGTGGCGCAGGATGGTCACCGCCGGTCTGGCGCTGTTTGGCGTAAGCGTGGTGGGTCAGGGCGTGCAGTGGACGATGAATGCCTGGCACACGCAGGACTGGGTGGCGCTGGGCGGATGTGCCGCAGGCGCGCTGATTGTGGGGGCTGGCGTCGGGTCGGTTGCCACCGAATGGCGTCGACTCTGGCGTCTGCGACAGCGCGCGCACGAGCGTGATGAAGCTCGGGATCTGCTCCACAGTCACGGCACCGGGAAAGGGCGCGCGTTCTGTGAAAAGCTGGCCAGCCAGGCCGGAATCGATCAGTCGCATCCGGCGCTTCAGCGCTGGTATGCCGCCATCCATGAAACTCAGAATGACCGGGAAGTGGTGACGCTCTATTCCCACATGGTACAGCCGGTGCTGGATGCTCAGGCGCGGCGCGAAATCAGCCGTTCTGCGGCGGAATCCACATTGATGATTGCCGTCAGCCCGCTGGCGCTGGTCGATATGGCCTTTATCGCCTGGCGTAACCTGCGCCTGATCAACCGTATTGCGAACCTTTACGGCATAGAGCTGGGTTACTACAGTCGGATCAGACTGTTTAAGCTGGTCCTGCTCAATATCGCGTTTGCCGGGGCGAGTGAGCTGGTGCGCGAAGTGGGCATGGACTGGATGTCGCAGGATCTGGCGGCGCGTCTTTCTGCCCGTGCGGCTCAGGGCATCGGTGCGGGATTATTAACCGCACGCCTGGGGATTAAAGCGATGGAAGTCTGCCGTCCGCTGCCCTGGATTGACGGCGATAAGCCCCGTCTGGGGGATTTCAGGCGTGAACTGATCGGCCAGCTCAAAGAGACGCTCAATAAAAAACCTTCGCCGTGAGGTTTTGTTCACTAATCGTGCTGGCTGTCAATATTTGTTGACAGCCATCTTCCCGATCACCGTGTTCTGACATATCATTTTACTGTTATTGGCTTAAAACGGTGAATTTCCCATGCGTCTTGAAGTCTTCTGTGAAGACCGTCTCGGTCTGACCCGCGAATTACTCGATCTTCTTGTTTTACGTAGCATTGATTTACGTGGCATTGAGATCGATCCTGTCGGGCGAATTTACCTCAATTTTGCCGAAATTGAATTTAATACCTTCAGCAGCCTGATGGCGGAAATCCGCCGTATCGCTGGCGTTACGGATGTACGCACCATTCCCTGGATGCCGTCCGAGCGTGAGCACCTGGCGCTGAGCGCGCTGCTGGAAGCCATGCCTGAACCGTTCCTCTCCCTGGATTTGAAAAGCAAAGTTGAGCGCGTTAACCACGCGAGCTGCCAGCTTTTCGCGCAGAGCCAGGAGAAGCTCAGCAATCATCACGCCGCGCAGCTGATCCCCGGTTTTAACTTCCAGCGCTGGCTGGACAGCAACCCGCAGAACACGCACAGCGAGCATGTGGTGATTAACGGGCAGAATTTCCTGATGGAGATCACGCCGGTCTATCTGAAAGGGGAAGGGAATACCCGCGTGTTGACCGGGGCGGTGATCATGCTGCGCTCGACGCTACGCATGGGTCGTCAGCTGCAAAACCTCTCCAGTCAGGACGTTGGCGCGTTCAGCCAGATTATTGCCGTCAGCCCGAAAATGCGTCATGTGGTTGATCAGGCGCGTAAGCTCGCAAGCCTGACCGCGCCGCTGCTGATTACCGGCGATACCGGCACCGGGAAAGACCTGCTGGCTCACGCCGTGCATCTGGCGAGCCCGCGTGCGGCTAAGCCTTATCTGGCACTTAACTGTGCCTCTATCCCGGAAGATGCCGTTGAAAGCGAGCTGTTTGGTCACGCGCCGGAGGGTAAGAAAGGGTTCTTCGAGCAGGCTAACGGCGGCTCCGTACTGCTGGACGAGATCGGCGAAATGTCGCCGCGTATGCAGACTAAGCTGCTGCGTTTCCTGAACGACGGCACGTTCCGCCGCGTCGGTGAGGATCACGAGGTGCATGTGGACGTGCGCGTCATTTGCGCCACCCAGAAGAACCTGGTGGAACTGGTGCAAAAGGGGATCTTCCGCGAGGATCTCTATTACCGCCTTAACGTCCTGACGCTGAACATTCCGCCGCTGCGCGATTGTCCGCAGGACATCATGCCGCTTACGGAGCTGTTCGTAGCCCGCTTTGCCGATGAGCAGGGGGTTCCTCGTCCGAAGCTGTCAGCCGATCTGGGCACGGTGCTTATGCGCTACGGCTGGCCGGGGAACATTCGTCAGCTCAAAAACGCCGTATATCGTGCGCTGACCCAGCTTGAAGGGTATGAGCTGCGCCCGCAGGATATCCTGTTGCCGGATTACGACGCCGGAACGGTATCGGTAGGGGAAGAGGCGATGGAAGGGTCACTTGATGACATCACCAGCCGTTTCGAGCGTTCTGTGCTGACGCAGCTGTACCGCAGCTATCCCAGCACCCGCAAACTGGCAAAACGCCTGGGCGTCTCGCACACCGCAATCGCCAATAAGCTACGTGAGTATGGTTTGAATCATAAGAAAGGTGACGAATAACAAAAAAGCCTCTGCAAAGAGGCTTTTTACTTTTCACTTTAGATTTATTCCTTCGCCAGCGGCGTGTTAACGATGTCTGTTTTTGTCTCGCCCTGAATCGACGCAATCCTGCTTTCAACCTCTTTCACCTGCTGCGGGCTGTGGAGCAGGGTATAGGTCAGATCAAACTGCGCGCTGGCGCCAGGCTGCAGCTGCTTAACCCGCTTCTGTTGGCGTTCAATCGTCACGGGGTAGGCGTAGCTGGTACCCGGTTCGATGCCCGTGACATAACCCTGCTTCAGCGTATCGGTGTTTTTCCATAAGGTCAGCACGGGCAGCTGGCGCGTATCAAACTGGATTGATGCGCCTTTATCGCCGGCTTTATTGACCACCGCCGCGAGCGTTTCGTGGTTGTTGTCGGCGAGCGGCTGAATGTTAAAGACCATCTCATCAAAGCCTTTTGTCGGCCCGGCATAGGTTTGCCAGTCGTTAACGCCCGCTTTGGCGTAGTCATTGAATGGGCTTACGCTCGCCGCTGGCGCAAGGAAACGTGCGCCTTCTTCAAGGATCGGCGTGCCGAAGTTGCTGTGATAGATGATTTGGTAATCGTGAGGGTAATCGGCATGGTTAGTGAGAACATCATGCAGGCTGAACTGGTTGGTTCCGGGAACGTAGCGCAGTTCGGTCATGGTCTGCAGATCCGCTTTTTTGAACGTGCTCTCTTTGATCAAACCCCGAACGCGGATCTCATGCGGGGCGGCATCCGCCACCTCAACTTCCACCTGTAATACCGGGGTATTCCCGGCCCTGCCATGCAGGGTGTAAATTTGCCCGTCCGCCGTGACAGGGTGACCTGTCCACTCGTAGCCACAGCGCACCATCATCTCGTTGAAACCATCCAGCCAGCCGAGACCGTTTCGGCTTTCAAGATTGATATAGGCAGGATTGACGACCTCTTTGACGGGTGAATTCCATCCCAGTCGGGTGCCAAACCCTTCAACGTGCAGAAGGTTCATGCCGCGTGTCGGGCTCAGGGTAATCGTCAGGCCATCTTTACTGCTAATAATGATGACTTTACTGCCTTCCTGCTTGCCGCCGTGCAAGACTTTTTGCTCAATGCTGAACATCTGATCTTTAACTTTCAGCTCATTACTCGAAATCTTCCAGTTTCCTTTCTCTACGCTGCTTTCAGCACTTGTCAGCACCCAGGTTTTAGCCGCGGCATGGCCAGAAACCAGGACCGCCAGGAGCGTAAAAGCGAATTTGATCTTCATATTTTATCCTTTTTGCTGAAACGATTATTTACTTTCGTAAGCAAATCTAATGTTTAGACAAAAAGGGAAATGTGATGGGCTTCACTGAGGTTAAAATTAGGTGATTTTAACAATTAGAATGCGTTAATGATCACGCGGGAGTTACATATTGCTGTCTTTATTGCATGATTTTTGTGATCGATGAATATTTTAGCTTTAACGATTCAGCTTTTTTCTAATAAAAAACCCCGCCGTGGCGAGGTTGAGAATAAGTTGTATAGAATGCTAAGGACTTATTATGCTTTCAGCACGTCCAGCGCGGCAGTGTAGTCCGGCTCGGTGGTGATTTCGTTAACCAGTTCGCTGAAGACGACAGTGTCGTTTTCATCAAGAACCAGTACAGCACGTGCTGCCAGACCCTTCAGTGGGCCTTCCGCGATGCTGACGCCGTAGTTCTCGAGGAAATCAGCGCTGCGCAGGGTGGAAAGGGTGATAACGTTGCTCAGGCCTTCGGCACCGCAGAAACGGGACTGGGCAAACGGCAGGTCAGCGGAAATGCACAGCACCACGGTGTTGTCCATTTCAGTCGCCAGCTGGTTGAATTTACGCACGGATGCGGCACAAACGCCGGTATCAATGCTTGGGAAAATGTTCAGTACTTTGCGTTTGCCCGCAAACTGAGCCAGTGTGACGTCAGACAGATCTTTAGCCACCAGAGTAAAAGCCTGCGCTTTGCTGCCAGCCTGCGGAATGGAACCTGCTACAGCAACCGGGTTGCCCTGGAAATGAACGAGTTGTGACATAGATATCTTCCTGTTTACATATAGTTAACGTCGTGGCTAGTGTATGCCATCAGCAGATAACACGGCAAACCAAATTTTTCGCCTTTCCGGGCCGCAAGGAGTCAGTGATGAGAAGCGTTAAGGTCTATGAAGAAGCCTGGCCATTGCATACCCCGTTTGTGATCTCTCGCGGCAGCCGAAGTGAAGCCAGCGTGGTCGTGGTTGAAATCGAAGAAGAGGGGTTTAAAGGCGTCGGGGAATGTACGCCTTACCCGCGCTATGGGGAAAGTCTGGCATCCGTGATGGCGCAGATCATGACCCTGGTACCTGACCTGCAAAAAGGCCTCACGCGTGACGCGTTACAGCAGCGTTTATCCGCCGGGGCGGCGCGCAACGCCATCGACTGTGCGCTCTGGAGCCTTGAAGCCGCTAAGCAGCAAAAATCGCTGACGTCATTGCTGGGCGTGGTCGTGCCGGAGTCCGTCGTGACCGCGCAAACGGTCGTGATTGGGGAGCCCGAGCAGATGGCCGCCAGTGCGAAAGCGCTCTATGACGCCGGGGCCACGCTGTTAAAAGTGAAGCTCGACGATCGTCTGATCAGCGAGAGGATGGTCGCCATACGCTCGGCGGTGCCGTCAGCCACGCTCATTGTTGACGCCAACGAGTCGTGGCATCCCGAAGGGCTGGCCGCGCGATGCCAGCTGCTGGCCGATCTGGGCGTGGCGATGCTGGAGCAGCCTCTGCCGGCAAAAGAGGATGCGGCGCTGAAGAATTTTATCCATCCGTTGCCCGTCTGTGCGGATGAAAGCTGTCATACCCGTGAGAATTTGAGCGCGCTTAAGGGCAGCTATGACATGGTCAATATCAAACTCGACAAGACTGGCGGACTGACTGAAGCCCTGGCCCTGGCGGCGGACGCCCGGGCGCAGGGGTTCGCCCTGATGCTGGGATGCATGCTTTGCACCTCGCGGGCGATCGGTGCGGCGCTGCCGCTGGTCAATCAGGTCCGTTTCGCCGATCTGGATGGCCCGACGTGGCTGGCCGTTGACGTTTCACCGGCGCTTAATTTTACCAGCGGCGTACTTCACCTCTGAGGCTCCCAGCGCAACAGATCCATCATTGCCTTTAAGTATTTTTCGCTGGCTTCGTCGGAGGAGATCGCCGGGAACTCAGCGGTGATGCAGGGCAGGCTCAAGTCGGCGCACCAGCTGCCGAATGAACCGGGTGTCTCATAGCCCACGCTGGTGACGAGCGGGAGGGCGAACGCCTGGGCCAGCCACGCGCCCAGGACAGAGTGGCGCGGATCTTCAATACAAGCCAGCGGATCGTGGAAGGAGACAACCCAGGCGGGGTGGATCTTATGGATAAGCTGGCACAGCGCCTGCGTTTCCGGCTCCGAGCCGGGTTTATCGCCCGTGAGCAGCACCACGTCCCGCTCCTCGGCGGAGCTGTTCCAGCGATATACCGTTTCCCCTGCGCGCCAGTTTGCCGCAGGGAAATTACGGTTCAGGTCGATTCCTCGCGCATTCGCCCGTAATCCAAGCTGACAGCCGTCCGGATTCACGGCAAGAATCACGTGGTGACGTCGCAATGCCGGGGTCAGCGTCCGCAGCGCGCACGAGAGCGTGACGACAGACGAGTTCTCATCTCCGTGCGTGCCGGCAATAACCAAACCGCTGTCGCGATCGGCATCGGGGGCCGGGAACCAGATCAGCGATGCGCCTAAAAATGAGCGGCCATATTGTTCAGCGCCCGGAGGGAAGGCGCCGCGTTCCGCGCGGGGTCGGGTGGTTGCCATACGATTTCCTGATAACGAAGTCTCTACAGGCAGTGTTGTGCAAAAGCCGCTGTTAATCAAATAGTTTCCTTAACGGCTGAGAATTGCCTTAAATCACTATTCAGGCGTAAGTTGTTTGCATTTCTTACTGTCGAAACAAATAATTACGCATCTGCTTTTTACCTGAATTTTTTAAAGGGGATCTTATGAAGCATCCTGTTTCGCGTCTTTTTGCCGCACTGTGCCTGTGCGGACTCTCTTCACTCTCATACGCTGCCGATGTGCCACAGGGCACGGTGCTGGCGCAAAAACAGGAGCTGGTCAGACACATTAAAGACGAACCGGCTTCGCTCGATCCCGCAAAAGCGGTGGGGTTGCCAGAGATTCAGGTGATTCGCGATCTTTTCGAAGGGCTGGTAAATCAAAATGAGAAAGGGGAACTGACTCCGGGCGTGGCGACGCGCTGGCAGAGCAACGATAACCGAATCTGGACGTTCACCCTGCGCGATAACGCAAAATGGTCTGACGGTACGCCGGTTACCGCGCAGGATTTTGTCTACAGCTGGCAGCGTCTGGTTGATCCGAAAACGACCTCTCCGTTTGCCTGGTTTGCGGCGCTGGCAGGCATCAGTAACGCGCAGGCCATTATTGATGGTAAAGCGGCGCCAGATACCCTGGGCGTGACGGCGGTGGATGCCAGAACGTTGCGCGTCCAGCTGGATAAACCGCTACCGTGGTTTAGCAACCTGACGGCAAACTTCGCCTTCTATCCGGTGCAAAAAGCCAATGTTGAAAGCGGGAAAGAGTGGACCCGTCCGGGAGCGCTGGTCGGTAACGGGGCCTACGTTCTGAACGCGCGCGTGGTGAATGAAAAACTGGTTGTCGTGCCGAACACCCACTACTGGGACAATGCGAAAACTGTCCTGCAAAAAGTGACCTTTATTCCGATTAATCAGGAATCGTCCGCCACGAAACGCTATCTGGCAGGGGATATCGATATTACCGAATCGTTCCCGAAAAACATGTATCAGAAGCTCCTGAAGGATATTCCTGGCCAGGTGTATACGCCGCCTCAGCTCGGGACCTATTACTACGCGTTTAACACACAAAAGGGCCCGACCGCCGATGCCAGGGTCCGTCTTGCGCTGAGCATGACTATCGATCGCCGCATTATCGCGGATAAGGTACTGGGTACCGGCGAAAAACCGGCCTGGCATTTTACCCCTGACGTGACGGCGGGCTTCACGCCTGAACCTTCGCCGTTCGAGCAGATGTCCCAGCAGGAGCTGAACGCTCAGGCCAAAACCTTGCTCCAGGCCGCAGGCTACGGCCCTCAGCGTCCGCTGAAGCTGAACCTGCTGTACAACACGTCGGAAAACCACCAGAAAATCGCCATTGCGGTGGCGTCCATGTGGAAGAAAAATCTCGGTGTGGATGTCAAGCTGCAAAATCAGGAGTGGAAAACCTACATCGACAGCCGCAACACCGGCAATTTTGATGTGATCCGCGCGTCATGGGTGGGGGATTACAACGAGCCCTCGACCTTCCTGTCCCTGCTGACCTCTACCCACAGCGGCAATATCTCGCGTTTCAACGACCCGGCTTACGATAAAATTATCCACCAGGCGACGCTCGAAACCACGGCGAAAGCGCGTAATACGGATTACAACATGGCGGAGAAAATCCTCATGGAGAAAGCGCCGATCGCGCCTATTTACCAGTACACCAACGGTCGTCTGATTAAGCCGTGGGTGAAAGGGTATCCGATTAATAACCCGGAAGACGTGGCGTATAGCCGGACGATGTATATTGAGAAGCACTGATGGTTAATGCGAACTGGCGCACGTGAGCGCCAGTTTTGCCATGGATGATACCGCGCTGTGCTTTCCGGCAGCGATGAGACCGGGACGTATTATTCTAACAACGCATTAAACTTCGCCAGCCACTGCGGATGGGCGGGCCACGCGGGAGCCGTCACCAGGTTGCCGTCGACATGTGCCTGATCGATGCCAATCGTGGCGTAGTGTCCCCCCGCGAGACGGACCTCAGGAGCACAGGCCGGGTAGGCGCTACAGGTACGGCCTTTCAGGATGCCCGCGGCAGCGAGCAGCTGCGGGCCATGGCACACCGCCGCAATCGGTTTGCGCGCGGCGTCAAACGCCTGTACCAGCTTTAACACATCCTCATTTAACCGCAGATACTCGGGCGCTCTCCCGCCGGGGATGAGCAGCGCGTCGTAGTCCTGCTCCTTTACGGCGGAAAAGTCGGCGTTGAGGGTAAAGCGGTGACCGGGTTTTTCGCTATAGGTCTGGGCGCCGTCGAAATCATGGATTGCCGTTATGATGTAGTCGCCCTTCGGTTTGTCGGGGCAGACGGCATCCACCTGATGACCAACCATCTGCAACGCCTGAAAAGGCACCATGGTTTCGTAATCTTCGGCGTAATCGCCAACCAGCATCAGGATCTTCTTGCTCATCATTCCTCTCCCTTGTCATTAAAGATGATTAAGATATAGACTGGCGTGGCTGAAATGCCGGAAATAAAAAAGCCCGTCAGAGCACGGGCAACATAAGCAAGTGAATAAATGATTCGTTATCAACGTAGTTGGAGGATAACGACGCGTATCTTACGCGGCCGTCAGGCTGGCAGATACCTGACAAATTCGGTAGGTGAAACACGATATTAAACGTGCGTTAAGGGGCGTCGAAGGTCGGGTAAAGACTATTTTCGAGAAACTCGACGAGATACCAGATTTCCCCGCTAAAAATAAACCAGAAGCCAAATATAATAAGGAGCAAAATAATTAAGGTGAGTATTATTTCTGTTTTGCCCATTGCAGATTTTACCCACCTGACGTTAATTTATTCGAGGCAGGCATTGTAGCGGGGCTTTCCCGTATACTCCAGTTTCATGCTGCAAGGACTTTATTGCGCCCATCATTTTTAGCGCGATACAGCGCATCGTCTACACGCTTAAACAGCTCATCAATCGTCTCCCCCGGGTTATGTCGCGCCACGCCAATGCTGACGGTAAACCGTGGTAAGCCCGGAATCGTAATGCGGGCAACGGCTGCACGGATCGACTCGGCAATCTGCAACGCGGTGTCGAGTGAGGTATGCGGCAGCAGGATGACGAACTCTTCGCCCCCCCAGCGGAACACCATGTCGTTCTCCCGACTACAGGCTTCCAGCGTTCGGGAGAGAGCAATAAGCACCTCATCGCCCTTCAAATGACCAAACAGGTCGTTGATGTTTTTGAAGTGATCGGTGTCCACCAGCAGCAGGCTAAACTGCTGCTGGGCAGGTCGATTATTGAGATTGTTGGGGTCGGTAATCGCGTAGAACTGGCGTCGGTTGAATAACCCGGTCATGGAGTCACGTAACGCGGCATGTTCCAGCTCTTGCTCCAGTCTTTTTTGCTCGGTGATATCGTGGATGATGCACAGCATCAGCTTGTCACCGTAGATCTCAATGGGCCCGGCATACGTCTGAACATGGCGGGTGGAACCATCGGCAAGGCGGTGAACAAAGTTGAGCGGCTTATGGCCGCCGGGCAGCGCGGCAATCGCGGTCATAATGGGCATCACGTCTCGCCCCAGGGTATTGATTTCCCAGGTATGCTTGCTGCACATACCATCATGCGAGTAACCGTAAAAATTGAGCGCAGCCAGGTTGGCATCAACAATCTGACCATCGCGGGCAGGATCGATTAACAGCATCGGCGCGCTGTTGGTCTGAAAAAAACGGGCGTAAAACCCCTGTTTTTTTCGCCGGTAGGTTGCGGAGCGGCTGGCCTTCAGTCCTGAGAGGATATGTTGGGCGATCCCCTCGAAGACAATCACATCCCCCCAGGGGGCGTAACGGGCAAGCGAGAGACGACAGCTTAACGGCGTATCCAGCCCATCCCGGCTTCTTATTGTCCAGATTTCGACGATCTCCTGCTCGGTTTTCAGTTCTGGTACATACATCGACAGGAGAGCTTGTGCATTCGCGGAATAGATGCCTTTACGCAGCTGATCGAGCGTCTTATCTCCCATAAGCTGCGTTGCGACCACGTTCGCAAAAACGATCTCTTCCGAAACGGGTGAAATAAGCCACACGGGTGTTTTAATGACGTTCAGCGCTTCAAAACCGTTTTGCGACATAGGCATTTCCTGTTCATCGGCTTAATACGCCTGACAATCATGACAATCATGACAATCATGACAATCATGACAGACGTGACTCGTGTGTTCTGCTTTGAAACATACTCTACTAAACCCCGTCAGGCATGGTTTTTTTGTGAAATAAATGCGGCGTCCGTTTGAATTTTATTAAGGGGGATAATTTGCCTTTCTGAGTTTATCTGCAGAAGCAGCCACGGCACCTGTTCGGCAGGTAAGGGGCGGGAGAAGAGGTAACCCTGCAGGTAGTCGCAGCCGAGACGGGTGAGAACCGCCTGCTGTTCTTCCGTTTCAATCCCTTCTGCCACCACGTTCATCTCCATGGTGCGGGCGATACTCATAATGGTTTCAACCAGCTTGTAGGTTTTTTCATTTTCCAGCATCGACGTTACAAAGCTTTTGTCGATCTTGAGCTCTTTTGCCGGCAGCACGCTCAGCATCAGCAGGTTGGAGTAGCCCGTACCAAAATCATCAATCGAGACGGTGATCCCCGCATGATTAAAGGCGTTGAGCAACTCAATGCTGCGATCGAGATTTTTCAGCGCGGTGCTCTCCGTGACCTCAAGGATCAGCCTGGACGGGGACAAGTTATATTTTTCCAGCATCGACGATACGATGTGGAAAATGTCCGGCTGCTCGAACTGGACGGGGGATAAGTTGAGCGATAACGTCCACTGGCTGAACCCTTGTTCAGTCCAGAAATGCAGCTGTCGACATGCCGCTTCAATGGCCCAGTTGCCCACCGGAATAATTAAGCCGGTTTGCTCCAGCGAGGGGATAAACAGACCAGGCAGCACAACGCCTTGCTCAGGGTGCCGCCAGCGCAGCAGGGCTTCAAAACCATGGATAGTCTTCTCTTGCGCATACCAGGTTGGCTGGTACCACAGTTCAAACTGATCGCGCTCAAGCGCCTGAGAGAGCTCCTGAAGAAAACCGGGTTTTGCCGGGATTGCTGTCGACATCTCGGTTCTGTAACGCGCCCAGCCGTTGCGGCCGTCGTCTTTGACGTGATGCAGGGCTGCATCTGCTTTGAGTTTCAGTTCATGCAGCGTCTCGCCATCCTGAGGATAGAGGCTGACGCCCGCACTCATTGTCGTGTTAAGCGTATGACCACAGATCGAAAGAGGACGTCGCACATCCTCGAGCAGCGACGCGAGCAGGGCGTTGAGTTTGTCGTCGTCACATTCCGGCACCAGCAGGATAAAAGCGTCTCCTCCCAGCCTTGCCAGGGTCATCTCACGCGAGAGCCGGGAAGTGATGCGCTGTGCGACGGTGATCAATAACTCATCGCCGACGCTGTGACCCCAGGTATCGTTGACGCGTTTGAAGTGATCGACGTTCAGGAAAATAACGGCAAATTGCCTGTTGCTCAGCAACGCGCTGCGCAGGCAGTCCTGCATGCGGAGATCCATCTGATGGCGATTCGCGAGTCCGGTGAGCGCATCAAAGCGCGCCTGGAGCTCAAGCTGCCGATTGAGTTGTCGAAGATTATCCGTCAGCCGGCCGGTGCGACGGTGAGAATCGATAAGGGAAATAATTAACATCACGCCAAGCAGGCAGAGCGTGGTGACAGAAACCCAGATGGATAACCCCAGCTCGCCGATCCCGCCGGGGAGGGTATGCGACATTTCCGGGTAATGCGCAGCGCTCATGCCGGTATAGTGCATCGCACAAATGGCGGCACCCATGACCAGGGCGGCGAGAAGGCGCTCGATAAAAACCCCTTTGTCTCGCAGGCGGAAAGCCAGCCACAGCGCCGTGCCGGACGCCACCACGGCAATGACCACGGACAACCCCACAATGCGGCGATCCCAGATAATGCTGCCATCCAGCATCAGGGCAGCCATACCGATATAGTGCATAGATACCACGCCTGCGCTCAGGATAGCCGTGGCAACGATCGGTCGAAACGAAGAACGTTTTTTTCCCGCGACGGCAATATCAAGGGCCGTAGTCGACGCAATAATCGCGACGCCCAGAGACGCAAGGGTTAACCAGAGGTCATAGCGCATCATCATCGGCATCTGCATCGACAGCATGCCGATAAAGTGCATCGACCAGATGCCGATCCCCAGCGTCATACCCCCGGCAATGCGCCAGAACAGGGCAGCCTTTCGGCTGGAAAGGGGAATCTTTCCGGCACTGTCCAGCGCCACAAAGGAGGCGATAAATGCCACCAGATAAGAGATAGCGATTAACACAGGGTCCCACGATATATTGAGCATTATGCAATCCCACGCCTGAGAGGGTTACCGATTTCGCCTGCCGGGCACATCTTTATCTGGCAACGAACATGCGCATTCAAACAATATTAGTTATTTATCGTGAAGCATGACCAGTCATATTAATACTCTACATCGCATTAAGAATATAAAATATATTCTCATTGTTAACGTATTAAGCATTGCTAAACAAGAGCGAATAAAAGTAGCAAAGCTCCTTAAATATAACGGCGATTGTATCGGTTCGCCGCAGCGGATGGTATCGCTTAACGTGGCGGCAGACCAGTATCACAGCATGCTGCGAAGAACATTTTCACTAATACGCTTTTTTCATCTGACTTAAGCTAAATCCCAGGCTGCTAACGGCGAAACAACAAACCCGTGAAGTTTCCGAGGAAAAACGTTTGTGCCAATGCTATAAGTCTAGTTGCCGACCAAAATATAAAATGTGGGTATCATCATGCTAAGAAATATTAGTGTCCGAACCTTTATTATCGGGTTCCTTTTATCGCTATTTTTAGTAAACGCAGGTGTCGTTGTTCTAATTTCCAGCAAGCCCTCTCTCTTTATTTCCCTTAACGCTATCAATTTCGTTGCGCTATTTTTGCTTTGGGTCTATATGACCCGGTATCTTGTGACGCCGATCAATACGGTGAAGAAAAGTATTGAAGAGGTGACTGCCGGCAACCTGGGGGTTTCTATCCCGGAGTTTGGCAATAACTGTGCGGGGCGACTCATTCCCGGGATCAACAGCCTGTCCGGCAACATTGCGACGCTGGTGCGTGAGATCAGGGCGTCATCGCAAACCGCCATGACCTTATCGGATCAGCTCTCGGCTCGTAGCGCTCAGCTCTCGGTGAAAACCGAACAGCAGTCTGCGTCTTTAGTGCAAACCGCAGCCAGCATGGAGCAAATGGCGGCGAGCACCAAAAACAATGCCGATAACACCCGCCTGGCGAGTGAACAGGCGAATATGGCGACGCTGCAGGCGCGTAAGGGCGGGGAGCTGATGGGGCAGGTTGCCAACAATATGCAGTCCATTACCGAATGCGCCCAGCAGATGACGGAGATTATTTCGCTGATTGACGGCATTGCGTTCCAGACCAATATTCTGGCGCTCAACGCGGCCGTTGAGGCGGCAAGAGCGGGCGACCATGGAAAAGGTTTTTCTGTCGTTGCGGAAGAGGTCAGAAACCTGGCGCACCGCAGCGCAGAGGCCGCGAAGAATATCAAAGCGCTGATTGAAGTCACCAGCAGTAACGTCACGCAGGGCGCGACCGTGGTGTCGCAGGCAGAGAAGAATATGCATGAAATCGTGACGGGCTCGGGAAACGTCAGTCGCTTAATGGATGAAATCTCCGCGTCGACGTCTGAGCAGGAGAAAGGTATTTCCCAGATCACGCTGGCGCTATCGGAGCTGGAGCGGGTCACGCAAAGCAACGTGGCGATGGCGGAGGAACTCAACGGCTCCTCGGATGTACTGCGCAATCAGGTGATTGAACTCCAGGCCCGCACGCGGAATTTCAGATTGGATCACGGGTCTTCGTCCCCATTACCGACCGGCTCACCCTCCTTCCTCCAGCAGCCAGAGCACTCTCTCTGAAAGCGACACAAAGCCTGGCATGCCAGGCTTTTTTCATACATCAGCCCACCCAGCTCAATTCCCGAGCGATTTCAGCGCGATGGAATACATAGTTGTTGCTTAACCCCTCATGAAAGCTAGACTGACACCGAAAGAGTTAAAAAGGTGGAGGTGCTGTGGAAAGCATTAAAGGATCTGAACTTAACGTTCCTGACGCAGTTTTTGCGTGGGTGCTGGACGGCCGCGGCGGTGCCCGACCGCTGGAAGATAATGATGTGATCGACAGTGCGCATCCCTGCTGGCTGCATCTGAACTATACCCATCCGGACAGCGCTGACTGGCTGGCGTCGACCCCGCTCTTGCCCAATAACGTGCGCGATGCGCTGGCGGGTGAAAGCCTGCGGCCCCGCGTAAGCCGCATGGGTGACGGGACGCTGATTACCCTCCGCTGTATTAACGGCAGCACGGATGAACGTCCGGATCAGCTGGTGGCGATGCGGGTCTATATGGACGATGGGCTGATTGTCTCCACCCGACAGCGTAAGGTCCTGGCGCTGGATGACATCGTCAACGATCTGAAAGAGGGCACAGGGCCGATCGACTGCGGCAGCTGGCTGGTGGACGTCTGTGACGCGCTTACCGATCACGCCAGTGAGTTTATTGAAGAGCTGCACGACAAAATCATCGACCTGGAAGATAACCTGCTCGATCAGCAGATCCCGCCGCGTGGTTTTCTGGCCTTATTGCGCAAGCAGCTGATTGTTATGCGCCGCTACATGACGCCGCAGCGCGACGTGTATGCGCGGCTGGCTAGCGAAAGGCTCGCCTGGATGAACGACGACCATCGGCGCAGAATGCAGGATATTGCCGACAGGCTGGGCCGCGGGCTGGATGAAATTGATTCCTGTATTGCCAGAACGGCGGTGATGGCGGACGAAATCGCGCAGGTGATGCAGGAGTCGCTGGCGCGAAGAACCTATACGATGTCCCTGATGGCGATGGTGTTTTTACCGAGCACGTTTCTGACCGGGTTGTTTGGCGTCAACCTGGGCGGAATTCCGGGTGGCGCTTATCGCTACGGTTTTACGGCGTTTTGCGTGATGTTAGTTGTTTTGATTGGGGGTGTTGCATGGTGGTTGCATCGTAGTAAATGGCTGTAAATTTACGCTTTTTTCATCTTTTTCCGGGATTAAAACGCTCTTTTAATTGAGCGAAGTCAATAAACATCTACCCCGTAAGGTGCAATATTACTCCCGCAGGTGAATGCAACGTCAAGCGATGGGCGTTGCGCTCCATATTGTCTTACTTCCTTTTTTGAATTACTGCATAGCACAATTGATTCGTACGACGCCGACTTCATAGTCGGCTTTTTTTTGCCTCCTGATTCTGAGCGTCTACCCTAAAAGGGATGACAGCAAATTATGGAGGGAATGATGAGCATCCTTAACGCTCTGCTACTGCCACAATCGCGTCAATCCGATCCTATCCCCAGCGATCCGATACCTATGCCCGATCCCATCCCGCGTCCCCAGCCGATGCCCGACCCGCCGCCCGATGAAGAACCGATTAAATTGTCGCATCGGACCGCGAGATCTGCGAGGATACGCGCCATCTGACCGCAAAGATCACCACGAGAGACAATTGTGACCGCTTTTTCTACCCTGAATGTTCTGCCCGATGCCCAACTCGCTAACCTCAACGAGTTGGGATACCTCACGATGACGCCTGTTCAGGCGGCCGCCTTACCCGCGATTCTTGAGGGCCGTGACGTGCGCGTGCAGGCGAAAACGGGCAGTGGGAAAACGGCGGCCTTTGGCCTTGGCCTGTTGCAGCATATCGATGCGGCGCTTTTTCAGACCCAGTCTTTGGTGCTGTGTCCGACCCGCGAGCTGGCAGACCAGGTTGCGGGTGAACTGCGTCGCCTGGCGCGTTTCCTGCCCAATACCAAGATCTTAACCCTCTGCGGCGGGCAGCCGTTCGGTGCCCAGCGTGATTCGCTTCAGCATGCGCCGCACATTATTGTCGCGACGCCGGGACGCCTGCTCGATCACCTGCAAAAAGGCACGGTCTCGCTGGATGCGCTACAAACGCTGGTGATGGATGAGGCCGATCGGATGCTGGATATGGGCTTCAGCGAGGCCATTGACGAAGTGATCCGTTTCGCACCGGCCGATCGCCAGACGCTTCTGTTCTCCGCAACCTGGCCGGAAGCTATCGCCGCCATCAGCGGGCGCGTGCAGAAAAATCCTCTTACCATTGAAATCGACAGCGTAGATGCGCTGCCCGCCATCGAACAGCAGTTCTTTGAAACCTCGCAGCAGGGGAAGATCCCACTCCTGCAGAAATTACTGAGCCAGCATCAGCCTGCCTCCTGCGTGGTGTTCTGTAACACCAAAAAAGACTGTCAGTCGGTTTGTGATGCCCTGAATGCCGCCGGGCAGAGCGCACTGTCGCTGCATGGCGATCTTGAACAGCGCGATCGCGATCAGACGCTGGTCCGTTTCGCGAACGGCAGCGCCCGCGTGCTGGTGGCGACCGACGTCGCTGCGCGCGGTCTGGATATCAAATCGCTTGAGCTGGTGGTGAACTTTGAGCTGGCGTGGGATCCAGAAGTACACGTGCACCGTATTGGCCGTACCGCGCGCGCAGGAAACAGCGGTCTGGCGATCAGCTTCTGCGCACCTGAAGAGGCGCAGCGCGCCAATATTCTCTCTGAGATGCTGCAGATTAAGCTGAACTGGATGAATCCCCCAGCCGGCGTCAGCCTTGTGCCGCTGGAGGCCGAAATGGCGACCCTGTGCATTGATGGCGGTAAAAAAGCCAAGATGCGTCCTGGTGATGTACTCGGTGCACTGACCGGGGATGTGGGTCTGGACGGGGCAGATATCGGTAAGATTGCGGTCCATCCGGCGCATGTGTACGTCGCGGTTCGCCAGGCGGTTGCCCATAAGGCATGGAAGCAGCTGCAAAACGGGAAAATTAAGGGTAAAACCTGCCGCGTACGTCTGCTGAAATAAAGCATGAAGCGTCTCAGACGGTGTTTCTGAGACGCTAACCGCTTACTTCACTTCAAGCACGTTCAGACGCAACGCTTCAAACTGATTGTCATCGTCTTCCGGCTGCCAGCCTGCTGGCTGCATCGGGATCTCTTCCCGGTCAAACGCCAGATCGCCGCCGTTCACGACTTCTGACTCGTGATTAATGCCTTTAAAGTCGAACAGTTCCACATCCGCGAGATGGGAAGGGACGACGTTCTGCATGGCGCTGAACATGGTTTCGATACGTCCCGGATAGCGCTTATCCCAGTCGCGCAGCATGTCGCCAATCACCTGACGCTGCAGGTTCGGCTGAGAGCCGCAGAGGTTACATGGAATGATCGGGAACCCTTTTGCCTGAGAAAAACGCTCGATGTCTTTTTCACGGCAGTAGGCAAGCGGGCGGATCACAATATGTTTACCGTCATCACTCATCAGCTTAGGCGGCATACCTTTCATCTTGCCGCCGTAGAACATATTGAGGAACAGCGTTTGCAGGATATCGTCGCGGTGATGGCCCAGGGCAATTTTGGTCGCGCCCAGCTCGGTCGCGGTGCGATACAGAATACCGCGGCGCAGACGAGAGCACAGAGAGCAGGTGGTTTTCCCTTCAGGAATTTTCTCTTTCACAATACCGTAGGTATTTTCTTCGACGATTTTGTACTCAACGCCCAGATTTTCGAGGTATTCCGGCAGAATGTGCTCCGGGAAGCCCGGCTGTTTCTGGTCAAGGTTGACCGCCACCAGGGAAAAATTCACCGGCGCGCTTTGCTGAAGATTACGCAGGATCTCCAGCATGGTGTAGCTGTCTTTACCCCCTGACAGGCAAACCATGATGCGGTCGCCTTCTTCAATCATGTTGAAGTCTGCAATGGCTTCGCCCACGTTACGGCGCAGTCGCTTTTGCAGTTTATTCAGGTTGTATTGCTCTTTTTTGTTAATCTCTTGATTCTGTTGCATTGAATACTACCTTCGGAGCCAGCAGGGGCAAAAATTGTATGCCGCGTATGGTACGGATTCCGGCGGCGAATGCCAGCACGTTTTACTGCTGCGTGAAATCTGGCGCCGATACGTGATAAAGGGTAGCGTTCAGACGTTTGGATACGATAGCGATTTTACGGCAAACGGCGCAGTTGTGGCGCAATCATCTCCGCCAGTATCAATGTTGAAGATTAGCAGTAAGCATGCTGTAATGAGCTTAGTTAATCTGAGGGTAACTTGAGCTTATATTTAAAAATGATAAAAACTTCTACTCTTTTCTTTTGTACTTCCTTATTTTCAAGTATGGCTTTTGCAGAAAATCACTACATACCTCTACTTTATAACTTATCGACTATGTTTGATTTCAATCCAGTTAAGGGGACTGTTAAATCCTTAGATACTGATGTTGAGGAGAATGGAAAAATCACTTATAAAATCTCCATCAGACTGAATAAAAATGGTTGTGTTGATAGCTTAAACCTTGATAATGTTTCTTCTGGGCATGAAACCATTCTAAAATATACAAATGGAAGTCTTATTGGCCATAGAGATGGCAAGCCTTTCTCAATACAACTTGATGAAAAACGTCACATTTTGAGTAAAAATGAAAACGGTGACGAGTTGCGTTACACTCTTTACCCGAATGGATTAATTAAAGACACCTATTTTTTAGGCAAAAAAATATCTGAACATTTTTATGATGAAGACGATAATTTGACGCGCTCTGAATTTTATAGTTCAGAAAGCGTTATGTCTAAAAATGAAATATCTTATGTTGATAAAAAAAGAAAGCCTCTTGATTATAAACTAATAAACTCATCAGTTTTCTCGGAGGGTTATAGAGCAACCAGTTCTTGTTTTTATAACGAAATGCTTGTGCCTGAAATATGTAATGCCACAGTACAGAGCGCAGGTAATCCGGCGCCGAAACCAGTTTCAATGACAGCGCAAACGAAAGTTGAATTCTACTAGATTAAAACGATTCCAATAAGCTACCTCCGGCGTCAGGTTATTCAGGGATTCATGAGGACGCTCGCTGTTGTATTCATTCAGCCAGCGTTCAGTGATTTCCCGTGCTTCATTCAGCGTTCAGAACAGGTAAAAATCCAGGATTTCTGTCCGGTACGTCCGGTTGAACCGTTCGATAAACGCATTCTGCGTCGGCTTACCCGGCTTGACTTGCTGATCGGATAAACCATTACAATGTTCATCTGCGGTTGGGCTTGATAATGGCTAACTCCATTTAAACGATGCGTTTTCTTTATTGAATGTTATTGATGCATTACTCCATTCCTTGCCATCAAGTAACATTTCCACACACTGGGTAGGGTAGAGGTCATCGGCTGGCTGGAACCGCTCATATTCGGAGTCAGGGTTAAGCATCACATCATGATTAACGTTGACTATCCATCCATCGGGGTTTTCAGGATCGGATTGGCGAGTGCATAGCAGTCTGGCCTGGTAGAAGTCATCCGGGAGCCCTTCCAGCATGCAACCGGTAGCCCACTGGATAAGCTGTTCATTTGAATATTTCTGAGGAGCGGTATGTGTTTCTTGCTGTTTGCTTATTAATCGCTTAAATGTGTTCAGAAAGGGGAACATGTCATTTTCCTTTAGCTTGTAAGTTAGGCATTGTAGGGCAATTAGCGAGATTAGATCCATTCAATGGTTAATATCACCGCTAGCGCATAACGCCATTGATTTTCCTTCCATGGGATAAAGCAGACATTATTTGATATAAAATCTTCGACAAGACGTAAAACAAAGCACAAGCCCAGCGCCACCCATGATCCCTGTGTGCCAGAGCGGAAGTAACTTACATTGTGCTAGGGTGTTTTATCGGGACGAGTTCAACGAAGGTCCTGGCTGAATGCAAGAGGAATTTAAGATGAATGTAGAAACGGTCCGCTTAATCCTTGAACCCTTT
>NZ_JBRIQR010000053.1:0-24637 GCF_052983755.1 Enterobacter sp. CFEC122 | reverse complement strand
CACTGGAGCTTTATGCCGGGTACCTATCAGGGTGCAGAAGCCGGGGCTAACTTTGACTACGGTGACGCAGGTGCGCTGAGCTTCTCCTATATGTGGACCAACGAGTACAAAGCACCGTGGCACATTGAAATGGACAAGTTCTACCAGAACGATAAGAAAACCAAAGTCGATTACCTCCACTCGCTGGGTGCGAAATACGACTTCAAAAACGATCTGGTTCTCGAAGCGGCATTCGGCCAGGCGCAAGGCTATATCGATCAATACTTTGCCAAGGCCAGCTATAAGTTTGATATTGCGGGTAGCCCGCTGAGTACCAGCTACCAGTTCTACGGTACGCGCGACAAAGTCAGTAACGGTGGCGTCAATGATATCTACGACGGCACCGCGTGGCTGCAGGCGTTAACCTTCGGCTACAAGGTCGGTCAGGTTGATTTACGTCTGGAAGGCACATGGGTGAAAGCGGAAGGGCAGCAGGGCTACTTCCTGCAGCGTATGACCCCGACCTATGCTTCCTCCAACGGTCGTCTTGATATCTGGTGGGATAACCGCTCCGACTTCAACGCCGACGGTGAGAAAGCGGTCTTCTTCGGCGCGATGTATGACCTGAAAAACTGGAACCTGCCGGGCTGGGCCGTGGGCGCTTCTTACGCTTACGCCTGGGATGCAAAACCTGCCGACATGGCAACACCGGATGCTTACTACGATCCAAACTATCGCCTGAAAGAGTCTTCCTACAGCCTGGATGCTATCTATACCCTGCAGGATGGCCGCGCGAAAGGCACGATGTTCAAACTGCACTTCACCCAGTACGACAACCACTCCGATATCCCGAGCTACGCGGGCGGTTACGGCAACATCTTCCAGGATGAACGTGACGTGAAATTCATGGTTATCGCACCGTTCACCATCTTCTGATGAATCGTCCGGCGGGTTAGATCCCGCCGGACCGGAGACTGCAAATGATGAAAAAAATCGTAATCGTCGCGCTGTTGGCATCGGGGCTGGTGGCGTGTGCCCAGACTCAGGCACCGAAAGAGGACTCCCGCCTCAAGGAGGCCTACAGCGCCTGCATTAATACTGCGGAAGGATCGCCGGAGAAAATTGAAGCCTGCCAGAGCGTGCTGAACGTGCTGAAGAAAGAGAAAGCGCACGAGCAGTTCGCGACGCAGGAGAATGTCCGCGTGATGGATTACCAGGCCTGTATCCAGGCACGTAAAACCGGTAACGATCAGGAAGTGGCGAAGCGTTGCGATAAGATCTGGAACGAGATACGCAATAATAATAAATAAGTTGCTTTACGCCCGGTGGCACTGTGCCACAGGGCTTTTTTCTGGCAAAAAAAAGCCAACCTTACGGCTGGCTCAGAGTATGAACACTCACTTATTTTGCGTCATGCGCATGTTCATTTTCGCGGCAATCGCCTTCAGCGCAGTGACCATAAAGGTACAGGCTGTGGTTGGTCAGACGGATGCCGTGACGCGCGGCGATTTCACGCTGGCGCGCTTCGATAGAGTCATCGCTAAATTCAATGACCTTGCCACAGTCGAGGCAGATCAGGTGATCGTGGTGCTGCTGCTGGGTCAGTTCGAAGACAGATTTACCACCTTCGAAATTATGACGGGTGACAATGCCCGCGTCATCAAACTGGTTCAGCACGCGATAGACGGTAGCCAGCCCAATCTCTTCACCCATGTCGATAAGACGTTTATAAAGGTCTTCCGCACTGACATGGTGATTGTCTGGACCCTGAAGCACTTCGAGGATTTTTAACCGAGGAAGCGTAACTTTCAGGCCAGCCTTCTTTAATGCGGTATTGTTGTCAGTCATGCGGAATCTGTCCTGTTGCTAAACGATTCACTTCTGTAGGAAGTGACAGAAAATGCACCCGGGATAATGCGTCTCATTATAGAACTGCCATGGCTAAATGAAAACTGCAAGTCTCAGGCAAAATATGCTTATAAAAATGGGGTATCACCAACAAACTTGCTCGGTGGAAAACCACATTTTATCAGGGAGACATTGTACAGGTCTGGGCGAAAAAGTTAAAAGATTGTAGCAATTAATTTAATCGGTTTGACCTGGTGCGCGGGCGCAACCGCCGTTGCGCCGCGATAAAAATCAGGCGTTGAGAATATCGTCCAGGTGCAGTTCTTCACGGATCTGCTTAACCCATTTCTCGACGCGCTCTGCAGTCAGTTCTGGCTGACGG
The DNA here is from genome assembly GCF_052983755.1 of Enterobacter sp. CFEC122. Taxonomy (NCBI): domain Bacteria; kingdom Pseudomonadati; phylum Pseudomonadota; class Gammaproteobacteria; order Enterobacterales; family Enterobacteriaceae; genus Enterobacter; species Enterobacter sp. CFEC122. The sequence continues at coordinate 22,428 of NZ_JBRIQR010000053.1, read as the reverse complement.
TCTTCGTCGATGGCCAGACCCACGAAATGATCGTCATCGGCCAGGCCTTTGGACGCTTCGAAGTGGTAACCGGCGGTTGGCCAGTGGCCGACGATCACAGCGCCATTCGGCTCAATGATGTCGCGGATGGTACCCAGCGCGTCACAGAAGTACTCGGCGTAGTCTTCCTGGTCGCCACAGCCAAACAGGGCAACCAGCTTACCGTTGAAGTCCACTTCTTCCAGCGTCGGGAAGAAATCATCCCAGTCGCACTGGGCTTCGCCGTAGTACCAGGTCGGAATACCCAGCAGCAGAATGTCATAGCCTTCGAGATCTTCTTTGCTGCTCTTGGCGATGTCATGCACATCAGCAACGTCTTTACCGAGCTGTTTTTGAATGTTTTTCGCGATATTTTCGGTATTGCCGGTATCACTGCCAAAGAAAATGCCGATGATTGCCATGAGTAAAATAACCTCTTGAAACTTAATAGTATGGTGGCGCAATTCGGCCACGGATAAGGGCAATAATAGCAGAACTGGCAACCCTGCGGAAACAGCTATCGCGCAGGACTGCACTCTGTGCTACATGAAAAGGGTAATTAAGGGAATTTTCAGACTTATGCTTGGCTGCGCAGCATCTCAAGCTGGGCGATCAACATCTCTTCAATGAGCTCGCTGCGGCTAATATTTCGCGCGTCGGCCAGCTCGTTAAGCGCATCGACCGCGTTGGCGTTGAGCTTCAGTTCGACACGCTTAAGCCCACGATTTTTATCGCGTTTAAGCTGATTGCGTTTATTGATACGCAGCTGTTCATCGCGCGAAAGCGGATTCGTCTTCGGTCGTCCCGGGCGACGCTCATTCGCGAACAGATCTAGTGTCGTACGGTCCGTTTGTTCTTTGGCCATGATTCTGAGACTTCGGGGGAAACACGCCGCCCTGCTAATGCCCGGGCGATAAGCGCGCCATCATACATCACCAAAAACGGCGCGCCAACGACTGGAAGCCCGCAGCCTTCCAGTCGCTCTCTTTTTAATCAATTTGCAGTATCAGCAAGATAGCGGCGAATGGCGCGCAGCACGGCGTCAGGTTTTTCCGCATGCACCCAGTGCCCGGCTCCGGCAATGACGTGGGCGCGAGCCTGCGGGAATTGCGCCAGTATGGCGTCGCGGTACGCGTCGGTAACATAAGGGGAGTTACCGCCGCGAATAAAGAGGGTAGGGTGCGGCCAGGCGGGCACGGTTTCCCAGCCCACGATATTGTTGTACTGGTTCCAGAGCACCGGCACGTTAAAACGCCACTGGCCGTCAACAAACGACTTCAGCAGGAACTGGACGACGCCTTCTTCATCAAGATGCTCACGCATGACGGCAGCCGCCTGCTGACGCGTCGCGGCACTCGCTTCGGTGACCGCATTGATGGCGGCAAAAATTTCGTCGTGACGGCGGACGTCGTAATCCACGGGCGCAACATCAATCACCACCAGGCCGTTAATACGCTCCGGGGCCAGCGCCGTCAGGGCCATCACCGCTTTACCGCCCATTGAATGCCCGATGAGGGTCACCTTTTGCAAGTGGTTGGCATCCAGCGTATCCAGCAGATCCTGCGCCATCGCGGCGTAGGTCATCTCGTCGGAACGGCCGGAAAGACCATGATTGCGCATATCGATCTGAAGAATATCGTGGTCGGTAACCAGCTCGCGCGCCAGCACGCCCAGGTTATCCAGGCTGCCAAAAAGCCCGTGAACCAGTACGATGGGAGAATTATTGTTCGGCGATTGTGCAGTTTGCGCTCGGGTATTCAATTTCATGGCAAAGTTCTTTTTTTACGTATGTCAGGTTAGGGTATCATGTTGACCATTCTGCCGCCCGGCTGCAAGGTTCCAGTTTAATCTGACTTTTGCCGCCAACCTGGTTTGACGCTATCCGCTGTTGGGATTTGACCTTATAATCCCAATGACTTGTATTCAGATAAGATATCGCACTGGATTAAGATGAAAACAATCGAAGTTGATGACGAACTCTATCAGTATATTGCCAGCCAGACGCGGCATATCGGGGAGAGCGCGTCCGACATTTTACGGCGCATGCTTAAAATTTCCGCCGCTTCACAGCCTGCTACCCCAGTCACCAAAGATGTCGTGTCTCAGCCAAGCGTTGTTGCACAAGCAAAACCTGCCGTGACACCGGCAAAAGATAAAGTGCGCGCGATGCGCGAGCTGCTGCTCTCCGATGAATATGCGGAGCAAAAAAAGGCGGTTAACCGCTTTATGCTGGTGCTGTCTACACTTTATTCACTGGATAACAAAGCGTTTGCTGAAGCGACCGAGTCGCTGCACGGTCGTACTCGCGTCTACTTCGCGGGCGACGAGCAGACGCTGCTGCAAAATGGCAATCAAACCAAACCCAAACATGTTCCTGGCACCCCGTACTGGGTGATCACCAATACCAATACGGGCCGCAAGTGCAGCATGATTGAACATATCATGCAGTCCATGCAGTTCCCGGCGGAATTGATTGAGAAGGTTTGCGGTACAATTTAACCCTTGCATCAGAAGGACCCGGTAATGGCAAATCACAGCCGTGCAGGCCAACCTGCACAACAAAGCGATTTGATTAACGTCGCTCAGCTGACCGCGCAGTATTACGTGCTGAAGCCGGTCGTGGGCAACGCAGAACACGCAGTGAAGTTTGGTACATCTGGTCACCGCGGCAGCGCGGCTCGCCACAGCTTTAACGAACCGCACATTCTGGCCATTGCTCAGGCCATTGCGGAAGAGCGCGCTAAAAATGGCGTTACCGGTCCTTGCTACGTGGGGAAAGATACCCATGCGCTGTCTGAACCGGCCTTTATCTCCGTGCTGGAAGTTCTGACTGCGAACGGCGTCGATGTGATTGTTCAGGAGAACAACGGCTTCACCCCAACGCCTGCGGTCTCTAACGCCATCCTGGTGCACAACAAAAAAGGTGGCGCGCTGGCTGACGGTATCGTGATCACGCCATCCCACAACCCGCCGGAAGACGGCGGCATCAAATACAACCCGCCTAACGGTGGCCCGGCAGACACCAACGTCACCAAAGTGGTGGAAGATCGTGCGAACGCCCTGCTGGCTGACGGTCTGAAAGGCGTGAAGCGCATCTCTCTGGATGCGGCCATGGCGTCCGGCCACGTAAAAGAGCAGGATCTGGTTCAGCCGTTCGTGGAAGGGCTGGCGGAGATCGTCGATATGGCGGCCATCCAGAAAGCCGGCCTGAAGCTGGGTGTGGATCCGCTGGGCGGCTCCGGTATTGAATACTGGAAACGTATTGCCGAGCACTACAAGCTGGATCTGACCATCGTGAACGATCACGTCGATCAGACCTTCCGCTTTATGCACCTGGACAAAGACGGCGCGATCCGCATGGACTGCTCCTCCGAGTGCGCGATGGCGGGCCTGCTGGCGCTGCGTGATAAATTCGATCTGGCGTTTGCGAACGACCCGGATTACGACCGTCACGGTATCGTCACTCCTGCCGGGCTGATGAACCCGAACCACTATCTGGCTGTTGCGATCAACTACCTGTTCCAGCACCGTCCGCAGTGGGGCAAAGAGGTGGCTGTCGGTAAAACGCTGGTGTCCTCCGCGATGATCGACCGCGTGGTCGAGGCGCTGGGCCGCAAGCTGGTGGAAGTACCTGTGGGCTTCAAATGGTTTGTTGACGGTCTGCACGACGGCAGCTTCGGCTTCGGTGGTGAAGAGAGCGCGGGGGCCTCTTTCCTGCGCTTCGACGGCACGCCGTGGTCAACCGATAAAGACGGCATCATCATGTGCCTGCTGGCGGCGGAAATCACCGCGGTCACCGGTAAAAACCCGCAGGAACATTACAACGACCTGGCAGCACGCTTTGGTGCGCCAAGCTATAACCGTATTCAGGCCAGCGCAACGTCTGCCCAGAAAGCGGCCCTGTCCAAACTCTCTCCGGAGATGGTCAGTGCAAGCACCCTGGCGGGCGATCCGATCACCGCGCGTCTGACGGCGGCACCGGGTAACGGTGCGTCTATTGGTGGTCTGAAAGTAATGACCGAAAACGGTTGGTTCGCTGCGCGTCCATCCGGTACGGAAGATGCGTATAAAATCTATTGCGAAAGCTTCCTCGGCGCAGAGCATCGTCAGCAGATTGAGAAAGAAGCGGTAGAGATTGTCAGCGAAGTGCTGAAAAACGCGTAAGTGCGGTTTGTGTGCCGGGCGGCACTGCGTTTGCCCGGCCTACAACAACGATCGTAGGCCCGGTAAGCGCTAGCGCCACCGGGCTTTTTTTCAACTGTGCTTATTCTTCAATTCAAACCGCGGCGACACCAGACCGTACAGCGTCCAGCCCATAAAGGTCACCATCGCACCATACAGCATCGCTTCCTGGCCGGAGGAATAGAGCGCATAGAAGCTGTAGATTGCGCCAATCAGCGCCACGATATTGGCCGCACGCGCCTTGCGCGGATCCACCTTCGCAACCTTCTGAATAATCACCAGCGCCGCCATCGACAGAATATAAGGAATGATGTTCGTCACCACCGCCAGGTTGACCAGCACGTTGAACTGGCTGTTCAGCGACGGGCTAATGGTCATCAGCGACAATCCGCTCTGGAAGATAACAATCGCCAGCATGCCCTGCACCGGCGCATCGGCTTTGGTCACACGGGAGAAGATTTTTGGGAAGTAACCTTCATCAGCCGAAGATTTAAATACCTGTGCGATGGTGAACTGCCAGCCAAGCAGTGAACCGCAGCATGACATGACCATCAGACCCATAATCACTTTCCCGACTTCCGGCGTGAACATCTGCGCGAAGGCCAGCCCGAACGGCGCCGTGGAGTTGGCCAGATCCATGTTCGGAACGATGCCCGCAATGACGTTCGTCGAGACGATATAGATCACCGCCGCACCCAGCGTACCGCCGAGGACCGCAATCGGCACGTTCTTTTCAGGGTTATCAACCACTTCTGCGTTCGCGCAGGCGGATTCCAGGCCCAGGAAGGCCCAGAGCGTCATGGCGATAGAAGAGCCGACTGCGCTGAAGAACGGCACATGGTGCGGGTTCCAGGAGTTAGCGTACAGGGTCGGGCTGAACCAGAACCAGCCGATGATGCACAGGCCGACAACCGGAATAATCACGCCCCAGACGGTGATGCTGGAGAGCTGTCCGGTGATACGCGCCCCGCCAAAGTTAGCCACGGTGCAGATCCACAGCACGCCGATGGTGGCCAGGCCAATCTGTACCGGGCTAAGCGTCGCGCCAAACAACTCCGTACCGTAGCCCACGGCGGAGATGGCAATCGCCACGTTGGCGATCAGCAGTGACACCCCGTAGGTATAGTTGGCCATAAAGTTGCCAGACTTACCAAAGGCATACTCGGCGTAGCCCCCCATGCCGCCTGACTTGCGGCTGAACATCCCGCACTTGGCAAACGCCCACGCCAGCGCCATCGAGCCGACGGCGGTCACCAGCCAGGAGATAATTGAAATGGTTCCTACTTCGGCAAGCTTGGTGGGCAGCATAATGATCCCTGAACCCATCATGTTCACCATGGTGAGGATGGTCAGCTGCACCACGCCCATCTTATTGGACTTACTCATAATTTCTCTCCTTTCAGCAGCGCGGGCTGAGCGGCGGGTTGTTTGATGACGTTACAGCGAACCTGTTTGCGGCCCTCGCACTCTTCGACGTACACACCCTGCAGCTCCGGCGCGAAGCCCGGCAGCAGGTTGATGCCTTCTTCCAGCGCGGCGAAGTAGCGCAGCACGGAGCCGCCCCAGACCTCCCCTGGAACCACGCACAATACCCCCGGTGGATAAGGGAGGGCGCCTTCCGCGGCGATGCGGCCTTCCGCGTCGCGCAGGGAGACCAGTTCCACTTCTCCGCGCAGATAGGCGTAGTTCGCGTCCTGCGGGTTCATCATCACGCGCGGGAAGTGAGACTTGCGGAACATCTCTTTCTGCAGCTGTTTGACATTGTGACGGGCGTACAGGTCATGCATCTCCTGGCAGATCTGGCGCAGGGTGTAATCCGCGTAACGTTCCGGATGTTGTCTGCAGATGGAAGGCAGCACCTCTTTTAATGGAGCATCGCTCTCGAGCAGTTTTTCGAAACGCACCAGCTGCGCCACCAGCTGCTGCAGCTTGCCCATATCTTCCGCAGGCGTGAGCAGGAACAGGATCGAGTTGAGATCGCATTTCTCCGGCACGATGCCGTTTTCACGCAGGAAGTTGGCGAGGATGGTGGCAGGCACGCCGAAGCCGTCATACTCCCCGGTGCGGGCGTTAATGCCCGGCGTGGTCAGCAGGAGCTTGCACGGGTCGATAAAATACTGATGCTCGGCGTAGCCTTCAAAAGCGTGCCAGTTTTCACCCGGTACGAAGTGGAAGAAGCGCAGATCGGTCGCAATCTCCGCCGTGTCCCAGCTTTCCCACGGACGGCCATCCACCGTCTCCGGCACGAAGGGGCGCAGATACCGGCAGTTCTCCAGAATCAGCTTGCGCGCTTCGATACCGTTCACCACGCAGTCCATCCACATGTTGCGGCCGCTCTGGCCTTCATGCATACGGGCGTTGATGTCCAGCGCGGCAAACAGCGGATAGAACGGGCTGGTGGAGGCGTGCATCATAAAGGCATTATTCAGCCGCTTATGCGGGACATAGCGCTGCTGACCTTTGATGTGGCTGTCTTTCTTGTGAATTTGCGAGGTCTGGGAGAAGCCGGCCTGCTGTTTATGCACGGACTGGGTAACCAAAATCCCCGGGTCGTTTTCGTTCAGCTCCAGCAGCAGCGGCGAGCAGTCGGCCATCATTGGAATAAACTGCTCGTAACCCACCCAGGCCGAGTCAAACAGGATGTAATCACACAGGTGCCCAATCTTATCCACCACCTGGCGGGCGTTGTAGATGGTGCCATCGTAGGTGCCCAGCTGGATCACCGCCAGACGGAACGGACGCGCATCGCGTGCACGGCCGGGTGCGACTTCTGCCACCAGCTCGCGAAGATAGCTTTCTTCAAAACAGTGTGCGTCAATGCCGCCGATAAAGCCGTACGGGTTGCGCGCGGTTTCCAGATAGACCGGCGTTGCGCCTGCCTGGAGGAGGGCACCGTGATGGTTGGATTTGTGGTTATTACGGTCGAACAGCACCAGGTCGCCCGGGGTGAGCAGGGCGTTAAGCACCACTTTGTTGGATGACGAGGTGCCGTTGAGCACGAAGTAGGTCTTATCGGCATTAAAGACCTTCGCCGCATGCTGCTGTGCGATGCACGGCGCGCCTTCGTGGATCAGCAGATCGCCCATTGCCACGTCGGCGTTGCACAGATCGGCGCGGAAAAGCGTCTCGCCAAAGAAATCAACGAACTGATTGCCGGCAGGATGGCGGCGGAAGAACTGGCCGCCCTGATGCCCCGGACAGTCAAACGCGCTGTTGCCCTGTTTTACATAGTCGACCAGGGCGCGGAAAAACGGCGGGCGCAGCTGGGTTTCATACTTCAGGGCAGCCGCCTCCAGCTGTCGTCCATAAAAGTCGTTGCTGGTGTCTGAATACTCAAATACGCCATGAATGCGCGATAAATAATCTGCCGGAATGAATTCTTCTTTATGCGTCGCGACAAAAACAGGAATGTCAAATCCGGTGGCTTCTATTTCTTCCAGTATGCCATCGGTAATATCACTGACCGCCAGCACAATAGCGGCAACGTCGATATAATCCGAGGCCCGGACATCCACCAGTTCACGCTGGGTGGTAAAGCAATCAGGACAGGCGCGGCTGGCTGCGATTTTTAAACTTTTCATCTTTCTCTCTTTATTTTAGGTAATAAGCGTCCCTCGATTTCTTGCAAAAAAGAAATCGATAATTTTCCGGAAAAAAAGCAAAGGGTGGCCGCTGATTAAAATCAGTACATTGCTTTTTTGATGATTGAAATTCAGTCCGCCCGGTGCGGATGGGTCTGAATCAAAATGAATGAGCGCACGCGTTCACAGGCAATGGCCTGTAAAATAAGATGTTTCAGGATAACCTGTAAGCGAGTGCGCCAGAAGTCGAAGGACTACCGGGCATTAAAGAGATGAAAGTCAAAGCAGTTTCGGTGGGCAAACATCATGATATGTGTTGTCCGCCTTATATGGGGCATTAAACGATTGTTGTTTTCCATGATTTATTTTCCTTTCAGTAATTGAAAGCACGGTCATTTTATCCAGGAAAACGCGATTAACTGTGAAGGAGATCACCGTTAACCGATCATTTTAGAAATAAATAGTCGTTTTTGATGAATATCTCAGATCAAAATTCTGATTTGTTGGTGTCGGGTTAACAGGATGTATTGCAAATGTTTTAAATGGACATAAATAACCAAAAAAATATCGATTGGATTATTTATGAAATATTTTCTGAGAGGTTTTGATTTTATTTAAAAATAAACTGAATAGTTATTCAGAGCATAAACCGATAACCGATACCGGTTTCAGTTAATAAATGGCGAGGGCGAGCGGGGTCGACTTCGAGTTTCTGACGAAGGTGCCCCATATATATGCGTAAATAGTGACTATGTTCCACGGCGTTGGGCCCCCACACCTGACTTAACAGCTGGCGCTGGGTGAGAACCTTGCCGTGATTGTTGAGCAGCACGGCGAGCAGGCGAAATTCGATGGGCGTGAGGTGAATTTCCTCTTCGCCGCGCACAATGCGCCGCGAGGCCAGGTCAACCTGGATATCCCCAAACGTGTAGGTTGGATCGGCAGGCGTGGTGGCGCTGTGGCGACGCAGCGCCACGCGCAGGCGAGCCTGTAGCTCGCCGATGCCAAACGGTTTAATCAGGTAGTCATCCGCCCCGGCATCCAGCGCGGCGATTTTATCCGTCTCTTCAGTACGGGCGGAGAGCACGAGGATCGGCATCTGGCTCCACTGACGGACTTCACGAATAAAATCGATGCCGTCACCGTCCGGGAGACCCAGATCGAGGATCACCAGGTCCGGCTTGCGGGTGGCGGCTTCAATTAACCCCCGCTGAAGCGTACCTGCATCATGGACGCGCAGACCGTCTCCTTCCAGCGCAGCGCGCAGAAAGCGGCTAATGGCGATCTCATCTTCAACAATCAGAACGTTGATCACAAATCCTCTGGTAATTCATTAAGTTCTGGCGGGGTTTCCAGAGGAAGTGTAACACAAAAACGCGCACCGCCTTCCGGACGATTCTCCGCGGAAATGGAGCCGCCATGCACGTCAATGATCGCCTGGCAAATGGCCAGCCCCAGCCCCACGCCCGGAATGGCCGACTCCTTATTGCCGCGCGCGAATTTCTCGAAAATAGCCAACTCCTGCCCGGCAGGAATGCCCGGGCCGGTATCCCAGACGTTAAGGCGAAGCGCGCCGTCGTCCACCGTCGCATCCACCCCAATCTGCGCGCTGGCGCCCGCATATTTGGCGGCATTTTCCAGCAGGTTGATCAGCACCCGTTCAAACAGCGGACCATCAACGTGAATTAAGGTCAGGGGTTCGGGCATGTTCAGCGCAATATGTCGCCCGCCCATGCCGGGTTCGAGCATTTTCAGCGCGCTGCCCACCACCTCTTCCAGCGTGAGCCACTCTTTTTTGAGGTTAAATCCGCCCGACTGGATACGCGCCATGTCGAGCAGGTTATTCACCAGGCGCGTGGTATTCAGCACGTGCTGGCGGATCTCGCTGGCCTGGAGTGCATGTTTAGAGCCTTCCGCCGCCAGGTCCAGCGTCAGAATTTCTGACTGACCGAACAGGACGGTGAGCGGGGTACGCAGATCGTGAGACAGCGCCGCCAGCAGCGAGTTACGAATGCTTTCACGCTCGCTTGCCAGCCGGGCCTGTTCCTCGCTGGCGGTGAGGGCCAGTCGTTCCAGCGCGCTGGCAACCAGCAGCGTAAACGTCTCCAGTAAACGCTGCTGTTCGGGGATCATCAGCTGGCGCAGGTTGGAAGGCTCCACGATGACCAGCCCCTGATTTTTATCGGCGCTGCGCAGGGGCAGAATTTGGTAGGGCACGCCGGGGAGGGTGTCGGTCCCTGCGCCCGCCGGTAAGCCTTTGTCAAAGCTCCAGCGCGCGATGGCTTCGTCCCAGGGCGTCATGCCTGTGGCGGAGGTCAGCGGGCGCAGCTTGCCGTGTTCGTCCGGGAGTAAAATCAGGTTGCTGGCATGAAACGTCGAGCGGATAAACTGCTCGCTGGTCTGCACGATATCCAGCGGCGTGCGGCCCACCGCCAGCGATTTCGACATCTCATAGAGATGGCGCGTACGCTGTTCGCGATAGCGGGCGATGCGCGCCTGATAGCGCACGCCCGCCGTCAGATTGCCGATCACCAGCCCGACGGTGAGCATGACGGCAAAGGTGAGGATGTACTGCACGTCCGAGACGGCCAGCGTCCCGCGGGGGGCAATAAAGAACAGATCGAAGCTGATGACGTTGATCACCGTCGCCAGGACCGACGGCCAGCGCCCGTAGAAGAGCGCCACCACCACCACGCCTAAAAGGTAGATCATCACCAGGTTGGCGGCATCAAACGCGATCAGCCACTGGCTGGCAATCACGGTAATCAGGGCGCAGAGCACGACGGCGACGAGACAGCCGCGAAGCTGAATGCGCCATTTATCGCTGAAGGTACGGCTGTCCGGCGCGCGATTGGGTAAGGGGGTAGGTTTGTCGTCCAGCGCCACGATCACCAGATCCAGATCCGGCGCGCGACGGGCCAGCTTGTCGGCAAAGGATTCTCGGCTAAACCAGCGCCGATGCTGACGACGGCCAATGACGATTTTCCCCAGGTTATGCTCGCGCGCGTAGCGCAGAATGGCTTTATCTTCCTGCGGATCGGAAAGGGTAGCGGTTTCGGCACCCAGCTCCTGCGCCAGGCGCAGCGAGCTCAGGATCGCGCGGCGCTGGTTTTCGGGCAGCGCGTGCAGCTGCGGCGTTTCGACATACACCGCATGCCAGACGCTGCCAAATTTGGCCGCCAGGCGCGCGGCGGTGCGGACCAGTTTTTCATTGCCGCTGCCGTGGCCCACGCACAGCAGAATAGCATCCCGCGTGTGCCAGACGCGCTCCTGTCCCTGCAGATCGCGCCAGGCGCGCATCTGATCGTCAACGCGATCGGCAGTACGCCGCAGGGCCAGCTCGCGCAGGGCAATCAGGTTGCCTTTACGGAAGAAATGTTCGATGGCGCGCTCGGCCTGGCCGGCGATATAGACTTTGCCTTCGTGCAGGCGCTGGCGCAAATCATCGGGCGGCAGGTCGACCAGCACCACCTCATCCGCGGAATCAAAGAAGGGATCGGGCACCGTCTCGCGTACCTGAATGCCGGTCACGCCGCTGACCACGTCGTTCAGGCTTTCGAGATGCTGAACGTTAACCGTGGTGAACACATCGATACCGGCTTCAAGTAATTCTTCAACGTCCTGCCAGCGTTTGGGGTGGCGCGAGCCTGGCGCATTGCTGTGCGCCAGCTCGTCCATCAGGATTAGCGCGGGGCGGCGGGCGAGGGCGGCATCGAGATCGAATTCGGTGACTAACCGACCGCGGTGGCTGATGCGGCGGGGCGGCTGGGTAGCCAGCCCCTTCAGCAGTGATGCCGTCTCTTTACGTCCGTGGGTTTCAACCACGCCGATCAGAATATCGAGCCCCTGCGCCCGAAGCCGCTGGGCTTCCGTCAGCATGGCGAAGGTTTTCCCGACGCCCGCGCAGGCGCCGAAGAAAATTTTCAGTTTGCCGCGATGGGCTTCAGCTGTTTGTTCGAGCAGCCTGTCCGGATCCGGGCGCATGGGCTCGTCGGTCATTTAGTTTTTCCTTAGCGCGTCCAGCGCCAGATTCAGCTCAACAATATTTACCACGGGCATGCCGATGAAGCTGACCAGCGGCTTTTGCGTGTGCTCTGCCACCAACTGGCTCAGCTGTTCGATGGTCAGCTGACGGGCAGCGGCGACGCGCGGGATCTGCCATGCCACGGCTGCCGGGGTCAGGCTGTAGTCCAGCCCGCTGGCCGAGGCGGTTACCAGCTCCACGGGAACGTCACGGCTGGCCTGCGGATTCGCGGCGCGCAGGGCTGCCACGCGCTCCGCGACGGCTTTGTCCAGCTCGGGGTTGCTGCCCGCCAGGTTGCTGCCGCCGGATGCCATCGGATTATACGGGCTTTCGGCAGTGGCGGAAGGGCGTCCCTGGAAGTAGCGGGCATCCGTAAAGTTCTGACCAATCAGGCGAGAGCCGCGGTTTTCACCGTTTTGCAGTATCAGCGAGCCGTTGGCCTGATCCTTAAACCACCACTGGCCCAGCGCGGTGGTCACCAGCGGGTACAGCCCGCCGGTAATGAGAGACAACAGTATGAACAGAAGTATAGCGGGGCGTAACATGGTCATTTGATTCACCTTTTAAACCAGGCCGAACAGGGTCAACAGCAGATCGATAACCTTGATACCGACGAAGGGCACCACCAGCCCGCCCAGGCCGTAAATCCACAGGTTACGGCGCAGCATGGCGGCCGCCGTGAGCGGCTTATAGCTCACGCCCTTCAGCGCCAGCGGGATCAGGAAGACAATAATCAGGGCGTTAAAAATCACTGCGCTCAGAATGGCCGAGGCCGGAGAGTGCAGGTGCATCACGTTCAGGGCGTTTAATTGCGGATAGGTCGCAGCAAACGCGGCCGGAATGATGGCGAAATACTTCGCCACGTCGTTGGCGATACTGAACGTGGTCAGCGAACCGCGCGTCATCAGCATCTGCTTGCCGATGTGCACCACTTCAATCAGCTTGGTCGGGTTAGAGTCGAGGTCGACCATGTTGCCCGCCTCTTTTGCGGCCTGGGTACCGGAATTCATCGCCACCGCCACGTCGGCCTGCGCGAGGGCAGGAGCATCGTTGGTCCCGTCACCGGTCATCGCCACCAGACGGCCTTCCGCCTGATACTGACGAATCAGTGCCAGCTTGGCTTCCGGTGTGGCTTCGGAAAGGAAATCATCCACGCCCGCTTCGGCGGCAATCGCCGCGGCGGTAAGACGGTTATCCCCGGTGATCATCACCGTTTTGATCCCCATTTTACGCAGCTGGGCAAAGCGCTCTTTGATGCCGCCTTTGACGATGTCCTTCAGGGCAATGACCCCGAGCACGCGCGCGCCTTCGGCCACCACCAGCGGCGTCGCCCCCTGACGGGCCACGCTTTCGACCAGGCTGTCCACTTCCGGCGGGAAATGACCGTTGTTGGCCTCAATGTGGCGGCGAATCGCGTCAACCGAGCCTTTACGGATCATGCGATCCTGGATGTTGATGCCGCTCATGCGGGTTTGCGCCGTAAAGGGCACGAACGTGGCGTGCAGGCTCTGAACGTCGCGCTGGCGCAGGTTAAAGCGCTGCTTGGCGAGGATCACAATACTGCGGCCTTCCGGGGTTTCATCGGCAAGCGAGGAGAGCTGGGCGGCATCCGCCAGCGTTTTTTCATCCACGCCCGGGGCGGGTAAGAAATCCGACGCCTGGCGGTTACCGAGGGTAATGGTCCCGGTTTTATCCAGCAGCAAGACGTCCACGTCACCGGCGGCTTCCACCGCACGCCCGCTGGTGGCGATGACGTTGGCACCGAGCATACGGCTCATGCCGGCCACGCCGATGGCCGACAGCAGGCCGCCGATGGTGGTGGGGATCAGACAAACCAGCAGCGCCACCAGCACCGTGACGGTGACCGCGGTACCGCCATAGGCAGAGAACGGCCACAGCGTCGCGGTTGCCAGCAGGAAGACAATGGTCAGGGCCACCAGCAGGATGGTCAGGGCAATCTCGTTTGGCGTTTTACGGCGCTGTGCGCCTTCTACCATGGCGATCATCCGGTCGAGGAAGGTTTCACCCGGGTTAACGCTGCACTGGATCACCAGCCAGTCGGAGAGAATGCGCGTCCCGCCCGTCACGGAGGCGAAATCGCCGCCGGACTCACGGATCACCGGCGCGGATTCGCCGGTAATAGCGCTCTCATCCACCGATGCGCCCCCTTCAATAACTTCGCCGTCGCAAGGGATGATGTCACCGGCTTCCACCAGCACCACATCGCCTTTACGCAGTTCATCTGCCGGAACGTGGTCCATCTGTGCGCCGTACTTCGGCTCACGTAGCTTGCGTGCGAAGGCGGTCTTTTTCACCCCTTTCAGGCTGTTGGCCTGGGCTTTGCTCCGGCCTTCCGCCAGCGCTTCCGCAAAGTTGGCGAACAGCACGGTAAACCACAGCCACAGGCTGATGGCGCCGGTAAACATCGCATTTCCCGGCATATGGCCCGTTCCCATGGCAATCGCCAGGGCGGTGGTCAGGACGCTTCCCGCCCAGACGATAAACATCACCGGGTTGTGCCACTGCACGCGCGGGCTCAGCTTTTTCACCGCATCCATGAGCGCCTGGCGAACTAATGACGGTTCGAACAGGGCCAGTTGTTTACGACTCATGACAATTTCTCCGCAAAATCAGCGTAAAGAGAGGTATTCCGCGACCGGGCCTAACGCGAGGGCGGGGATAAAGGTCAGGGCGCCGACCAGCAACACGGTGCCCGTCAGCAGGCCGATAAACAGCGCGCCGTGGGTCGGTAACGTTCCGGTAGTGGTCGGTTGGATTTTTTTGTTCACCAGCGATCCGGCTATCGCCATAACCGGCACAATGATCCCGAAGCGGCCCACGAACATGCAGAACGCCAGCAGACAGTTCCAGAATGGAGAGTTGGCGCTTAGGCCTGCAAAGGCGCTGCCGTTGTTGTTGGCGGCAGAGGAGACGGCATACAGCACTTCGCTAAAACCGTGAATGCCAGGGTTAAAGATGCCGCTGCGTCCAGCCTCGGTCATCAGCGCCAGCGCGGTGCCGAGCAGCACGAGGGCCGGGGTGACCAGAATTGCCAGCGCGGTTAACTTCATCTCGCGAACGTCGATCTTTTTACCCAGATACTCCGGGGTGCGGCCAATCATCAGACCGGCAATAAACACCGCCAGCAGCACGAACAGCAGCATGCCGTAAAGACCGGAGCCCACGCCGCCAAACACCACCTCGCCAATCTGCATCAGCCACATCGGGATCATGCCGCCCAGCGCCGTAATGGAATCATGCATGGCATTGACGGCCCCGCACGACGCTGCCGTGGTGACCACCGCATACAGGCTACTGGCGAGAATGCCAAAGCGGCTCTCTTTACCTTCCATGTTGATTGCGCTATCTGCACCCAGTGAGAGGAAGTGCGGATTACCCTGCCATTCGGCCCACATCACCAGCGCAACACAGACCACAAAGATCAGCGACATCGTCCAGAGCAGGGTGCGGCCCTGACGGCGATCGTTGACCACATCACCAAAGGCGAAACAGAGCGCGGCGGGGATCAGGAAGATCGCCAGCATCTGCACAAAATTGGTCAGGGCGGTCGGGTTTTCGAACGGGTGCGACGAGTTGGCGTTGAAGAAGCCGCCGCCGTTGGTGCCGAGCATCTTGATGGCTTCCTGCGAGGCCACTGGCCCCATCGGCAGGAGCTGTTTTGCCCCTTCCAGCGAGGTATAAGGTGCGTAAGGCAGCAGGTTTTGCAGGCTGCCCTGCTGAATGAAGAACAGCGCGATCAGCAGCGCAATCGGCAGCAGGATCCACAGGGTAATGCGCGTCAGGTCTACCCACGCGTTACCCAGCGTGCTCACTTTCTGGCGCGCAAACGCACGCGTTAGCGCGAAGATCACCGCAATACCGCTGGCGGCAGAGAGGAAGTTCTGCACGGTTAGCCCGACCATCTGGCTGAAGTAGCTGAGCGTGGTTTCACCGGCATAGGACTGCCAGTTGGTGTTGGTGACAAAACTGACCGCCGTGTTTAGCGCCAGGTGCCAGGACAGGCCCGGTAACTGTTGCGGATTCAAAGGCAGGACACCCTGCAACATCAGCATGGCAAAAAGCGCAATGAGTCCGACAATGTTCAGCAGCAGAATGGCGATCAGATAGTCACGCCAGTTCATCTCCCGATCGTCTATACCCAGTACGCGCCAGATCCCTTTTTCAACGCTTCCCGTGCCGGGCAGGGGAACGTTATTGATGAGCCGTGCCAGCCCCGAGCCCAGTGGCCTTGCCAGGACGAACAACACCACTAAGAAACTGGCAATAAGCAAAAACGCCTGAGCAGCCATCAGAATGCCTCCGCATTAATCAGGGCATAAACCAGATAACCCAATAACAGGAACACCAGCACGATGCCGGCAATAAGACCTGCACTCACAATCCACCTCCGGGTGACTTTTGTTGTTGTGCTAACGGTAGGATTTATGGCGCAAAGATTTCGCAAAAATGAGAAGGGCGGGTGTAAAAAAAGTATAAAAATGGCAAAGCCCACAATTTAACTATTGATAAGTAAATCGTTAACTTTTTTGTAACTTAATTACGGCGTGAATGTAAATTTTGGCTAAACGGACGAAAATAAGTGGTCGGATGAGTAGTAAAATTACAAACAAAGCGATATTATTTTAGCCAGGTCACAGATTTTGAATTTTCCGGATGACGTTTCCGGCCAACTATAGGGGAGAAAAATATGGATCTTTATAAAGAGTTTCCGGCTCATATCGTGTTCATGCGCCGCGCTTTCGCCGTAGTGGCTGGCGTGCTGGCTCTGCCGGTGATGCTGTTCTGGAAAGATCGTGCACGTTTTTATAGCTATCTGCACCGCGTCTGGGCGAAAACCAGCGAGAAGCCGGTGTGGATGGATCAGGCCGAGAAAGCGACCTGCGATTTTTACTGATACTAAGACGACACCCAGAAAAAAACGCCGGGGGAGCGATAGCCCCTTGTCAGGGTTTACAGGCACATAATAGCCGTCTTTCTTGCCGGGTGACGCTGCGCTTACCCGGCCTACACAGGGCAAAGAGATCAATGCATTGCATGTTTCATTGTAGGCCCTTGCAAGCGTAGCGCCGCCGGGCGAAATGCACAGCGTGCACCTTGTCATCAGTCTGTAAGGCCGCCTTGGGCGGCCTTTTTTATTTCATCCCGTCTACACTTCATGGCAAAGTAGTTCAAAGCATGCTTTTTCCTTTTACGGCATGCCCTTACGGACATAATGGATATTTGCCTGGAGTTTTATGCCCACCCATCTGGTTTGGTTTCGCGCGGACCTGCGCGTACATGACAACTTCGCACTCGCGGCAGCCTGCCGTTCCGATGACGCCAGCGTGCTGGCGCTGTTTATCGCTACGCCTGAACAGTGGCAGCAGCATGATATGGCCCCGCGGCAGGCGGCTTACCTCAAATCGCATCTGAACGATCTGCAACACTCACTGGCTGAAAAAGGTATCCCGCTGATCTACAAAGAGGTCAGTGACTTTGCCGCGCAGCTTAAGATGTTGCGGGAGGTATGTCAGCAGAACGGCGTCACGCATCTTTTTTATAACTACCAGTACGAGCTGAACGAACGGCTGCGGGATCGCCAACTGGAGAACATTCTGGGCGAGGTGGTTTGTGAAGGATTTGATGACAGCGTAATGCTGGCACCGGGCAGCGTCATGACCGGCGGCCATGAAATGTATAAAGTGTTCACGCCGTTTAAAAATGCTTTTGTTAAGCGTCTGAAAGAGGCGCTGCCGGAGTGCGTACCCGCACCCGCAGCCAGAGGGGAAGCTATAACCACGCTGCCTGAATTAACGTTTAACTATCCCCAACAGGCATTCGATGAGCTTCTGTTCCCCGCAAACGAGAAGGCAGCAATTGCGAAGCTGCGCCAGTTTTGCAAACAGGGCGCGGGAGAGTACGACGCGCGCAGGGATTTCCCGGCGATTGAAGGGACAAGCCGCTTATCGGCAAGCCTGGCGCTGGGCGTACTCTCTCCTCGCCAGTGTTTACATCGTCTTCTGGCCGAGCAGCCGCAGGCGATGGACGGTGGGGCGGGTTCGGTGTGGCTGAACGAACTCATCTGGCGTGAATTCTATCGCCATCTGATGACGTATCATCCCGATCTCTGTAAGCATCGTCCGTTCATCCCCTGGACCGACAACGTCAAATGGCAGCACGATGAGGCACGTTTACAGGCCTGGCAAAAAGGGGAAACGGGCTATCCGATTGTTGATGCCGCCATGCGCCAGCTGAATGAAACCGGGTGGATGCACAACCGCCTGCGAATGATTACCGCCAGCTTTCTGGTGAAGGATCTGCTTATCGACTGGCGTATCGGAGAGCGCTATTTTATCTCTCAGCTGATCGACGGCGATCTCGCTGCGAATAACGGCGGCTGGCAGTGGGCGGCCTCTACCGGCACCGATGCGGCTCCCTATTTCAGGATTTTTAATCCGACCACTCAGGGGCAAAAATTTGATGCCAACGGCGACTTTATCCGCCGCTGGTTGCCCGCGCTCAGGAACGTTCCTGCGAAAGCGATCCACGAACCGTGGGCATGGGCGGATAAACAGGGCGTAAAGCTCGATTATCCCCGCCCGATTGTTGACCATAAACAGGCGCGCACCGCCACGCTGGCGGCGTACGAAGCCGCCCGAAAAGTTTGAGAGCATAAAGATGAAAAACAGTGAACTGGAACGCCTGATTAACGAAAAACTCAATACCGCCTCCTTTAGCGACTACGGCCCAAATGGCCTGCAGGTAGAAGGGCGCGAAACGGTGCAGAAAATTATCACCGGCGTCACGGCAAGCCAGGCGCTGCTGGACGAGGCTGTCCGTCAGGAAGCCGATGCGGTGATTGTCCATCACGGCTACTTCTGGAAAAACGAATCACCGATTATTCGCGGCATGAAGCGCAACCGCCTGAAAACGTTGCTGGCAAATGACATCAACCTGTACGGTTACCACCTGCCGCTGGACGCACACCCGGAACTGGGCAACAACGTTCAGCTTGCGCAGCTGTTGGGGATAACCGTAATGGGCGAAATCGAGCCGCTGGTGCCGTGGGGCGAGCTGGCGATGCCGGTTCCCGGACTGGAGCTGGCCTCGTGGATTGAAGCGCGCCTGGGGCGTCGCCCGCTGTGGTGCGGCGATACGGGCGCGGACCTGGTAAAACGCGTTGCCTGGTGCACCGGGGGCGGGCAGGGCTTTATCGACAGCGCCGCGCGCTTCGGTGTTGATGCCTTTATCACCGGCGAGGTTTCCGAGCAGACCATTCACTCGGCGCGTGAACAGGGGCTGCATTTCTACGCGGCCGGTCATCATGCCACCGAGCGCGGCGGCATTCGTGCCCTCAGCGAGTGGCTGACGGAAAATACCGATCTGGATGTAACCTTTATTGATATCCCTAACCCGGCCTGATGAGAGGTGCCTGAGTGCAGCGAGCGCGTTGTTATCTTCTGGGAGAAACGGCAGTGGTTCTGGAGCTCGAGCCGCCGGTGACCCTTGCCACGCAAAAGCGTATCTGGCGGCTAACCCAGCGTCTGGTCGATCTGCCGGACGTGGTTGAAGCCATTCCGGGGATGAATAACATCACGGTGGTGCTGCGTAGTCCGCATACGCTGGCGCTGGATGCCATCGAGCGTTTACAGCGCTGGTGGGAAGAGAGCGAGGCGCTGGAGCCGGAATCGCGTGCCATTGAGATCCCGGTCGTTTATGGCGGTACGGGGGGACCGGATCTTGGTGTGGTCGCAGACCATTGCGGGCTCACCGAAAAGCAGGTGGTTGAACTGCACAGTTCGGTGGATTACGTCGTCTGGTTCCTGGGATTCCAGCCCGGATTCCCGTATCTGGGGGGATTATCTCCCCGGCTGCATACGCCGCGCCGCGCTGAACCGCGCCTGAGCGTACCGGCGGGGACGGTCGCGATTGGTGGCGAGCAGACCGGCGTATATCCGCTGGCTTCGCCCGGTGGTTGGCAGCTTATTGGGCATACCGCCACCCCGTTATTTGACCCCGCGCTGGCGTCGCCAATACTCCTGCGCCCGGGCGACACCCTTCGCTTTATCCCGCAGAAGGAGGGGGTATGTTAACGCTTATTCGCGCCGGGCTTTACACCTCCGTACAGGATGCCGGGCGCTTTGGCATGCGCCAGTCCGGCGTGAGCTATTGTGGCGCGCTGGACCGTCCTGCGCTGGAAATCGCTAACGTGCTGGTGGGCAACCCCGGCAGCACGGCGGCGCTCGAAATTACGCTCGGTCAGTGTGTCATTGAGTTTGGTCAGGAGACCTGGTTCGCGCTCACCGGCGCCGGCTGTGATGCCACGCTGGACGGCAAAGCGGTGTGGACCGGCTGGCGTCTGCGGGCGAAAGCCGGGCAGCGTCTGACCTTAAAGCGTCCTCTGCACGGCGTGCGTAGCTATCTCGCGGTGGCTGGCGGCATTGATGTGCCTGAGGTGCTGGGCTCATCCAGTACCGATCAGAAAGCCGGGATAGGCGGTCACGAAGGACGTCTGTTGCGCGACGGCGATCGCCTGGCGATTAAGCCCTCTTCGCGTCACTTCTCGACGGCTCAGGGGGTGAAACAACTTCTCTGGGGAAACCAGATCCGCGCCTTACCGGGGCCGGAATATCATGAGTTCGACGAGGCCTCAAAAGAGTCTTTCTGGCGCGCGCCGTGGAAGCTTAGTCCGCAGAGTAACCGAATGGGCTATCGTCTGCAGGGGCAGCCGCTGATCCGGACCACCGACCGGGAACTGCTCTCCCACGGTTTGTTGCCCGGCGTTATTCAGGTTCCAGGCAACGGGCAACCGATCGTCTTAATGAACGACGCGCAGACGACGGGGGGCTATCCGCGAATTGCCTGCATTATTGAAGCCGATCGCTACCATCTGGCGCAAATTCCCCTCGGTCAGCCGATTCACTTCGTGCAGTGTTCGCTGGAGGAAGCGCTAAAGGCGCGGCAGGATCAGCAGCGCTATCTCGAACAGCTGGCGTGGAGGCTCGATGGTAAAGATTGATTTAAACGCCGATCTGGGCGAGGGCGGCAGCGCCGACGCGGCGCTAATGACGCTGGTCTCTTCGGTCAATATTGCCTGCGGCTTTCACGCGGGCGATGCGCAAACCATGCTGGAGAGCGTGCGTCATGCCATCAAAAATGGCGTGGCGATTGGCGCTCACCCGAGCTTCCCTGACCGGGATAACTTTGGTCGCACCGCGATGGACCTGCCGCCTGAGACGGTCTACGCGCAGGTGCTCTACCAGACTGGCGCGCTGGAGGCGATGGTTCGCGCCGGGAAGGGCGTACTGCGTCACGTGAAGCCGCACGGTATGCTCTATAACCAGGCGGCAAAAGACCCGGTACTGGCGGCGGCGATTGCCCGTGCGGTGCGGGACTGTAATCCGCAGCTGATTCTGGTCGGCCTGGCGGGCAGTGAGCTTATTCGTGCCGGAGAACGGCTGGGGCTGACCACGCGGCAGGAGGTGTTTGCCGATCGGGGATACATGCCGGACGGCAGTCTGGTTCCGCGCACGCAAGCCGGTGCGCTGATTACCGATGAAGCGAAAGCGCTGGCGCAGACGCTGGAGATGGTGCGCTACGGGCGAGTGACCGCCGTGGATGGCACAACGGCGCACGTTCAGGCTGATACGGTATGTTTACACGGCGATGGCGAGCATGCGCTCCAGTTCGCGCGCCGCCTGCGGGCCGCGTTCGCTGAAGAGGGCATTCTTGTCAGCGCAGATTAATCATAAAAGGACAGAAAAATGCCAGAAGGCCCGGAGATCCGCCGCGCGGCGGATAGCCTCGAGGCGGCGATAAAGGGCAAACCGCTGACGGAGGTCTGGTTTGCTTTTCCTCAACTGAAACCGTTTGAATCACAGCTGGTGGGGCAGTCGGTAACGCATATTGAAACGCGCGGCAAAGCGTTGCTCACGCACTTTTCCCATAACCTGACGTTATATAGCCACAACCAGCTTTACGGCGTGTGGCGCGTGGTGGAGGCGGGTGAACAGCCGCAAACGACCCGCGTGCTGCGCGTCAGGCTGCAAACGGCGGATAAGGCGATCCTGCTCTATAGCGCTTCTGATATCGAAATGTTAACGCCTGAGCAGTTGCTCACGCACCCGTTCTTACAGCGGGTTGGGCCGGACGTGCTGGATATGCGCCTGACGGCGAGAGATGTGAAGGCCCGGCTGCTATCGCCCACATTCCGCAACCGGCAGTTTTCCGGCCTGTTCCTTGACCAGGCCTTTCTCGCCGGGCTTGGCAACTACCTGCGGGTGGAGATCCTCTGGGAAGTCGGGCTGGCACCGCAGCACAAAGCTTCTCAGCTGAGCGATGAACAGCTGGAGGCGCTGTCCCACGCGCTGCTGGACATCCCGCGGCTGTCGTACAACACGCGTGGCATCGTAGATGAAAACAAGCACCACGGGGCGCTGTTCCGGTTCAAGGTGTTTCATCGGGCGGGGAAGAAGTGCGAGCGGTGCGGCGGGATTATCGACAGGATTATGCTCTCTTCGAGACCCTTTTACTGGTGTCCACATTGTCAAAAATAAAAAAGCCGGGTGGCGGCTACGCCTTACCCGGCCTACGTTTCGCATTTGTAGGCCCGGTAAGCGTTAG
>NZ_JBRIQR010000052.1:0-24856 GCF_052983755.1 Enterobacter sp. CFEC122 | reverse complement strand
CTGGCACAGAGCGGACATCAGAATATCGGCTATCCCCGACAAACGGATGGCTCTGGCGACAAAAACACTCACCTTCCCAGTGCCGCAACAATTGCCCCCTCCATTTTCTCGGGCGTAGTCATCGGTGCAAAGCGCTTGAGGGGTTTACCGTCACGCCCGACAAGGAACTTGGTAAAGTTCCACTTGATCCGCCCACCCAGCACGCCGGGCAATTCGTCTTTCAGATAACGAAAAATCGGATGTGCTGCGGCACCGTTGACCCCGACTTTCTCGAACATGGGAAAGCTGACGCCGTAGTTAATGTAACAGGTCTTTGAGATGTCGTCGGCACCGCCGGGTTCCTGCTTACCGAACTGGTTGCAGGGGAAGCCAAGCACCACCAGCCCTTGATCGGCGTATTTTTTGTACAGTGCTTCAAGCCCCGCATACTGTGGCGTAAAGCCGCACTGGCTGGCCGTATTAACAACCAGAATCACCTTACCCGCATAGTCGGCCATAGAGATAAGTTGCCCATCCAGACGGGTGGCGCTAAGTTCATGAAAATGGGTCATATTAGTGATTATGATCTCTTAGAAAAACGGTTAGCACATCCTTTGGAGGGGTTACACCCGTTTCTGAAAGCATCCATCCCACAGCGCCGCGATGATAGGTACCGTGAAACAGTACATGGTTGAGCATATCCGCCGCTTTCATTTCGCCATATCCGCCATCGACAAAACGGAATTTGATGATTTCAGAAAGTCCGGGCACGTCCATTGAGCCTGCGCGCGTAATATACCAGTCAGTGCATTCAGTCATCTTTTTCAGAAGCTCGTCTGCAGACGGCGTTTCCGGCGTATTCAACGCGGTGTATTGATGCGTTTGACCAGTAATATTTGCCCTGAAAATCATATCCACGACATAAACATGGTTCATAAGTCTGAGCATCAGATGGTGCTTTTCAGCATTTGCGGAAGTATCGACCCTCTGTATTGCTTGTAAGGTTTCCGTATCTGCCCAGCGTTTGAATTTGAATAACGTGACAATCGTGCCTGTGTCCATCGCCCCTCCGGATTAACAAAAAATTATCATATCAACAACTTTGTCAGGCCGGTATCACTTCCACTTCCGGCAACACACAGACGGTAATTCTGCTACCCGAAAAATTCCCTCACGGCAGGCTATTTGTGATACATTCCTGGCGCGTTAATGACCACCACACTCGCTATCAGGTATGCAGAACATAACAAAAAAAATTCACTGGCTTCTGCTTACTCTGCCACTCCTCAGCGGTTGTGGCACGCTCTCGCAAATGTCCTCCCCGGAAGGTACTCAGGAACTTCTCACTCATGATTCGCTGGATGGCGACGTTGACAGCGTGGTGCGTCACTACATGGCGCAAAAATCCGTTCCCGGGATGACGGTCGCGGTGATCCATAATCACGGCTCACCGCAGTTTTACACCTGGGGCGTAACCGATGCGGTCAATCGCTATCCGGTCAGGCCCGATACCCTGTTTGCGCTTGGCTCGCTCAGCAAAGGGATCACGGCGGAAGTGGTGGCTTGTCTGGTCAATGAAGGGCAACTGAACTGGAACGATAACCTGGCGACATTGCTTCCGCCGGGGACGCCGCTTAGCTCGGATGCACAAAAAATCACCCTGCTTGAACTGGTAACCCACACCTCCGGCCTGCCGCGTCAGAATATGGATGTTCCGATGCTTGGTAAATTCATCAGCTACTTAAGCACGGGCGATAATTTCTACGGTGAGCTGGATAGCGATAACGTGCTACGCTACCTCGCCGACTGGCGAGCGCCAAAGAATAAAGTGCCGCAATACTCCAATACCGGCTACGCCCTGATCGGCTATATCCTGAAACACAAAACCGGCGAAGATATCCAGAGTTTAGCCTCGCGCTATATTTTCCATCCGCTGCAAATGGCTAACAGCAGCTTTACGCCCCGGCAGCTAAAAGGGTATCCACAGCGGGCGCTTGGCCACGCGGGCGATCAGCCGAAGTTTATCCCGCGCGGGCAGCTCACCCCGGACTGGCATTTTTCCAACAACATGGTGGCGGCAGCGAGCTTATACAGTAACGCCGAAGATCTGGCGACCTATGCCCGCTATCATGTCTCAACGACCCACAATCCCCTGCTGGACAGCGTCTTTGCCGAAGTGAGAAATACCGATATTCAACGTCCCGACGGGGTACAGGGTATTGCCTGGACCACCGACTTTATCGGTCTGGAAAAAATCACCTATCAGGTCGGCTATATCGGCGGCTACTCCAGCTTTATCGGTTATGACAAAGAAAAAGGCAATGCGGTGGTGGTGCTGCAAAATACCTTTAACTGGAGTAATTACATTGGCATTGCGCTATTGATGGATATGGCGAAAAAAGACGGCCTTACCCCTGGTTCGCCGACTTCGGCCTCAAATTCTCGTCAAACGTCAGCCGTTTCCGTTCAGGCTCAACCTCGCGCAGCGGCTCGACCTGGTGCATAGTGAGCTTGCAGCGCTCCACCAGCACCTGATACTCCCGCGTGCCCTGCTGCTTCCAGGCCAGCTCCTGCTCGCTCAGCTCACGGATCGCCTTGGCCGGGCTGCCGATGATCAAATGGTTGGCAGGCATCTCCGCTTTGGCCTTCACGAACGCCGCCGCGCCGACAATGCTGTTTTCACCAATGACCGCCCCGTCCATCACCACCGCGTTCATGCCCACCAGCGCATTGCGGCGGATCACGCAGCCGTGAAGAATGGCGCTGTGGCCGATGTGTCCGTCCTCTTCCACCACCGTGTCCTGCTCCGGGAAGCCGTGCATCACGCAGTTATCCTGAATGTTCGCCCCGTCTTTCACCACGATACGGCCAAAATCACCGCGCAGGCTGGCATTGGGACCGACATAAACGCCTTTGCCCAGAATCACGTCGCCAATGAGCACCGCCGTTGGGTGAACATAGCTCTCGTCAGGCACGACCGGCGTCAGGCCGTCAATTTGATAAACAGGCATCTTCCCTCCTTATGCGCTTGTAAGACCACCAAAGCGTTGATAGTAGAGCGTGCCGGGCACGGGCAGTTCACCGACGGAGGTTTCGCCCTTCTCGCTGACAAACGCCAGCGCTCCCGGCGCGACACGCTGATAGATATTTATGCAGAGCTGTCGGGCGCTTTGCCCCGCCCAGTGCGCAGGCAGTAACTCTTCCGGCAGGAGCGGGTCCTTCAGCACCACGCGACGATAAAAATGAATCAGCAGCAGCTGGATCTGGAAACAGCGTTCCGGCGTCAGCTCCTCCGGCGCGGCCTCTTTCAACAGCGGCAGCAGCGGCCGGAACGAGTTGATAAACGACTCGTACATCGCGTTTTGCTCGGTTAACTGCCAGCACTCTTCTACGCGTGAACGCAGCGCGGCGCGTGAGAGCGCCAGCGGCGAGTGGGCTTCAAAGAAAATCACGTTTTCCGCCACGCCGGCATCGTGAAGCAGGGACTGCACGTCCGCCAGATGCTGCGACGGCGAGGCCATCAGGCTCGGCGCCAGCGTGCCAAACCCCTGCCAGATCAGCTGCTTTTTGACGTCGGCCAGGGTGGTTTTATCCAGCCCCTCGGAGAGCAGCAATAACCATTTGCCGTCCCAGGCGGGCAGCACTGCGCGATAAATCTTATTCTCCGCGCGACGCGTCAGGCGCAGCCCCTTATCGCTCAGGCGGTAAAAGCTGCGTCGCCCGATGCGCGAGACGTCCAGCCAGCCCTCTTTGTTGAGGCGAAACAGCGCGGTACGCACGAACCGTTCGCCAAACCCCATGCCTTCCAGTAAGGCAGCCAGGCTGCCGAGCCAAATCTCACCGCCGCGATGGGAAAGCGCGTCACCGTATAGCGAGGAGATAAGCGAGGTCCCGCTGACGGGAACGGAGCTGACCGCGTGCTGGATAAAGGCGTCGAGTTTATTCATGTGATTCATTCTGTTGTTATTTTTGTCCTGGATGAATCATAGCATAGGATTCTGGGATAGCCCGTCACCCTAACCCCCTCCCTTTGGAAGAGGGCCGGGGTGAGAGGAAACTTAGCCGTTGGCCGCAACTTTACGCAGGTCAAACACCCGGCAGGCTTTCCCCTCCGAGCGCGGGATGCTGCCGCAGTTCACGATCGTCACGTCGGTGGAAATCCCCACCATCGATTTAATGCGATGGCGCAGCTGGTGGCACACCTGGCAACGCTGCTCGTGCGTCAGCGTCAGGCTGCTCTCTTTCAGCTCCACCTTCACGGAAAGTGAATCAAGATGTCCGCGACGGTTCACCTCCAGCTGGTAGTGCGGAGAAAGGTGTTCGAACTTCACAATCTCCTCCTCCAGCTGCGACGGGAAGACGTTAACGCCGCGAATGATCAGCATATCGTCACTGCGGCCGCTGATGCGGTCCATACGGCGCATGCTGCGCGCGGTGGCCGGGAGAAGACGCGTCAGGTCGCGGGTGCGGTAGCGGATCACCGGCAGCGCCTCTTTGGTCAGCGTGGTGAACAGCAGTTCACCCTGCTGGCCGTCATCCAGCGGCGTGCCGTCGTTCGGGTTAACGATCTCCGGGTAGAAATGATCTTCCCAGATGGTCGGGCCGTCGACGGTTTCGATACACTCCATCGCCACGCCCGGCCCCATCACTTCGGAGAGGCCATAGATGTCCAGGGCCGTAATGCCTAAGCGTTTTTCAATTTCGCGGCGCATGGCCTGCGTCCACGGCTCGGCGCCGAAGACGCCCACGCGCAGGGAACAGCCGCTGGCATCGCCGCCCATCTGGCGCTCCAGCTCCTCAATCAGGTTGAGGCAGTAGGATGGCGTCACCATGATCATGTCCGGCTGGAAATCGCGGATCAGCTGCGCCTGTTTCTCCGTCTGGCCGCCGGACATCGGGATCACCGTCGCGCCTAAACGCTCGGCCCCGTAGTGCGCGCCCAGTCCGCCGGTAAACAGGCCGTAGCCATACGCCACGTGAATTTTGTCCTTCGCGCTGCCGCCCGCCGCGCGCAGGGAACGCGCCACCAGGTTGGCCCAGTTATCAATGTCGCCCTGCGTGTAGCCGACAACGGTCGGCTTGCCGGTGGTGCCGGATGAAGCGTGAATGCGCACCACCTGCTTTTCAATGTCGTACACGCCGGTCAGTTTGCCCTGGTGCATCACCCGCGCGGTGGCGGTGAGCGTGTCCCCGGCAAAGCCCGGACGCAGAAAGTCAATCGAGCAGCCTGAGGCTACCGCCGCCAGCCCCTGGCTGTTGCAGGCGTAGGCAAAAGCGGTGTCTGCCAGCGAAAACAGCTGTCCGCCGTGGCAGGTTTTATGGCCATTCAGCATCTGCGGGGTGATGGTCATGGTCACCACCGCGTAACCCTCGTCCATCTCGACAATGTCCATCCCCATCGCCTGCGCGCAGGCGTCCCGTTCGTACATGGCGCGGGCGTTATGCCAGGCGTTATGACTCATAGCTACTCTCCAGAAGCGCGCGCTGGCGCAGCAGTGAACAGGGGCGATAGCGCTCTTCACCGTAATGGCGCTGCAGGTTCTCCAGCAGCGTCAGCAGGCGCTGCCAGCCCAGGCGCTCGCCCCAGGCGATCGGCCCGCTCGGGTAGTTCACGCCCAGGCGCATGGCGGTATCAATGTCCTTCTCGCTGGCGACCCCTTTTTGCAGGGCATCCAGCGCCTCGTTGGCAATCATCGCCAGCGTCCGCCAGATCAGCAGGCCGGGATAATCGGCAATTTGCACTACCCGGAGCCCCTGCTGCTGCAGGTAGCGGATGGCTTTTTGCGTCGCGGTATGCGGGTTGCTGGCCGCGGCGGCAATGACCGCCACGTCGCGCTCAATGCGGTCGACCACCACCACCGGGCCGTTGAGCCGCAGCGCCAGCGCCTGCGCGGTCTCCCCCTGCGTTTCAATCAGGTACACATCATCAATTTCTGTGACACCGTCACGTCTTTTTTCCACGCGCATCGGGCTATAGCTGTCGTTCACCGCCTTGACCCACTGCACGTCGGGTTTGTCACCCTGCCAGTCGTAAACGCCCTTCCCGCTCTTTTTGCCCAGCCTGCCTGCCAGCACCAGCTCCTGCTGAACCAGCGAAGGCAGAAAACGACGCTCCTGCCAGAAGGCGTTAAAGACCGAGCAGGTCACCGCAAAGTTCACGTCCTGACCAATCATGTCGGTCAGCTCCAGCGGCCCCATCGGGAAGCCGCCGCCTTCGCGCAGAGCGGCGTCAATCACCTCCGGCGGGGCAACCTGTTCTTCCAGCGCGCGCCAGGCTTCGGAATAGAACGGACGGGCGACGCGATTGACGATGAACCCCGGCGTTGACTGGCAGCGAACGGGCTGTTTGCCCCAGTTCAGCGCCAGCTCGCACAGCGCGTCGGCCACTTCCGGAGAGGTCGCCAGCCCGCTGACCACCTCCACCAGCTTCATCACCGGCGCCGGGTTAAAGAAGTGCAGCCCTGCGACCCGCTCCGGGTGGTGGACGTCCGCCGCAATCGCCGTGACGGAGATGGACGAGGTATTGCTGGTCAGCACCGTCTGCGGCGGACAGATCTCAGCCAGCTGCGCAAACAGCGCCTTTTTCACCTCCAGCCGCTCTGAGGCCGCTTCAATCACCAGATCGGCCGCGGAGAGCGCCTCGATATCCGTGATGGGAAGCAGCCGGGCAAGGATCTGGCTCCCGGCATCGGCAGAGAGTTTTCCCCGCGTTACCCGGGAGGCCAGACGCTGGCGGATCCCGTCGATGGCGCGCGATATCGCATCGCTGGAGATGTCGTAGATCAGCACCGGATGACCGTGGCTGGCCGCCACTTCGGCAATGCCGGCGCCCATCGTGCCGCTGCCGATCACGGCGACAGTCCGTATGTTCAGCATCTTATTTCCCCGTAAAGTTCGGCGCGCGCTTTGCCAGGAAGGCGCTGACGCCCTCGCGGTAGTCGTCGCTGCGCCCGGCCAGGCGCTGATAGTCACGCTCCAGATCGAGCTGGGCGTCCAGGGTATTGGTTTCCGCAGCATTGATCGCCTGCTTGATCAGCCCCAGGCCGAAGGTCGGCTGCGACGCAAAATGCAGGGCCATCTGCTGCGCCGTAGTGGAGAGCTCTTCGTCATCGACCACCTGCCAGATCATGCCCCACGCTTGCGCCTGTTCGGCGCTGAGCTTGTCGCCGAGCAGCGCCAGCCCCATGGCGCGGGCGCGTCCGGCCACGCGCGGCAGCAGCCAGGTGCCGCCGCAGTCCGGCACCAGGCCGAGCTTGCTGAAGGCCATCACGAAGCTGGCGGAGCGCGCCGCAATCACCATGTCGCACCCGAGCGCCAGCGTGGCGCCAGCGCCCGCCGCCACGCCGTTAACGGCACAGATGACCGGCTTCGGCAGCTTTGCCAGGCGGCGCACGAGCGGGTTGTAGAAGGTTTCAACGGACATGCCCAGATCCGGCGCCGGGCCGTTAGGGTCGACGTTGCGGTCGTTGAGGTCCTGACCGGCGCAAAAGCCGCGTCCAGCCCCGGTGATCAGCAGGCAGCGGATAGTGTCATCGCGCTCGGCCTGTTTCAGGCACTCGGCCAGCTGCTGGTGCATCACGTCGTTAAAGCTGTTCAGACGCTCCGGACGGTTCAGCGTAAGGGTCATCACGCCCTGTTCTACATGACTGAGAATACATTCCAAAATTAGCGTCCTTTAAAGTCGGGGGTGCGTTTTTGTAAGAAGGCGTCGATGCCTTCCCGGCGGTCTTCGGTGGCAGAAAGCAGCGTAAACAGCTGGCGCTCCTGCGCCAGCCCGGCCTGGAGCGGCACCTCCTGGGACTGCCGCAGCGCCTGTTTGGCCGCCTGCAGCGCCAGCGGGGAGTGGCGCGCCATCAGGGCCGCCTGCTTCAGGGCATATTCCAGCGTCAGCGCCGCCGGGAAAACGTCGCTCACCAGTCCGGCGTTCAGCGCCTGCCCGGCGGAAATGCTCTCGCCGGTCAGCACCATTTTGCTGGCCAGGGATTTCCCGACGCTGCGGATAAGACGCTGGGTGCCGCCCGCGCCGGGCATGATGCCGAGCGTGATTTCCGGCAGGCCGAAACGGGCGTTGTCACCGGCAATCACCACGTCGCACAGCAGCGCCAGCTCGCAGCCCGCGCCCAGCGCGAAGCCATTTACGGCGGCGATCAGCGGTTTAGGAAACGCGTTGATTCGCGCCCACAGCTGCGGGCGAATATCGTTCAGAGTGGCAGGCAGGTCTTTCTCCGCCATTTCGTTGAGATCGGCCCCGGCGGCAAAGCAGCGCTCGCTGCCGTAAATCACGCAGACGGCGATGTCGGCATCCACAGCGGCGGCCTCAAGCTGTTCCGTAAGCTGGGTCAACAGCGCGTTGTTGAGGGCGTTGCGCGCCGCCGGACGGTTTAGCGTCAGCTGCAGCACGCGGCCATGACGGGTAACAATCAGTTCGCTCATGCCATCCCCTTCGCGTCAAAGTCGACAATCACGTCGGCGGTTAACGGCAGCGACTGGCAGCTCAGCACATACCCGGCGGCCAGCTCGTCAGGCTCCAGGCTGTAGTTGGTTGCCATGTCCACCTTGCCGCGCAGCACTTTGCATTTGCAGGTGGCGCAGACGCCGCCCTTGCAGGCATACGGCAGATCCGCCCCCTGACGCAGGGCGGCATCCAGAATGCTTTCGTCGTCCGCCGTCAGGGTGATTTCACGGTCGCGCCCGTCCTGGCGAACGGTCACTTTCTGTCCTTCTGCCTGCACGTGCGCCGCGCGCTTAACGGTGATTCCGGAGGTGTTAAAGCGCTCAAGGTGAATGGATTTCTCCGGCATCCCCAGCGCCTTCAGCGTGGCTTCCGCGTCGTCCATCATTGCAGACGGGCCGCAGATAAACGCCTCGTCATACTGGCGGAAGTTGATCAGGGTTTTCGCCAGCGCCTGCAGCTTTTCCCCGTCGATGCGGCCATAGAGCAGGTCGCTGTCCAGCCGCTCCTGGCTGAAGATGGAGAGCAGCTGCAGCCGCTGCGGGTATTTGTCCTTCAGGTCCGCCAGCGCCTGGCGGAACATCATGCTCTGGCTGCTGCGGTTGCCGTAGATCAAGGTGAAATGGCTGTTGGGTTCGGTCGCAAGCGTCGCGGAGATAATCGCCAGCATCGGGGTGATCCCGGAGCCTGCCGCAATCGCCAGGTAGTGGCCTTCGCGTTCGGCCTGTGGCTGGTAGCCAAACTGCCCCTGAGGAACCATCACCTCCAGCGCCATGCCCGCTTTGATCTCATCCCGGGCATAGCGGGAGAAGCGCCCGCCGTCGATGGCTTTGACCGCCACGCTGATTTCGCCCGGAGCGGTACTCCGGCAGATGGAGTAGCAGCGGCGCAGCTCGTCTCCGCCAAGCGTCGTTTTTAACGTCAGGTGCTGGCCGGGACGGAAGCGGTAGGCCTCCTGCAGGGCCTGCGGCACCGCAAAGGTGATGGTCACCGCGTCGCGGGTTTCGGGTTCCACTTTTGCCACTGTTAATGAATGAAACGTTGTCATGGCAGCCTCAAATACATTTGAAATAGTCGAAGGGCTCACGGCAGGAATTGCAGCGGTAGAGCGCTTTGCAGGCCGTCGAGCCAAATTCACTGATAAGCGCGGTGTCGGTGCTGGCGCAGCGCGGGCAGCTCACCTCCACCGGGGCGTGCGCGTGACAGCTATGCCCCACCGGCGGACTGATGCCGTACGCCCGCAGGCGCTCACGCGCGTCGGGGGTCATCCAGTCGGTGGTCCAGGCGGGTTCAAGCTGGAGCACAATGTGCACCGGGGTAAAGCCGTGCGCGGTCATCGCCTCGCGGATCGCCCCCAGCAGGTGTTCCGTTGCCGGGCAGCCCGAGTAGGTGGGCGTGAAGCCGATAACCCAGCCTTCACCCTGCGCCTTCACGCTGCGCACCATGCCTAAATCGGTGATGGTTAACACCGGCACTTCCGGGTCCGGGATCTGGCTGAGCAGCGCCCAGATCTGCGGGATTTGCGCAGGCGCGATGTCGACGAGGCGTTGCATAGCGTTCTCCTTTACCACTGCTGACCGGGATACGCGCGCTGGAGATACTGCATTTCCGCCAGCATCGGGCCCAGATGTTCGGTATGCAGCCCCTGCTTGCCCCCGGTGCGGTACGCCACCTCGGCGGGCACCTGCAGGCAGGCTTCATTCAGACCGGCATACACTTCGCTTTCCCACGGCTGACGCAGGAGGCGCGGGTCAACCGCCACGCCGGACTCAATCAGCTCCCGCTCGACGTCATCGGCTTCAAACAGCTCCGCCGTAAAACGCCACAGGCTGTCGATGGCCTGCTGCATTTTTTGCGCAGACGTTTCTGTCCCGTCGCCCAGCCGCACCAGCCAGCCGCGGCTGAAGCGCAGGTGGTAGCGCGCCTCTTTAATCGCCTTGGCGGCAATGGCGGCAAGCTGGCCGTCGCGGCTTTGGGTCAGGCGTTCATACAGCGCCACGTTCCAGGCATCCATCAGGTACTGGCGGGCAATGGTGTCGGCGAAGCCGCCGTTCGGCTGCTCCACCAGCAGGACGTTGCGGAACTGGCGCTCGTCGCGGCCAAACGCCAGCGTGTCCTCATCGCCCTGGCCTTCCCGCTCCGCGGCATAGGTCAGGAAATTACGCGCCTGGCCCAGCAGATCGAGGCCGATATTGGCGAGCGCGAGATCGATTTCTAGCTCCGGCGCGTGGCCGCACCAGGCGCCGAGACGCTGAGAAAGCACCAGACCGTTGTCGCCCAGACGCAGGGCATAGGCAGTCACTGAATTCATTCTTTGCCTCACATATGCTCGATGCCGTCAGGGATCGTGTAGAACGTCGGGTGGCGGTAAACCTTGCTTTCCGCCGGGTCGAAGAACTCGCCGCGCTCTTCCGGCTGGGAGGCGACAATCTCGCTCGCCTTAACCACCCAGATAGAACAGCCTTCGCTGCGGCGGGTGTAGGCATCACGCGCATTTTCCAGCGCCATGCGATCGTCGGCGGCATGCAGACTGCCCACGTGACGGTGGGACAACCCCTGTTTGCTGCGTACGAACACTTCGTACAGCGGCCAGTAGACATTGCTCATGGTTATTTCCTCTTAAGCGGCCTGACGGGCGCGTTGTTTTTCGGCGTGCGCCAGCGCGGCTTCCCGCACCCACGCGCCCTCTTCCCAGGCTTTACGTTTCGCGGCCAGGCGTTCGTGGTTGCAGATGCCGCGCCCGTTAATGACCTCGTCAAACTCGTGCCAGTCAATCTCGCCGAAGCGATAATGACCGCGCTCTTCCTCAAAATGCAGGTCGGGATCGGGCACCGTCATGCCCAGCATCTCCACCTGCGGCACCGTGTTGTCGACAAAGCGCTGGCGCAGCTCGTCGTTGCCAAAGCGTTTGATTTTCCACGCCAGGCTGCGGGCGCTGTTCGGCGAATTGTCGTCGTTCGGTCCGAACATCATCAGCGCCGGCCACCAGAAGCGGTTGATGGCGTCCTGCAGCATTTGGCGCTGAGCCTCGCTGCCCTGCGCCAGCGCCATGCAGGCTTCAAAGCCCTGACGCTGGTGGAAGCTCTCTTCTTTACAGATTTTCACCATCGCGCGGGCATACGGACCGTAGGAGGTGCGGCACAGCGCCACCTGGTTGACGATGGCGGCGCCGTCCACCAGCCAGCCGATCACGCCGATATCGGCCCAGCTCAGGGTCGGATAGTTGAAGATGGAGGAGTATTTCATCTTGCCGTCGAGCATCTTCTGGTAGATGTCTTCCCGCGCGCAGCCCAGCGTTTCCGCCGCGCTGTAGAGGTAAAGCCCGTGTCCGGCTTCGTCCTGCACCTTCGCCAGCAGGATCGCTTTTCGGCGCAGCGTCGGGGCGCGGGTGATCCAGTTCCCTTCCGGCAGCATGCCGACAATTTCGGAGTGCGCATGCTGGCCAATCTGCCGGATCAACGTCTTACGGTAGGCGTCAGGCATCCAGTCCTGAGGCTCAATCGCCGTCTCCTGCGCTATGCGCTGCTCAAACCGTTGTTCTTGCGTCACGTCATCACCTTTATGATTCGTTAGTTTGCAAATTAAAGCGTAATGTTGAATCACTTTGTTTTTTAAAAGTTACACAAAGGTTAAATATAACCCCAAGAATTGTTTGCTTGTTTTGTGATGCTGCTCGCAAGGCTTTTGCTGAAAGCCTTGATAAGCGGGCCTTGGTATTCTCTGATTCATCCATCCAGATCACATCGTTAACAATTCATTAAAAACTCAGCTTGATTTTTATGATTCACGATCAAACTATTAATGGGTAAACCACGTAACATTTGGAGATAAGCGATGCAGCAGTTAGCCAGCTTCTTGTCCGGCGCCTGGCAGTCTGGCCGGGGCCGCGAACGCACTATTCATCACGCCATCAGTGGCGAAGCGCTGTGGAGCGTGACCAGCGAAGGGCTAGACATGGCGGCCGCCCGTCGCTATGCGATTGAGCGCGGCGGCGAAGCGCTTCACGCGATGACCTTTATCGAACGCGCAGCCATGCTGAAGGCGGTGGCAAAGCATCTGTTTAACGAGAAAGAGACGTTTTATGCCCTGTCCGCCCAGACCGGGGCGACGAAAGCAGACAGCTGGGTCGATATCGAAGGCGGCATCGGCACCCTCTTCACTTACGCCAGCCTGGGCAGCCGCGAGCTGCCGGATGACACCGTGTGGCCGGAAGACGAGCCGATCCCGCTGTCGAAAGAAGGCGGCTTTGCCGCGCGTCACGTCCTGACCTCGAAGTCCGGCGTGGCGGTGCACATCAACGCCTTTAACTTCCCCTGCTGGGGAATGCTGGAAAAACTGGCCCCGACCTGGCTTGCGGGCATGCCCGCCATCATCAAACCTGCCACCGCTACCGCGCAGGTGACGCAGGCGATGGTGAAGTCCATCGTCGACAGCGGGCTGGTGCCGGACGGCGCTATCAGCCTGATCTGCGGCGGCGCGGGCGATCTGCTCGACCGGCTCGACAGCCAGGACGTGGTCACCTTTACCGGCTCCGCCAGCACCGGGCAAAGCCTGCGCGTGCACCCGAATATTGTGGCGAATGCCATTCCGTTCACGATGGAAGCCGACTCCCTGAACTGCTGCGTGCTGGGGGAAGACGTCACGCCGGAGCAGCCGGAATTTGCCCTGTTCATTCGGGAAGTGGTGCGCGAGATGACCGCCAAAGCCGGGCAGAAATGTACGGCCATTCGCCGCATTATCGTCCCGCAGAGCCAGATTGACGCCGTGAGCCAGGCGCTGGTTGCCCGGCTGGAAAAGGTAGTGGTGGGCGACCCGGCACAGGCAGGGGTAAAGATGGGCGCTCTGGTCAACGCCGAACAGCGCGCGGACGTGCAGGAGAAAGTGGATAACCTGATCGCCGCAGGCTGCCAGGTCCGCCTGGGCGGCAAAGCGGATTTGCAGGCCGCGGGCGCGTTCTTCCCGCCGACCCTGCTGTTCTGCCCGCAGCCGGATGAAACCCCTGCCGTCCACGCAACGGAGGCTTTCGGGCCGGTCGCGACCCTGATGCCGTATCGCAACGCACAGCACGCAATGCAGCTTGCCCGCGCGGGTGGCGGCAGCCTGGCAGGCACGCTGGTCACCGCAGACCTGGACATTGCCCGCCAGTTTATTCTCGGCGCGGCGCGCGCCCACGGGCGTATTCAGATCCTCAACGAGGAAGCCTCGAAAGAATCCACCGGCCACGGTTCCCCTCTGCCACAGCTAGTGCACGGCGGTCCCGGACGTGCGGGCGGCGGCGAAGAGCTGGGTGGCCTGCGCGCGGTGAAGCACTACCTGCAGCGCACCGCGATTCAGGGCAGCCCGACGATGCTGGCGGCCATCGGCAAGCAGTGGGTGCGTGGCGCAGCGGTGCAGGAAGATCGCGTGCATCCGTTCCGCAAATACTTTGAGGAGCTGCAGCCGGGCGACAGCCTGCTGACGCCGCGCCGCACCCTGACGGAAGCGGACATCGTGAATTTTGCCTGCCTGAGCGGCGACCACTTTTACGCCCATATGGACAAGATCGGCGCGGCAGAGTCGATCTTTGGCGAGCGCGTGGTGCACGGCTACTTCCTGATTTCCGCCGCGGCAGGGCTGTTCGTTGATGCGGGCGTTGGGCCTGTCATTGCCAACTACGGCATGGAAAACCTGCGCTTTATCGAGCCGGTTAAACCGGGCGATACCATTCAGGTGCGTCTGACCTGCAAGCGTAAAACGCTGAAGAAACAGCGCACCGCCGAGGAAAAACCAACCGGCGTGGTGGAATGGGCGGTTGAGATCTACAACCAGCACCAGCAGGCCGTGGCGCTCTACTCCATCCTGACGCTGGTGGCGCGCCAGCAGGGGGATTTCTGACCCCCTCCCTTCACCGCCTTTCCTGCCGGGTGGCGCGATGCTTACCCGGCCTACGACGACCAGCCGGGGTGTGACATCGCCCCGCTCTTTTTTTAACCTGGCAAGACTGGCAAATAATCTGGCAGATGCAGGCAAACGCTTTTCTCAGGCGCCTGTCAGGATAGGACTGTCACAACACTATAAACACAACAAGATGAGGTCTACGATGGGAAGCAATTCTTCTTTTTCTGCCCGTAGAACGGCGCTGGCTATGGCCGTTGCGCTGTGTTGCGCCTGGCAATCCCCTGTTTTCGCCCACGGCAGCGAGGCGCATATGGTCCCGATGGACAAAACGCTGCAGGACTTTGGCGCCGACGTTCAGTGGGATGATTACGCACAGATGTTTACCATTGCGAAAGACGGCGCCTTTGTGAAGGTCAAACCGGGCGCTAAAACCGCCATCGTCAACGGGAAAACCCTCAAGCTCGAGGTGCCGGTGGTGATGAAAGGCAAGAAAGCCTTTATCTCTGACAGCTTCATCAATGATGTTTTCCAGTCCGGTCTTGACCAGACTTTCCAGGTTGAAAAACGCCCTCACCCGCTGAACGCGCTGACGGCGGACGAAATTAAGCAAGCCGTTGAGATTGTCAAAGCCTCGGCGGATTTTAAACCGAATACCCGCTTTACCCAGATTGCCATTGCTGAGCCAGAGAAAGCCAAAGTGTGGGACTTTGTGCTTAACGGTACGGCTGTGGATGCCCCGCGTCAGGCAAAGATTGTGATGCTCGATGGCAAGCGCGTTATCGAAAGCGTGGTGGATCTGAAGGATAAAAAAATCCTGCGCTGGGAGCCGGTGAAAGACGCGCACGGCATGGTGCTGCTGGATGATTTCACTGCGGTGCAGCAGATCGTTAACGAGAGCACGGAGTTTGCCGAGGTGCTTAAAAAACACGGCATCACCGACCCGAAAAAAGTGATTACCACGCCGCTGACCGTCGGCTATTTCGACGGCAAAGACGGCCTGAAGCAGGAAGATCGCCTGCTGAAGGTGGTGAGCTATCTCGACGTCGGCGACGGCAACTACTGGGCGCACCCGATTGAAAACCTGGTGGCCGTGGTCGATCTTGAGCAGAAGAAAATCCAGAAGATTGAGGAAGGTGCCGTTGTTCCGGTTCCGATGACGCCGCGCCCCTACGATGGCCGCGACCGTATAGAGACGCCGAAAAAACCGCTCGACATCATTGAGCCGGAAGGCAAGAACTACACCATTACCGGCGATATGGTGCACTGGCAGAACTGGGACTTCCACCTGAGCCTGGACTCCCGCGTCGGCCCGATGATTTCAACCGTCACGTATAACGACAACGGCAAAAAACGCCAGATTATGTATCAGGGGTCGCTCGGCGGCATGATCGTTCCTTACGGCGATCCGGACGTGGGCTGGTACTTCAAGGCCTATCTTGATTCCGGCGACTACGGCATGGGCACCCTGACCTCGCCGCTGGTGCGCGGGAAAGACGTGCCGTCCAACGCGGTGATGCTCAACGAAACTATCCCGGACTACACCGGCGCGCCGATGGAGATCCCGCGCGCGATTGCGATTTTCGAACGCTACGCGGGGCCGGAATATAAGCATCAGGAGATGGGCCAGCCTAACGTCAGCACCGAGCGCCGCGAACTGGTGGTGCGCTGGGTGAGTACTGTGGGCAATTACGATTACATCTTCGACTGGGTGTTCCATGAAAATGGCACCATCGGCATTGATGCCGGCGCGACGGGTATCGAGGCGGTGAAAGGCGTGCAGGCGAAAACCATGCACGACGCCACCGCCAAAGACGATACAAAATACGGCACGCTGATCGACCACAACATCGTGGGCACCACGCACCAGCACATCTACAACTTCCGTCTTGATATGGACGTGGACGGCATCAACAACAAGCTGGTGGCGATGGATCCGGAAGTGAAGCCGAATACCGCCGGGGGCCCGCGCACCAGCACCATGCAGATTAATCAGTACGATATTGATACCGAGCAGCAGGCGGCGCAGAAGTTCGACCCGGGCACGATTCGACTGCTGAGCAACACCAGTAAAGAGAACCGCATGGGCAACCCGGTCTCGTACCAGATCATCCCTTACGCGGGCGGCACGCACCCGGTGGCGACCGGCGCGAAATTTGCCCCGGACGAGTGGATTTACCATCGCCTGAGCTTTATGGACAAACAGCTGTGGGTGACTCGTTACCATCCGGATGAACTCTACCCGGAAGGGAAATTCCCGAACCGCTCCATCCACGACACTGGCCTTGGGCAGTACAGCAAGGATAACGAGTCGCTGAACGATCAGGATGACGTGGTCTGGATGACCACCGGCACCACCCACGTGGCGCGCGCGGAGGAGTGGCCGATCATGCCGACGGAATGGGTGCATACCCTGCTTAAACCGTGGAATTTCTTCGACGAGACGCCAACGCTCGGGAAGAAAAAAGACGAAAAATAACCATCCGCCGGGCAATTGCCCGGTTTTTTTTGCCCTGGCGTTTGAGGATCGTCCTGGCTTGCTTATAGTTACTGATATCTCACCTGCATGATTTATCCCCCGGACGGGAAAGGGCTTTATGGAAAAAAGAAAAAAACCGACGCTTGAACGGGCAACCTGGCCAACGCGCCAGGCCATGGTCATGCATGGACTGGCGATGAACCTGCCGTGGCTGGCCTTCGTCAATATCAGCTTCGCCGTGATGATTCTGCTGCGACACGTTCTGCTTAAGGCCAGCGATCCCCTTTATCCCCACTCGCCGCAGCTGACGAGAATCGTCGATGCCTCCATGCTCGGTATTATCATCCTCTCGGCTGCGCTGATCCTTATGGCCTGGCGGCGCATCGCCGGCATCAGCGTGGTGTTGTTTATCTGCAGCGCCATCTGGTCGGTCTCCTGCTTCTGGTTTATCACCCAGCTGCTGCTCCCGCACGTCTGGCCGCTGTGCGTTATTCTGTTACTCGCCGGTTTGACGGCGCTCTATTTCTACCCTGAAGGGCTGCTCGCCTTTGTGCTCCCGCTCTGGATCACCCTGCCGATAGCAAGCTGGATACGAAACGATGGTCTCAACCTTCACTTCGTTGTTATCTGGAGCGTCTTTACGCTGATCCTGATCTGCGGGCGTTTTATTCTGCTGAGCTGGTTTGACGAAGCCTGGCGACGTAACCAGCAGAATCAGCTGCTGATTTCGCGGCTGGATGCGCTGGCGCATCAGGACCCGTTAACCAAAACCGCCAATCGACGGAAAATGGAGGTGGTGCTGGAGAACGCGGTTGAGCAGAAGAAGCCCTTCTCGCTGATTATGCTGGATATCGACTACTTCAAGCGCTACAACGACACCTACGGGCACCAGGCGGGTGACGACTGTCTGACGCGCGTGGCGCGCGTGCTTAAGCAGTCGGTGCGCACACCTGAGGATGTGGTGTCACGCTACGGCGGCGAAGAGTTTCTGGTGATTCTGTTTAATTGCCCGGAGAACATCGCTGAAAAGGTCGCCCTGCGTATCCAGGACGGCCTTCGCGCAGAGGCCATACCGCACGGCGCCTCGACGGTCAGCGACCATGTCACCGTGAGCATGGGGATTGCGGGGATGGCGGGGGGACTCGCGGGCACC
This sequence comes from Enterobacter sp. CFEC122, assembly GCF_052983755.1. Taxonomy (NCBI): domain Bacteria; kingdom Pseudomonadati; phylum Pseudomonadota; class Gammaproteobacteria; order Enterobacterales; family Enterobacteriaceae; genus Enterobacter; species Enterobacter sp. CFEC122. The sequence continues at coordinate 6,919 of NZ_JBRIQR010000052.1, read as the reverse complement.
GAGATTATCGCCCGCGCCGATGCGGCGCTGTATCGGGCGAAAGAGGCCGGGCGGGATCGGTGGTCGCTGTAGATAAAAGCCGGGTGGCGCTGCGCTTACCCGGCCTACGGTTCGAGTCGTTGTAGGCCGGGTAAGGCGTAGCCGTCACCCGGCTTGCTTTTTAATACCGCACGCACACCGACTTGGTTTCACACCAGCCGTCCAGCCAGTCCGGACCGAAGTCACGCCCTGTCCCGGACTGCTTCATCCCGCCGAACGGCAGGTTGGCGTCGATCAGCGTATGGCTGTTCACCCACACGGTGCCCGCCTGCAGCCTGTCGGTATACTCCAGCGCCTTGCTGATATTCTGCGTCCAGACGCTGGCCGTCAGGCCATATTCGGTGTCGTTTGCCAGCTGGAGCGCCTCTTCCCCGTCGGCGACGCGTACCAGGTTGACCACCGGACCGAACACTTCTTCGCGGGTGAGCCGCAGCGAGGCATCCGGGTTCACCACCAGCGTCGGCGACACGTAATAGCCTTTGCCCTCCGGACCACGGTTACCGACGATCAGCTCCGCGTTGCGCGACGTCGCCTCATCAAGGAAGGACTGCACCTTGTCGCAGTGCGCACGCGACACCAGCGGGTTGATAAAGGCCTCCGGCGACATGCCCGGCCCGACGCTCAGGGATTTCACCGCCTGTTCGAACCCGCTCACCAGCGTGTCAAACAGCGGGGCTTCAATATAGATGCGTGAGCTCGCCGCGCACACTTGCCCCTGGTTCAGGAAGCTGCCGGTCATTAATCCTTCTATCACCCACGCGGGGTCCGCATCCTTGAGCACAATTGCCGGGTTTTTCCCGCCGAGCTCGAGGGTCACCCCGGTGAGCGTGTCCGCCGCCGCGCGGGCAATTTGCTTACCCGTCGCCGTTGAGCCGGTAAAGCTCACCTTCGCAATATGCGGGTGCGAGGTCAGCGCTGCGCCACATACCGCGCCGCTGCCGGTCACCACGTTGAACACCCCGTCCGGGATGCCCGCTTCACTGGCGAGTTCCGCCACGCGCAGCAGGGTCAGCGGCGTGGTTTCCGACGGCTTAATGACGATAGAGCAGCCCGCGGCCAGCGCTGGCATCACTTTCCACATGCCAATCATCAGCGGGAAGTTCCAGGGCACAATTCCGGCCACCACGCCAACCGGCTCTTTACGCGTCCACGCCTGATAGCGTGCCCCCTGGGGTAGCGGGATGGAGAGATCGAGGGTTTTGCCCGCAATTTTGGTGGTCAGCCCGGCGGTATAGCGCATCCAGTTCAGGGTGCAGCCGACTTCAAAGGCACGGGAGATGTTGATGGACTTGCCCTGCTCCAGCGTTTCAAGCTGAGCCAGCTCCTCGCCGTGCTGTTCGACGAGATCGGCGAAATGGAGCAGGATCCGCTCGCGCTCCGCCGGGAGCTTTCCGGCCCAGGTACGGGCCACAAAGGCGCGCCAGCCGGACATGACGGCACGATCAACGTCGTCGACGCTGGCATCGGCAGTTGAGGCAATCACCTCGCCCGTGGCCGGGTTGTAGACATTAAGCCGCTTTTCACTGTCCGACGCGGCCTGACGCCCTTCAATCCACAGGCCATGCTGTCGGTCTAAAAATTGTTGCACGGCAGGCTGAATAGCCACCAGTGATTCAGACATAGGATACTCCTTCGTTATTCTTCGCAGGGTGTTCATCCAGTCTAAGAGGGGTTTTGCATTCTCGCTTTTGTCTCTGTGACATTCGCTTTGCCACCTGTGACAGGCGCCGCAAATCGCGATAATTGCCGCTTATATCGCTGTTACCGGTGAGTGTTCTTTCCTATAGTCAGCCTCATAGCTCTGACAAAATGCAACACAAATGCAACAATGCGAAAACGTTGACGGTGCAGTGAGAGAAACGATGGCGTGTGCAAGCGAGCAGGAACAGTATCAGCAGTGGCTGGCGCAAATTAACCAGGTTTGCGGGCGTTTTAACGCGCAGCCCACCGGGGGCAGATTCTACGGCGAGCTGGAGACCAGCTATGCGCGCAGCCTGAAGCTCAGCACCGTCACCGCCGGCGGTGTCAACCTGTTCCGCTCCCGTGAGGAGATCAAACAGAGTAACGATGCCTGGTTCTATACCGTGTTTCAGCTCGAAGGCAGCGCGGAGATTGAGCAGGATGACCGTCGCGCGGTACTCAGAACCGGGGATATCACGCTGATTGACGCCTCACGCCCCTGCTCGATCAACTGGCAGGAAAAATCCCGCCAGATTTCGCTCCTGGTTCCCCGTCAGATTATTGAGCAGCAGTGCCGTTTTCAGGAGATAAGCTGCGCCACCGCTCTTTCCCGCACGCTGCCCACGGTACAGCTAAGCCATCGCCTGTTGATGGAGAGCATGAGCAATGCCAGCCTGAGTGACCGGGAGAGCGAAGCGGCGCTCGAAGCGATGATTTGCCTGCTGCGCCCCGCTTTCCAGCAGCGCGAAATCATTCAGCCGCGTAAGGAGCGCCAGTTCCAGCATGTGGTGGCGCTGATTGACGACCATATTCAGTCTGAATCGCTGCGCCCGGAATGGATTGCCGCCGAAAGCGGTATGTCCGTGCGCAGCCTTTACCGTATGTTTGCCGAGAAGGGGCTGGTGGTTGCGCAGTACATTAAAAACCGCCGCCTGGATCGCTGCGCGGAGGTGCTGCGCGCAGCCGGTGATGACGAAAAGCTGGCGGGGATTGGCTACAGCTGGGGGTTCACCGACCATAGCCATTTTTCAACGGCGTTTAAGCAGCGCTTTGGCGTTTCGCCGGGTGAATACCGCAAGCGCTACCGCTAGCTATTTTTTGAGCCACTTTCCGTTAATGCCCTTCACGTACTCGCCCGGCTGGGCGCGAGCAACCAGTTTTTGCCCTGCCATTTTGGCCACTTCATCGACCGGCAAATTATTGCTGTCAGCCAGCTTCTGGTAGCTTTCCGTGCGCGCCGCGTTGATGCGATTGACCAGCGCCAGCGTTTCGGCATCCTGTTGAATCGGGGCCAGATAACCGCTGAGGGTTTCCCCCACGCGCCCCTGGGCCCGGGCATCGTTGAGGGTGAGCGTAGCCGCCTGTACGTTCATCCCCAGCGCCAGCAAAATCAGAGCTACTCGTTTCATGGCATCCTCAGAACAGATCGCTGCGCGATTTCAGCAGGGTTTCAACGTCTTTATCGACCTTAATGTGGATCTCATGTTCGATTTTGACATTCATGTTGATGGTAATCGGCTCCTTTGGCGCAGCGACTTCAATGCGCGGCGTACAGCCGGACAGTAGCGCGGCAACGGCAACGGTGAGCGCACCAGCCATCTTTTTCATTGTTATTCCTCACTTTCCTTGCCAGTCGAACTGCGGAGACCGGGTATCGCCGCGTGTTGCTCAAACCAGGTTTGCAGGTTGTCTCCAAAACGCAGGCTGCGCCAGAGGGTAAAGACATTCTCGTCATGGGTATAGTTCAGGTTGACGGAGCTGCTTTTGCCATCGACCCGGCTGGTCCCCTTGATGGTCGCCTGCATGGTTAATTCCCCCAGGTTATCTAAATTGATTCTCGTCCACGAACGCGAAATTTCCATATAGCGGAGCCAGTTAATCGCGGCGCCCGCGACCATATTGTCTTTCACGATGGCGTCGGCCGTATCTTTGTCGATGCGCAGCGTCATTGGCCCCGGGTTGGTCAGCCAGCCATCCTTAATGATCCATTTTTCGTTGTCCAGCCAGAACGGCAGCGCCCCGCTGACCGGCCCCGACATGGCGAACTGTTTCGGATTGACGGCGCTAATCAGCTCGCTCGAGGAGATATTGTCCACCCGCAGCAGAGCCGGATCGTGCTGCGGCATTCGCAGCTGCTGCATGGTGATCTTCCCGCCGAGGGTTTCCACCTTCACGTTGGTGAGCAGCAGCGGATTGTCCTCCGTCCAGGGATAATCGCCCTGTAAATCCGCGGTAATGTTGCGCGCGGTCACCAGGTTTACCACTTCACCGATGCGCAACGTGACCGGACCGCGCGTGCCCAGAGACCAGGTGCCCTCGCTGAAGCGGAACGGCAGCACAAAATCGACGCCGTTAATCTGGTTGTCGGGCATCCAGGCGCTGCCGGATTTCAGCACCCCGTGCCCGCCCGCTTCAAAGCCCTGATCGGCCGCCGCCGAGAAGGCGACCTGCGCATAAAGCGCCCCGTCGCGCAGCGTCATTTTCCAGTCCGGCGGAATAAGCGGCTGGAATACGGTGAGGGACTGTTTCGGCCACCAGGCCTGCCCGCGAAGGCGCACGCCATCCCAGCGTCCGTTCACCTGTACCGGGCCGATGTTGTCCGCATGGAGGTCACCCTTAAACTGAAAAATCGTCGGGTCGGTGCCGTCGACGCTGAAGGTCAGGACCGAGGGCGGCAACACGCTGCCGCCGGAGAAACGGGTTTGCCCTGCGTTGAGCGATAACGCCCCACTGAAGGTTGGTTTTTCGGCATCGCGCAGCCAGCGTACAGGCCGATCCAGCACCAGACGCGGCGTGCTGACCTCCATCGTACCGTACTGAAGCTTGTCAAAGCCGGTGGAGAGCGCCGTCAGCTCAATAAGGTTGTCGCGCCACTCGCCTTTCCCGGCGACATCCCAGCGGGCATGCATCGGCGTAAAGCCGCCTTTGCCCCAGTAGCGCCACTGCCACAGGCCGTTATCGGGTAAAAAGTCGTTGGCCTGACCGTCCAGGTGGAGTTCAAAATCCCCCATCTCGTTTTCATGGGCGCGCAGAATCGCCTGTAAACGACCGTCCACCCCCTTCCGGGTGAGCTTCACGCACGCCAGCGGCCAGCGGATTTCATCGATATCGAGCGAGTCAATGATGCGCCCGCGCGAGCGAAGCAGCGCGCCCGGCTCAAAGGCGAGCTGCGGTTCATACAGGCTGCCGGTCAGTTTTGCCGGTAACTTGGCGTAAAGAATGAGATCGTTTTGCTTCGCCTCGCCGCTCAGGTGCAGGGGCATGTCGCTGTTTTCCATGCTGAGCCTGCCGGGCCCAATATTCAGTACCGCGTTGCCTTTACCCGCATCGCCTTGCGTCAAGACGTTCAGTCGTCCGGTCAGGGTGGCTTTCTCCAGCCCCTGCTGCCAGTTGTCGGCGCGAAGGGACACCCGCCCGCTCAGTGGCATACCCGAGAGATCCCAGTTCCAGCGCCCGTCGCTGATGTTGAGCTGTTGCGCCGTGATCTGCCACGGCAGGTCGAGAAGCGGATCGGGGTTGTCTCTCGCCATCACCACCAGCTGTCCCTGATTGTCTTCCCAGTCGAGATCGGCATCGACCAGAGACGTTAACTGTGGCACGTTAAAGGTCGCCACCGCGTGGCCTTTCACCGGCACGCCGTCCGGCACCAGCGGCAGGGTAAACTCGCCCACCAGCTTAATCGGCTGCGGCTGATCCGGGAGCTGAACATCGAACTGGCTGACCGAGAGCGTCTGACCGCGAAGCGTGCCTTTAATGCTGACCTGCTCGCCTTTATAGGCGATCTCCTGGCTGGAGGGGGTTAGCGACGCCTGCAGCTCGCCCTGCCACTGCAGCCAGGGCGACAGCGTCAGGCGGTGAATCGTGAGCCAGGTATTGGGTAACACAGCCTGCCATTGTGCCAGCGTTTTCGGGGCGACCGTTGAGGGCGCCGACTGGGGAATTTTGCTCAGGCAGACGGTGTTAAGATCCAGCGCGCCGATATCCAGCTTCCAGCGGCTGGGGTGTGACAGCGTCACGTTATCGATGCGGGCAATTTCGCAGTCTTCCACCAGATAGCGAAGATCGGGGATCACCAGCGCGCGGCGAGTCAGTTTCGGACTCTCTTCGAACGCGATGCGCGTCCCGACGGGAAGCCAGATCCCGGCGAGCGTCGGTACCCACTGAGCGAGCGTCATCAGCAGCGTCAGCGGCAACAATATGAACAGCAGTAAAAGCGCAAGAGCGGCTTTGTATTTACCCTTCATGGGCAGTTAATATCCTGATTTAGCGAAAGAATTAAGCCGGCAGTGCCGATCATTGTCGCATGTTTAGCGGTTGAGTTGAAGTTGACGCCAAGTTAAGAATAGATGCTGTAATAGTAAGCGGTAATTTTTTTGCTATGCGTAACCTAAAGAATATAGTTTCGGTTCAATTGGTTACGCATAAGTTCAAGAATAATCGCAGAGCAGATTTGCGACATTAATACCTATTCCGTGGCATTGCCAGCAGGTAAAGCATGGCGAATATCAATGACCCCCAATACACCGAGTCGTACCGCCAGGGATCAAAATCAATATGTAAAAAACCGCTAACAAACTCATAGCCGTTGGCAAAAACGTTAATTTGAATGGCTGCGATGGCTATCACAAATAGCGTATAGGCAATGAACAGAGGATATTTATGAAGCCTGTTGACCTTGAGTTTCCCGAGGTACAACAAGAAAAAAACGACAATAGATACAATAAAATAGCATACGGCAGGTAGAATCGGTGGGGTTAATGACAACTCGAATTGTTCCGACATAATTAATTCTCTTTAGCTATCTGGTACATCTGCCAACCTGTGACGCTTCCACTGGTTAAATCCAGAGCCATCGCTGTTTTAGAAGCCTCTTGCCATCCTCTGATATAATCAGATTCAATGTTGCGAAACAGACTCCAGGATTTTTCTCGGGGAGCCAGTACTCTCCTGCCCGCGCCATAGGCTGATAAAGAGATATCAACTACTCCATAGACAATATCAGCTTCATTATTCCCATAGCCGAGTTTCGCTGCTACGTAACGATAAGCATCTCTTAGCGTGCCAGACCGATCTTCACGATAAAGAAGATAGTATCCATTTTCATACATGTTGTTTAGCCCATGAGTAATCATAGGTGCACCATACGCAGCACAGGCCAGACCCAGCGAACCGACGCATAAACTAGCGCCCCCATACACTT
>NZ_JBRIQR010000051.1:0-26070 GCF_052983755.1 Enterobacter sp. CFEC122 | reverse complement strand
CGGCCGTACCGTTGGCGCGGGCGTTGTTGCTAAAGTTCTGGGCTAATTAATTATCCCCGAATAAAAAAAGGACGCTTCGGCGTCCTTTTTTGTTTTCTGCCGCTCAGGCGTTGTCACAAAATTTCGCATTTTTTGCCTGCTCCCGCCCCGCATTCTGGCGTTTGTGCTATTGTAATCATAACCATTCTCACTTACACTTTGCGCATAATTTGAACGGGAGTTTCTATGTACGTTTGTTTATGTAATGGTGTAAGCGACAAAAAAATACGTCAGGCCGTTCGCCAGTTTCAGCCCCAGTCATTCCAGCAGCTTCGCAAATTTGTTCCGGTGGGAAATCAATGCGGTAAATGTGTACGTGCTGCGCGAGAAATCATGCAGGACGAACTGATGCAGATCCCGGAATACAAAGAGATCGCCTAAGCGCCCATCTTTTTTTTGACATCCCTGTAGCCCGATCTACGCTTCAATGAGTGGAAGCGGAGGGACTTTATAATGAAAGGTGATGTTAAAATCATAAGTTATCTCAATAAATTATTGGGAAATGAGCTTGTCGCAATCAACCAGTACTTTCTTCACGCGAGAATGTTCAAAAACTGGGGACTCAAACGTTTAAACGACGTTGAGTACCATGAATCTATCGATGAGATGAAACACGCTGATAAATACATCGAGCGTATTTTATTCCTTGAAGGCATTCCAAACCTGCAGGATCTCGGCAAGCTGGGCATCGGAGAAGATGTCGAAGAGATGCTGCGTTCCGACCTCATGCTAGAACTTGAAGGTGCCAAAGATCTCCGTGAAGCCATTGCCTATGCTGACAGCGTACATGACTACGTCAGCCGAGATATGATGATTCAGATCTTGGCCGATGAAGAAGGGCATATTGACTGGCTGGAAACAGAGCTGGATCTCATTGCTAAAATCGGCCTGCAAAACTATCTTCAGTCACAGATTAAAGTGGAAGAATAACCAACGTCTTCCACCCTACGCATAAACCCGCTGCTGCCAGAAATGGCCCAAAAGGCAGCGGGTTTTTTATTGCCTTCTTATCAGGGCGGATTACCGAAAAAACAAGAATACAAAGAAGCGCCATCAGCGCCGCGAGCAACGCCAGCGCAGGCAGTACGCACCAGCCATGCCATGCACCAAGCGCCGCCAGGTACTTCACATCGCCATATCCCATCCCTTCACGCCGGCAGATAAACCAATAGCCCCAGTAAATAACGGCAAAGGCAATATATCCGGCCATCGCACCCGCCACAGCACTCGGCAGAAAATCAGGTTGGATACAAAGCTGGAAGAGCAGCCCCGCCCATAGCAGCGGGCAGAGAAATTTATCGGGAAGTAGACCGTAGCGAATATCGGCATTTACAAGTAAGGCTGTCAGTGAAAGATAGATCAGCAGAAAGGGGAGGGTGGTTAGCATGTAAAAGGCCTCAAACGGGTTTGAGCGCATAGTCGTTATAATCGGCCGGTCCGGCAATGCACAAAAAACGGAGATGCGTAGCGGCTCGAAACAAAGCATCGACACAGAATACATTGCATGAAACGTTGCGCGCTCTTACGCACCCTGCGACATTGGCGCTTAATTTCTAAACGGTACTTGCGTCTTGCCCAGATTTACGTATAATGCGCGGGCTTGTCGTAATTGACGGCGGGTTCAATCAGAACCAGAGTAGCTCATTTTGTTACTCAACAATGCTCCCAATTGGGGAGCTACGTAAGAACGGTTACACTCTCCCATCAATCGTAATGGGTTTGAGGAGTAATCATTTTCGTTTATAAAATAATTGGAGCTCTGGTCTCATGCAGAACCAAAGAATCCGTATCCGCCTTAAAGCGTTTGATCATCGTCTGATCGATCAATCAACCGCGGAAATCGTCGAGACTGCTAAGCGCACTGGTGCGCAAGTCCGTGGTCCGATCCCGCTGCCGACCCGCAAAGAGCGCTTCACCGTTCTGATCTCTCCGCACGTTAACAAAGACGCGCGCGATCAGTACGAAATCCGCACTCACAAGCGTCTGGTTGACATCGTTGAGCCAACTGAGAAAACCGTTGATGCTCTGATGCGTCTGGATCTGGCTGCCGGTGTAGACGTGCAGATCAGCCTGGGTTAATCAGGTCATCGAGCGATTGAGAGGTTGAAACAATGATTGGTTTAGTCGGTAAAAAAGTGGGTATGACCCGCATCTTCACTGAAGATGGCGTTTCTATCCCAGTAACCGTAATCGAAGTTGAAGCAAACCGCGTTACTCAGGTTAAAGATCTGGCTAACGATGGCTACCGCGCTATTCAGGTTACCACTGGTGCTAAAAAAGCTAACCGTGTAACCAAACCAGAAGCGGGTCACTTCGCTAAAGCTGGCGTAGAAGCTGGCCGTGGTCTGTGGGAATTCCGTCTTGCTGAAGGCGAAGAGTTCACCGTAGGTCAGGACATTAGCGTTGAGCTGTTTGCTGACGTTAAAAAAGTTGACGTAACCGGTACCTCTAAAGGTAAAGGTTTTGCTGGTACCGTTAAGCGCTGGAACTTCCGTACCCAGGACGCTACCCACGGTAACTCCTTGTCTCACCGCGTTCCGGGTTCTATCGGTCAGAACCAGACTCCGGGCAAAGTGTTCAAAGGCAAGAAAATGGCAGGTCAGCTGGGTAACGAACGTGTAACCGTTCAGAGCCTGGACGTAGTACGTGTTGACGCTGAGCGCAACCTGCTGCTGGTTAAAGGTGCGGTCCCGGGTGCAACCGGTAGCGACCTGATCGTTAAACCAGCTGTGAAGGCGTAAGGGGATAGCAATGGAATTAGTATTGAAAGACGCGCAGAGCGCGCTGACTGTTTCCGAAACTACCTTCGGTCGTGATTTCAACGAAGCGCTGGTTCACCAGGTTGTTGTTGCTTATGCAGCTGGTGCTCGTCAGGGTACTCGTGCTCAGAAGACTCGTGCTGAAGTAACTGGTTCTGGCAAAAAGCCATGGCGCCAGAAAGGTACCGGCCGTGCGCGTTCAGGTTCTATCAAGAGCCCGATCTGGCGTTCAGGTGGCGTGACCTTCGCTGCGCGTCCACAGGACCACAGTCAAAAAGTTAACAAAAAGATGTACCGCGGCGCGCTGAAGAGCATCCTGTCCGAACTGGTACGTCAGGATCGTCTGATCGTTGTCGAGAAGTTCTCTGTTGAAGCGCCTAAAACTAAGCTGCTGGCACAGAAACTGAAAGACATGGCTCTGGAAGATGTGCTGATCATCACCGGTGAGCTGGACGAGAACCTGTTCCTGGCCGCACGTAACCTGCACAAGGTTGACGTACGCGATGCGACTGGTATCGACCCGGTTAGCCTGATCGCCTTCGACAAAGTCGTAATGACTGCTGATGCTGTTAAGCAAGTTGAGGAGATGCTGGCATGATTCGTGAAGAACGTCTGCTGAAGGTGCTTCGCGCACCGCACGTTTCTGAAAAAGCGTCTACTGCGATGGAAAAAACAAACACCATCGTTCTCAAAGTTGCTAAAGACGCGACCAAAGCAGAGATCAAAGCTGCTGTGCAGAAACTGTTTGAAGTCGAAGTCGAAGTCGTTAACACCCTGGTAGTTAAAGGGAAAGTTAAACGTCACGGACAGCGTATCGGTCGTCGTAGCGACTGGAAAAAAGCTTACGTCACCCTGAAAGAAGGCCAGAATCTGGACTTCGTTGGCGGCGCTGAGTAAGTCGGAGGAGTAATACAATGGCAGTTGTTAAATGTAAACCGACATCTCCGGGTCGTCGCCACGTAGTTAAAGTGGTTAACCCTGAGCTGCACAAGGGCAAACCTTTTGCTCCGTTGCTGGAAAAAAACAGCAAATCCGGTGGTCGTAACAACAATGGCCGTATCACCACTCGTCACATCGGTGGTGGCCACAAGCAGGCTTATCGTATTGTTGACTTCAAACGCAACAAAGACGGTATCCCAGCAGTTGTTGAACGTCTTGAGTACGATCCGAACCGTTCCGCGAACATCGCGCTGGTTCTGTACAAAGACGGCGAACGCCGTTACATCCTGGCCCCTAAAGGCCTGAAAGCTGGCGACCAGATTCAGTCTGGCGTTGATGCTGCAATCAAAGCAGGCAACACCCTGCCGATGCGCAATATCCCGGTTGGTTCTACCGTTCATAACGTAGAAATGAAACCAGGTAAAGGCGGTCAGCTGGCGCGTTCCGCGGGTACTTACGTTCAGATCGTTGCGCGTGATGGTGCTTATGTCACCCTGCGTCTGCGTTCTGGTGAAATGCGTAAAGTCGAAGCAGACTGCCGCGCTACTCTGGGCGAAGTTGGCAATGCTGAGCATATGCTGCGCGTTCTGGGTAAAGCAGGTGCTGCACGCTGGCGTGGTGTTCGTCCTACCGTTCGCGGTACTGCGATGAACCCAGTCGACCACCCACATGGTGGTGGTGAAGGTCGTAACTTTGGTAAGCACCCGGTATCTCCGTGGGGCGTTCAGACCAAAGGTAAGAAGACCCGCAGCAACAAGCGTACTGATAAATTTATCGTACGTCGCCGTAGCAAATAATTTTAGAGGATAAGCCATGCCACGTTCTCTCAAGAAAGGTCCTTTTATTGACCTGCACTTGCTGAAGAAGGTAGAGAAAGCGGTGGAAAGCGGAGACAAGAAGCCCCTGCGCACTTGGTCCCGTCGTTCAACGATCTTTCCTAACATGATCGGTTTGACCATCGCTGTCCATAATGGTCGTCAGCACGTTCCAGTCTTTGTTACCGACGAAATGGTTGGTCACAAACTGGGTGAATTCGCACCGACTCGTACTTATCGCGGCCACGCTGCTGATAAAAAAGCGAAGAAGAAATAAGGTAGGAGGAAGAGATGGAAACTTTAGCTCAACATCGCCATGCTCGTTCTTCTGCACAGAAGGTTCGCCTTGTTGCTGACCTGATTCGCGGTAAGAAAGTGTCGCAGGCCCTGGACATCCTGACCTATACCAACAAGAAAGCTGCGGTATTGGTCAAGAAAGTACTGGAATCTGCCATTGCTAACGCTGAACACAACGATGGCGCTGACATCGACGATCTGAAAGTCGCGAAAATTTTCGTAGATGAAGGCCCAAGCATGAAGCGCATTATGCCGCGTGCGAAAGGTCGTGCAGATCGCATCCTGAAGCGCACCAGCCACATTACTGTGGTTGTGTCCGATCGCTGAGACTCTGGAGACTAGCAATGGGTCAGAAAGTACATCCTAATGGTATTCGCCTGGGTATTGTAAAACCATGGAACTCTACCTGGTTTGCGAACACCAAAGAATTCGCTGACAACCTGGACAGCGATTTTAAAGTACGTCAGTACCTGACTAAGGAACTGGCTAAAGCGTCTGTATCTCGTATCGTTATCGAGCGTCCAGCGAAGAGCATCCGTGTGACTATTCACACTGCTCGTCCTGGCATCGTTATCGGTAAGAAAGGCGAAGACGTAGAAAAACTGCGCAAGGTCGTAGCGGATATCGCTGGCGTTCCTGCACAGATCAATATCGCTGAAGTTCGTAAGCCTGAACTGGACGCTAAATTGGTTGCTGACAGCATCACTTCTCAGCTGGAACGTCGTGTTATGTTCCGTCGTGCTATGAAGCGTGCTGTACAGAACGCAATGCGTCTGGGCGCTAAAGGTATCAAAGTTGAAGTTAGCGGCCGTCTGGGCGGCGCGGAAATCGCACGTACCGAATGGTACCGTGAAGGTCGCGTACCGCTGCACACTCTGCGTGCTGACATCGACTACAACACCTCTGAAGCGCACACCACTTACGGTGTAATCGGCGTTAAGGTATGGATCTTCAAAGGTGAGATCCTGGGTGGTATGGCTGCTGTTGAACAACCGGAAAAACCGGCTGCTCAACCTAAAAAGCAGCAGCGTAAAGGCCGTAAATAAGGAGCGTCGCTGATGTTACAACCAAAGCGTACAAAATTCCGTAAAGTGCACAAAGGCCGCAACCGTGGTCTGGCGCAGGGTACGGATGTTAGCTTCGGCACTTTCGGTCTGAAAGCTGTTGGCCGTGGTCGTCTGACTGCACGTCAGATCGAAGCAGCACGTCGTGCAATGACCCGTGCAGTTAAGCGTCAAGGTAAGATCTGGATCCGTGTATTCCCGGACAAACCGATCACCGAGAAGCCGCTGGAAGTTCGTATGGGTAAAGGTAAAGGTAACGTGGAGTACTGGGTTGCCTTGATCCAACCGGGCAAAGTCCTGTATGAAATGGACGGTGTTCCGGAAGAGCTGGCCCGTGAAGCCTTCGGCCTGGCAGCAGCGAAACTGCCTATCAAAACCACCTTTGTAACTAAGACGGTGATGTAATGAAAGCAAAAGAGCTGCGTGAAAAAAGCGTTGAAGAGCTGAACGCTGAGCTGCTGAACCTGCTGCGTGAGCAGTTCAACCTGCGTATGCAGGCTGCAAGTGGCCAGCTGCAACAGACTCACCTGCTGAAGCAAGTGCGTCGCAATGTTGCACGCGTTAAGACTTTACTGACTCAGAAGGCGGGTGCGTAATGACCGATAAAATCCGTACTCTGCAAGGTCGTGTTGTTAGCGACAAAATGGAGAAATCCATTGTTGTAGCTATCGAACGTATTGTGAAACACCCGATCTACGGTAAATTCATCAAGCGTACGACCAAACTGCACGTACATGACGAGAACAACGAATGTGGTATCGGCGACAAGGTTGAAATCCGTGAATGCCGTCCACTGTCCAAGACTAAGTCCTGGACGCTGGTTCGCGTTGTAGAGAAAGCGGTTCTGTAATACAGTACGCCTTCTCAATACGAATAAACGGCTCAGCGATGAGCCGTTTATTTTTTCTACCCATATTGCAGAAGCGGTGTTATAATGCCGCGCCCTCGATATGGGGCTTTTTAACGGCTCTGATTTTAGAGTCTCAGGTAGTAGTTGACATTAGCGGAGCACTAAAATGATCCAAGAACAGACTATGCTGAACGTCGCCGACAACTCCGGTGCACGTCGCGTAATGTGTATCAAGGTTCTGGGTGGCTCGCACCGTCGCTACGCAGGCGTAGGCGACATCATCAAGATCACCATCAAAGAAGCAATTCCACGTGGTAAGGTCAAAAAAGGTGATGTGCTGAAGGCGGTAGTGGTGCGCACCAAGAAGGGTGTTCGTCGCCCTGACGGTTCTGTCATTCGCTTCGATGGTAATGCATGCGTTATTTTAAACAATAACAGCGAGCAGCCTATCGGCACGCGTATCTTTGGGCCGGTAACTCGTGAACTTCGTACTGAGAAGTTCATGAAAATTATCTCTCTGGCACCAGAAGTACTCTAAGGAGCGAATCATGGCAGCGAAAATCCGTCGTGATGACGAAGTTATCGTGTTAACCGGTAAAGATAAAGGTAAACGCGGTAAAGTAAAAAATGTTCTGTCTTCCGGCAAACTTGTCGTTGAAGGTATCAACCTGGTTAAGAAACATCAGAAGCCGGTTCCGGCCCTGAACCAACCAGGTGGCATCGTTGAAAAAGAAGCTGCTATTCAGGTTTCTAACGTTGCAATCTTCAATGCGGCTACCGGCAAGGCTGACCGTGTAGGCTTTAGATTCGAAGACGGTAAAAAAGTCCGTTTCTTCAAGTCTAACAGCGAAACTATCAAGTAATTTGGAGTAGTACGATGGCGAAACTGCATGATTACTACAAAGACGAAGTAGTTAAGAAACTCATGACCGAGTTTAACTACAATTCTGTCATGCAAGTCCCTCGGGTCGAGAAGATCACCCTGAACATGGGTGTTGGTGAAGCGATCGCTGACAAGAAACTGCTGGATAACGCAGCAGCTGACCTGACAGCAATCTCCGGTCAAAAACCGCTGATCACCAAAGCACGCAAATCTGTTGCAGGCTTCAAAATCCGTCAGGGCTATCCGATCGGCTGTAAAGTAACTCTGCGTGGCGAACGCATGTGGGAGTTCTTTGAGCGCCTGATCACTATTGCTGTTCCACGTATCCGTGACTTCCGTGGCTTGTCCGCTAAGTCTTTCGACGGTCGTGGTAACTACAGCATGGGTGTCCGTGAGCAGATCATCTTCCCAGAAATCGACTACGATAAAGTCGACCGCGTGCGTGGTTTGGATATTACCATTACCACTACTGCGAAATCTGACGAAGAAGGCCGTGCTCTGCTGGCTGCCTTTGACTTCCCGTTCCGCAAGTAAGGTAGGGTTACTGAATGGCTAAGCAATCAATGAAAGCACGCGAAGTAAAGCGCGTAGCTTTAGCTGATAAATTCTTCGCTAAACGCGCTGAACTGAAAGCGATCATTTCTGATGTGAACGCTTCCGACGAAGATCGTTGGAATGCGGTTCTCAAGCTGCAGTCTCTGCCGCGTGATTCCAGCCCGTCTCGTCAGCGTAACCGCTGTCGTCAAACAGGTCGTCCACATGGTTATGTGGGCAAGTTTGGGTTGAGCCGTATCAAACTGCGTGAAGCCGCCATGCGCGGTGAAGTGCCAGGCTTGAAAAAGGCTAGCTGGTAATTACCAATTGAATCACGGGAGTAAAGACAGATGAGCATGCAAGATCCGATCGCGGATATGCTGACCCGTATCCGTAACGGTCAGGCCGCGAACAAAGTTGCGGTCACCATGCCTTCCGCCAAGCTGAAAGTGGCAATTGCCAACGTGCTGAAGGAAGAAGGTTTTATCGAAGATTTTAAAGTTGAAGGCGACACCAAGCCGGAACTGGAACTTACTCTCAAGTATTTCCAGGGTAAAGCTGTTGTAGAAAGCATTCAGCGTGTCAGCCGCCCAGGCCTGCGCATCTATAAGAAAAAAGATGAGCTGCCAAAAGTTATGGCTGGTCTTGGTATCGCAGTTGTTTCTACCTCTAAAGGTGTTATGACTGATCGTGCAGCGCGCCAGGCTGGTCTTGGTGGCGAAATTATCTGCTACGTAGCCTAATCGGAGGAAAGAATGTCTCGTGTTGCTAAAGCACCGGTCGTTATTCCTGCCGGCGTTGATGTAAAAATCGACGGTCAGGTTATTACGATCAAAGGTAAAAACGGCGAGCTGACTCGTACCCTCAACAAAGCTGTTGAAGTTAAACATGCAGATAACGCTCTGACCTTCGGTCCACGTGATGGTTTCGTGGATGGTTGGGCTCAGGCTGGTACCGCGCGTGCCCTGCTGAACTCAATGGTTGTTGGTGTTACCGAAGGCTTCACTAAAAAGCTTCAGCTGGTTGGTGTAGGTTATCGTGCAGCTATCAAAGGGAATGCAGTAGGCCTGTCTCTGGGCTTCTCACACCCTGTTGAGCATCCGCTGCCGGCCGGTATCACTGCAGAATGCCCGACTCAGACTGAAATCGTGCTGAAAGGCGCTGATAAACAGCTGATCGGTCAGGTTGCAGCAGATCTGCGCGCCTACCGTCGTCCTGAGCCTTACAAAGGCAAGGGTGTTCGTTACGCCGACGAAGTCGTGCGTACCAAAGAGGCTAAGAAGAAGTAAGGTAACACTATGGATAAGAAATCTGCTCGTATCCGTCGTGCGACCCGCGCACGCCGCAAGCTCAAAGAGCTGGGTGCAACTCGCCTGGTGGTACATCGTACCCCGCGTCATATTTACGCACAGGTAATTGCACCGAACGGTTCTGAAGTTCTGGTAGCTGCTTCTACTGTAGAAAAAGCTATCTCAGAACAATTGAAGTACACCGGTAACAAAGACGCCGCTGCAGCTGTAGGTAAAGCTGTTGCTGAACGCGCTCTGGAAAAAGGCATCAGCAATGTTTCCTTTGACCGTTCCGGGTTCCAATATCATGGTCGTGTCCAGGCACTGGCAGATGCTGCCCGTGAAGCTGGCCTTCAGTTCTAAGGTAGAGGTGTAAGATGGCTCACATCGAAAAACAGGCTGGCGAACTGCAGGAAAAGCTGATCGCGGTAAACCGCGTATCTAAAACCGTTAAAGGTGGTCGTATTTTCTCCTTCACAGCTCTGACTGTAGTAGGCGATGGTAACGGTCGCGTTGGTTTTGGTTACGGTAAAGCGCGTGAAGTTCCAGCAGCGATCCAGAAAGCGATGGAAAAAGCCCGTCGCAACATGATTAACGTCGCGCTGAACAACGGCACCCTGCAGCACCCAGTTAAAGGTGTTCACACGGGTTCTCGTGTATTCATGCAGCCAGCTTCAGAAGGTACCGGTATCATCGCCGGTGGTGCAATGCGCGCCGTTCTGGAAGTTGCTGGGGTTCATAACGTTCTGGCTAAAGCATATGGTTCCACCAACCCGATCAACGTGGTTCGTGCAACTATTGATGGCCTGGAAAATATGAATTCTCCAGAAATGGTCGCTGCCAAGCGTGGTAAATCCGTTGAAGAAATTCTGGGGTAATTGACCATGGCAAAGACTATTAAAATCACTCAAACCCGCAGTGCAATCGGTCGTCTGCCGAAACACAAGGCAACGCTGCTTGGCCTGGGTCTGCGTCGTATTGGTCATACCGTTGAGCGCGAGGATACTCCTGCTGTTCGTGGTATGGTCAACGCGGTTTACTTCATGGTTAAAGTTGAGGAGTAAGAGATGCGTTTAAATACTCTGTCTCCGGCCGAAGGCTCTAAAAAGGCGGGTAAACGCCTGGGTCGTGGTATCGGTTCTGGCCTCGGCAAAACCGGTGGTCGTGGTCACAAAGGTCAGAACTCTCGTTCTGGCGGTGGCGTACGTCGCGGTTTCGAGGGTGGCCAGATGCCACTGTACCGTCGTCTGCCGAAGTTCGGCTTCACCTCTCGCAAAGCAGCGATCACGGCGGAAATCCGTCTGTCTGACCTGGCGAAAGTTGAAGGCGGCGTTGTAGACCTGAACACGCTGAAAGCAGCAAACATTATCGGTATCCAGATCGAGTTCGCGAAAGTGATCCTGGCTGGTGAAGTTTCTACTCCGGTAACTGTTCGTGGCCTGCGTGTTACTAAAGGTGCTCGTGCTGCTATCGAAGCTGCTGGCGGTAAAATTGAGGAATAAGTAGCAGATGGCTAAGCAACCGGGATTAGATTTTCAAAGTGCCAAAGGTGGATTTGGCGAGCTGAAACGCAGACTGCTGTTTGTTATCGGCGCGCTGATTGTGTTCCGTATTGGCTCTTTTATTCCGATCCCTGGTATCGATGCCGCTGTACTTGCCAAACTGCTTGAGCAACAGCGAGGCACCATCATTGAAATGTTCAACATGTTCTCTGGTGGTGCTCTCAGCCGTGCTTCTATCTTCGCACTGGGTATTATGCCGTACATTTCGGCATCGATTATTATCCAGCTGCTGACGGTCGTTCAT
This sequence comes from Enterobacter sp. CFEC122, assembly GCF_052983755.1. Taxonomy (NCBI): domain Bacteria; kingdom Pseudomonadati; phylum Pseudomonadota; class Gammaproteobacteria; order Enterobacterales; family Enterobacteriaceae; genus Enterobacter; species Enterobacter sp. CFEC122. The sequence continues at coordinate 14,795 of NZ_JBRIQR010000051.1, read as the reverse complement.
CCGGCCCTGGCAGAGTTGAAGAAAGAAGGGGAGTCTGGACGTCGTAAGATTAGTCAGTACACCCGTTACGGTACTCTGGTGCTGGCAATATTCCAGTCGATCGGTATTGCTACCGGTCTTCCGAATATGCCTGGTATGCAGGGCCTGGTGTTAAACCCGGGCTTTGCATTCTACTTCACCGCTGTTGTAAGTCTGGTCACAGGGACAATGTTCCTGATGTGGCTCGGCGAACAGATTACTGAGCGTGGTATCGGTAACGGTATCTCAATCATTATCTTCGCCGGTATTGTTGCGGGCCTCCCGCCAGCCATCGCCCACACTATCGAGCAAGCGCGTCAAGGCGACCTGCACTTCCTCCTGTTGCTGTTGGTTGCAGTATTAGTATTTGCAGTGACGTTCTTTGTTGTCTTCGTTGAACGTGGTCAACGCCGCATTGTGGTGAACTACGCTAAGCGTCAGCAAGGTCGTCGTGTCTATGCTGCACAGAGCACACATTTACCGCTGAAAGTGAACATGGCGGGGGTTATCCCGGCTATCTTCGCTTCCAGTATTATTCTGTTCCCGGCAACCATCGCGTCATGGTTCGGGGGCGGTACTGGTTGGAACTGGCTGACAACAATTTCGCTGTATTTGCAGCCTGGGCAACCACTTTATGTGTTACTCTATGCGTCTGCGATCATCTTCTTCTGTTTCTTCTACACGGCGTTGGTCTTCAACCCGCGTGAAACAGCAGATAACCTGAAGAAGTCCGGTGCATTTGTACCAGGAATTCGTCCGGGAGAGCAAACGGCGAAGTATATCGATAAAGTAATGACCCGCCTGACTTTGGTTGGTGCGCTCTATATTACTTTTATCTGCCTGATCCCGGAGTTCATGCGTGATGCAATGAAAGTACCGTTCTACTTCGGTGGGACCTCACTGCTTATCGTTGTTGTCGTGATTATGGACTTTATGGCTCAAGTGCAAACTCTGATGATGTCCAGTCAGTATGAGTCTGCATTGAAGAAGGCGAACCTGAAAGGCTACGGCCGCTAATTGGTCGCCTGAGAAGTTACGGAGAGTAAAAATGAAAGTTCGTGCTTCCGTCAAGAAATTATGCCGTAACTGCAAAATCGTTAAGCGTGATGGTGTCATCCGTGTGATTTGCAGTGCCGAGCCGAAGCATAAACAGCGCCAAGGCTGATTATTTCGCATATTTTTCTTGCAAAGTTGGGTTGAGCTGGCTAGATTAGCCAGCCAATCTTTTGTATGTCTGTACGTTTCCATTTGAGTATCCTGAAAACGGGCTTTTCAGCATGGTGCGTACATATTAAATAGTAGGAGTGCATAGTGGCCCGTATAGCAGGCATTAACATTCCTGATCAGAAACATGCTGTGATCGCATTAACTTCGATCTACGGCATCGGCAAGACCCGTTCTAAAGCCATTCTGGCTGCAGCGGGTATCGCTGAAGATGTTAAGATCAGTGAGCTGTCTGAAGAACAAATCGACACGCTGCGTGACGAAGTTGCCAAATTTGTCGTTGAAGGTGATCTGCGCCGTGAAATCAGCATGAGCATCAAGCGCCTGATGGATCTTGGTTGCTATCGCGGTTTGCGTCATCGTCGTGGTCTGCCAGTGCGCGGTCAGCGTACTAAGACCAACGCACGTACCCGTAAGGGTCCGCGCAAACCGATCAAGAAATAATCGGGGTGATTGAATAATGGCAAAGGCACCAGTTCGTGCACGTAAACGTGTAAGAAAACAAGTCTCTGACGGCGTGGCTCATATCCATGCTTCTTTCAACAACACCATCGTTACTATTACTGATCGTCAGGGTAACGCATTGGGTTGGGCAACAGCCGGTGGTTCCGGTTTCCGTGGTTCTCGCAAATCCACTCCGTTCGCAGCTCAGGTTGCAGCAGAGCGTTGCGCAGAAGCCGTAAAAGAATACGGCATCAAGAATCTGGAAGTTATGGTTAAAGGTCCGGGTCCGGGTCGTGAATCTACTGTTCGCGCTCTGAACGCCGCTGGTTTCCGCATCACTAATATTACTGATGTGACTCCGATCCCTCATAACGGTTGTCGTCCGCCGAAAAAACGTCGCGTATAACGCTCGTTTTTTAGGTTAGTTGGAGATAGAAAATGGCAAGATATTTGGGTCCTAAGCTCAAGCTGAGCCGTCGTGAGGGCACCGACTTATTCCTTAAGTCTGGCGTTCGCGCGATCGATACCAAGTGTAAAATTGAACAAGCTCCTGGCCAGCACGGTGCGCGTAAACCGCGTCTGTCTGACTATGGTGTGCAGTTGCGTGAAAAGCAAAAAGTTCGCCGTATGTACGGTGTGCTGGAGCGTCAGTTCCGTAACTACTATAAAGAAGCAGCACGTCTGAAAGGCAACACAGGTGAAAACCTGCTGGCTCTGCTGGAAGGTCGTCTGGACAACGTTGTATACCGTATGGGCTTCGGCGCTACTCGTGCTGAATCACGTCAGCTGGTTAGCCACAAAGCAATCATGGTAAACGGTCGTGTTGTTAACATCGCTTCTTATCAGGTTAAAGCGAATGACGTTGTTAGCATTCGTGAGAAAGCGAAAAAGCAATCTCGCGTGAAGGCCGCTCTGGAGCTGGCTGAGCAGCGTGAAAAGCCAACCTGGCTGGAAGTTGATGCTGGCAAGATGGAAGGTACGTTCAAGCGTCAGCCAGAACGTTCTGATCTGTCTGCGGACATTAACGAACACCTGATCGTCGAGCTTTACTCCAAGTAAAGCTTAGTACCAAAGAGAGGACACAATGCAGGGTTCTGTGACAGAGTTTCTAAAACCGCGCCTGGTAGATATCGAGCAAGTGAGTTCGACGCACGCCAAGGTGACCCTTGAGCCTTTAGAGCGTGGCTTTGGCCATACTCTGGGTAACGCACTGCGCCGTATTCTGCTCTCATCGATGCCGGGTTGCGCGGTGACCGAGGTTGAGATTGATGGTGTACTTCATGAGTACAGCACCAAAGAAGGCGTTCAGGAAGATATCCTTGAAATCCTGCTCAACCTGAAAGGGCTGGCGGTGAGAGTTCAGGGTAAAGATGAAGTTATTCTTACTCTGAATAAATCTGGCATTGGCCCTGTGACTGCAGCCGACATCACCCACGACGGTGATGTTGAAATCGTCAAGCCGCAGCACGTGATCTGCCACCTGACCGATGAGAACGCAGCTATTAGCATGCGTATCAAAGTTCAGCGCGGTCGTGGTTATGTGCCGGCTTCTGCCCGAATTCATTCGGAAGAAGATGAGCGCCCAATCGGCCGTCTGCTGGTCGACGCATGCTACAGCCCTGTAGAGCGTATTGCCTACAATGTTGAAGCAGCGCGTGTAGAACAGCGTACCGACCTGGACAAGCTGGTCATCGAAATGGAAACCAACGGCACAATCGATCCTGAAGAGGCGATTCGTCGTGCGGCAACCATCCTGGCAGAACAACTGGAAGCTTTCGTTGACTTACGTGATGTTCGTCAGCCGGAAGTGAAAGAAGAGAAACCAGAATTCGATCCGATCCTGCTGCGCCCTGTTGACGATCTCGAATTGACTGTCCGCTCTGCTAACTGCCTCAAGGCAGAAGCTATCCACTATATCGGTGATCTGGTACAGCGTACCGAGGTTGAGTTGCTGAAAACGCCGAACCTGGGTAAAAAATCTCTTACCGAGATTAAAGACGTGCTGGCTTCACGTGGTCTGTCTCTGGGCATGCGCCTGGAAAACTGGCCACCGGCAAGCATTGCTGACGAGTAACCGGATCACAGGTTAAGGTTTTACTGAGAAGGATAAGGTCATGCGCCATCGTAAGAGTGGTCGTCAACTGAACCGCAACAGCAGCCATCGCCAGGCTATGTTCCGCAACATGGCAGGTTCACTGGTTCGTCATGAGATCATCAAGACGACCCTGCCTAAAGCGAAAGAGCTGCGTCGCGTAGTTGAGCCGCTGATTACTCTTGCCAAGACTGACAGCGTTGCTAATCGTCGTCTGGCATTCGCCCGTACTCGTGATAACGAGATCGTGGCAAAACTGTTTAACGAACTGGGCCCGCGTTTCGCGAGCCGTGCCGGTGGTTACACTCGCATTCTGAAGTGTGGCTTCCGTGCAGGCGACAACGCGCCGATGGCTTACATCGAGCTGGTTGATCGTTCAGAGAAAGCAGAAGCTGCTGCAGAGTAATCTGCAGTAACGTAAAAAAACCCGCTCCGGCGGGTTTTTTTATATCCGCGATATCCCCACTTCTCTACAATATCTGTATCAATTCTGTTCATCCTCTGGAGCGGGTAATGTGGCTGCTTGACCAGTGGGCAGAACGCCATATTCGTGATGCCCAAAAAAAAGGTGAATTCGACGATCTTCCGGGACGCGGCGAACCCCTTATGCTTGACGATGACTCGCATATTGCGCCTGAATTACGCGCGGGATACCGTTTACTAAAGAATGCAGGCTGTCTCCCTCCTGAGCTCGAACAGCGCAGAGAGGCTGTTGAACTTGTCGATCTGCTAAAAGGGATCCGTCAGGACGATCCGCGACATTCTGAACTTAGCCGCCGCCTCGCCGTGCTTGAACTTAAACTGCGTCAGGCAGGAATGAACACTGATTTTCTGCACGGTGAATACGGTGAACGCTTGTTGCGGAAAATAAACGAGGAGTAGTTATGTACCGTATCGGTGAACTTGCGAAGCTCGCGAACGTCACACCGGATACCATCCGATATTACGAAAAGCAGCAGATGATCGATCATGAAGTTCGTACTGAAGGTGGCTTTCGACTTTATACCGATAACGATCTGCAGCGCCTGCGGTTTATTCGGTATGCGCGTCAGCTCGGTTTCACATTAGATTCGATCCGCGAGTTATTATCGATCCGCATCGATCCGGCACATCACACCTGTCAGGAGTCGAAAAGCATTGTGCAGGCCCGGTTGGATGAAGTTGAAGCACGCATTCAGGAATTGCAAACCATGCAGCGCTCTCTGCAAAGGCTGAATGATGCTTGTTGTGGCACGGCCCACAGCAGTATTTATTGTTCCATTCTGGAAGCCCTTGAACAGGGGGCCAGTGGAGAAAGCGAGGACTGTTGATTTTTAGTCCAACCGGGTCTAGACTCCCGTCGACATAAACTATGCTCAGGAGAATTTATGAGCCGCTATCAGCACACGAAAGGACAGATTAAAGACAATGCCATTGAGGCACTACTTCATGACCCGCTATTCAGACAGCGCGTTGAGAAGAATAAAAAAGGGAAAGGAAGTTATCTGCGTAAAGGCAAGCATGCAAAACGGGGTAACTGGGAGGCCAGTGGCAAACAAGCGAATCGCTTATTTACCACTGGCCTTCCTGCTTTAAGCTTCTGATTAAACGCGCTTGTTCTGCTCTTTTAACAGATCGCGAATCTCACTCAGCAGCACTTCTTCTTTTGTCGGTGCAGGCGCTGCTGCCGGCTCTTCTTTTTTACGGTTGAGTTTATTGATCAGCTTGATAGCCATAAAAATGGCAAACGCTACAATCACGAAATCAAATACGTTCTGAATAAATACGCCGTAGTGCATCACGACTGCCGGCACATCACCCTGTGCTTCACGCAACGTGAAAGCGAACTGTTTGAAATCAATGCCCCCGATTAGCAACCCTAAAGGTGGCATGATAATGTCGGCCACTAATGATGAAACAATCTTGCCGAATGCTGCACCAATAATGACACCCACTGCCAAATCCACCACGTTTCCGCGCATCGCAAATTCGCGAAATTCTTTAATAAAACTCATTTTGTTCTCCTTGTGCCAGCTGACGACTATAAGTTTAACAAATGATTAGCTAATTGCCATTCGTGATAATTAAACGTTATGCAAAATAAAAGGCACAGAAATGAGAAGGATAAAGAGCGGGTACCCCATTTGAGAGCACCCGACACATTAAAGGAAGAATGGGCTTGGCTGGAATAAACGTTCGACGTCGGTAATAAACTTTTTATCGGTAAGGAACATAATAACGTGATCGCCTTGTTCAATGCGCAAATTATCATTGGCAATCATGACATCATTCCCGCGCACGACAGCACCAATAATGGTGCCCGGTGGCAGCTTAATTTCGTCTATCGAACGGCCCACGACGCGTGATGTGGTTTCATCTCCGTGCGCTACGGCTTCAATGGCTTCCGCTACCCCGCGACGAAGCGATGATACCCCAACAATATCCGCTTTACGCACATGGCTCAGTAACGCGGAAATTGTCGCCTGCTGCGGCGAAATGGCAATATCAATGACGCTGCCCTGAACCAGATCAACATAGGCTTTGCGCTGGATAAGCACCATGACCTTCTTTGCCCCCATACGTTTCGCGAGCATGGCAGACATTATATTCGCCTCGTCGTCGTTGGTGACGGCAATAAAAAGATCAACTTGATCAATATGCTCTTCAGCCAGCAACTCCTGATCTGACGCATCGCCATAAAATACGATCGTATTTTGCAGTTTTTCCGCCAGTTCAGCCGCTCGCTGCTGATCGCGTTCGATCAATTTTACGCTGTAATCTTTTTCCAGCCGGTGTGCCAGACCGGCACCAATATTGCCGCCGCCGACCAGCATAATGCGTTTATAGGGTTTTTCGAGACGCTGAAGTTCACTCATCACCGCACGAATATGCTGTGAAGCCGCAATAAAGAAGACTTCGTCCCCGGCTTCGACAATCGTAGAGCCCTGCGGGCGGATAGGTCTGTCGTGGCGGAAAATAGCCGCGACGCGCGTATCAATATGCGGCATATGCTCGCGCATGGTGGACAACGCGTTGCCAATCAACGGGCCGCCGTAATAGGCCTTAACGACGGCCAGGCTCACTTTACCTTCGGCAAAGTTCACCACCTGCAGGGCGCCCGGATATTCGATCAGACGGTAGATATTGTCGATCACCAGCTGTTCTGGCGCGATAAGATGGTCAATAGGAACTGCTTCTGAATTAAACAGTTTCTCAGCATCGCGGACATAGTCCGGAGAGCGGATGCGCGCGATTCGGTTTGGCGTGTTAAAAAGCGAGTAGGCCACCTGACAGGCCACCATATTGGTTTCGTCAGAACTGGTCACCGCAACCAACATGTCGGCATCGTCAGCGCCCGCCTCACGAAGGACGCGGGGGTGCGAACCATGACCCTGCACAACGCGCAGGTCAAATTTGTCCTGTAAAACACGCAGGCGATCGCCGTTTGTATCCACTATGGTGATATCGTTGTTTTCGCCAACCAGATTTTCCGCCAGTGTTCCACCAACCTGTCCTGCGCCCAGAATGATAATCTTCATCTCTCGTGACCTGTTCTCAACATCACTCTTTGATTAGCTTAGCGTAAAAGAAGCCATCACCCTCTTCTGCACCCGGCAGATTCTGCTGACCCGGGCATTCAGGCGTTCCCGTATCGTGCAGCGCCGCGTCCGGGGTTCGTTTAAGGAAGGCCGCGATTTGCTGACTGTTTTCTTCCGGCAGTACTGAACAGGTTGCATAGACCAGCGTGCCGCCGGGTTTGAGATGCGGCCAGATGGCGTCGAGGATGTCGGATTGCAGTTGGGCAAGCTCACTAATATCACGATCGCGACGCAGCCACTTGATATCCGGATGACGACGAATCACGCCGGTTGCAGAGCAGGGGGCATCCAGCAAAATGCGATCGAATTGTGCTTCGCCACACCATTCTGCGGGTTTGCGTCCATCGCCTTGCTTAACCTGTGCCTTCATGCCCAGGCGCTTGAGGTTGTCGTAGACGCGTGAAAGACGCTGCTCATCAACGTCCACTGCCATCACGTTGGCCTGCGGAGCCACTTCAAGAATATGCGTCGTTTTGCCCCCTGGTGCGGCGCAGAGATCGAGGATATGCTCACCGTTTTTAGGTTCGAGCCAGGTCATGCAACCCTGAGCAGAGGCATCCTGTACGGTTACCCAGCCTTCATCAAAACCGGGTAATGCATGTACCGGTGCAGGCGATGCTAAGCGCACGGCATCAGGGTATGCGTCATGGGTAAAGCCGCTCATTCCAGCGTCTTCGAGTAATGCCAGCCATGCGTCACGGGTCTGGTGATTACGATTCACGCGTAACCACATTGGCGGACGCTGGTTGTTGGCATCGGCAATGTCCTGCCACTGCTGCGGATAAGCTTTTTTCAGGCGCTTCAACAGCCAGTCCGGATGCAGGAAGCGCGCTTCGGTTTGGGCAAATTCAGCCAGAAGCTCATCCTGCTGTCGCTGGAACTGACGCAATACGCCGTTGATCAGCCCTTTCAGCTGAGGACGTTTAATCGCAACGGCACCTTCCACCGTCTCTGCCAGCGCGGCATGAGGTGGGATGCGGGTATGAAGAAGCTGATAAAAACCCACCATAATTAAATAATGTACGGTGCGCTGCTTGCCCGTCATTGGGCGGGACATCAGCTTGTTAATCAACCACTCAAGCTGAGAGAGTGTGCGCAGGACGCCAAAGCAGAGCTCCTGAAGCAGGGCTTTATCTTTATCAGAGACTTTTTGCTGCAGAGGAGGCAGGACGTTGCTCAGTGACTGGCCCTGCTCGATAACCTGCTCGACGGCCTGGGCCGCCATGCTGCGTAGATTTTGTTTTTTCATAACCGTAAAAATAAAAATGCCCGGAAACACCGGGCCTTAAGAATAAATTTGCTCAGGCAAGGCGATTGCCAGGGATAAACCATTCGCGACGGGAATTTAGTAGATCCTGAGCACTCATGGCTTTCTTACCAGCCGGTTGGAGCGATTCAAGATTCAAAATCCCTTGCGCAGTCGCCACCTGGATGCCGTTCTTGCTGGCATCAATAATCGTACCGGGTTCCGCCGTAGTCGCACCGCTAATGACGGAGGCTTTCCAGACTTTTACTGGCTGCTCATCAATTTCCAACCAGCTCATCGGCCACGGATTAAAAGCGCGAATACAACGTTCAAGTTGAGCGGCTGACAGGGACCAGTCGATCCGCGCTTCTTCTTTGCTCAGCTTTTCGGCGTAGGTTACCAGCGCGTCGTCCTGAACTTCTGGTTTTGCCGTATTGTCAGCAAGCTGCTGAAGCGTCTCGATGAGCCCTTGTGGGCCAAGCTCTGCCAGTTTGTCATACAGCGTGGCGCTGGTATCGTCTGACGTAATGGGGCAGGCCAGTTTATAGAGCATGTCGCCGGTGTCTAAACCTACGTCCATCTTCATGATGGTAACGCCCGTTTCGGCATCACCCGCCCACAGCGCGCGCTGGATAGGTGCTGCACCACGCCAGCGTGGGAGCAGGGACCCATGCACGTTGATACAACCCAGACGCGGCATATCAAGCACGGCTTTTGGCAGAATTAAACCGTAAGCCACTACCACCATTACGTCGGCATTCAGGTCAGCAACCTGCTGCTGATTTTCCTGCGGGCGCAGCGATGCGGGCTGAAAAACAGGAAGCCCATGCTCTTCTGCCAGCACCTTGACCGGGCTCGGCATCAGTTTTTTGCCGCGACCAGCAGGACGATCCGGCTGGGTAAAGACGCCAACAACCTGGTGACCAGACGATAACAGCGCGTCAAGATGACGCGCTGCAAAATCAGGGGTTCCCGCGAAGATAATACGTAGTGATTTAGACACGATGATCCTTGTATCCGGTGGGACGTTATGCGCGAGAACGCAAACGATCCAGTTTCTCTACTTTCTGACGAATACGCTGCTGTTTCAGCGGCGAGAGATAATCGATAAACAGTTTACCGACCAGGTGATCCATCTCATGCTGAATACAAATCGCCAGCAGATCGTCTGCCTCCAGTTCGAACGGATTACCGTCACGATCCAGAGCGCGAATTTTCACTTTCTCAGCACGCGGCACTAACGCACGCTGTTCTGGAATAGACAGACAGCCTTCCTCAATACCGGTTTCGCCACTCTTTTCAAGCAGCTCTGGGTTGATCAGCACCAGACGGCCATCGCGATTCTCAGAAACGTCGATCACGATAATACGCTTGTGAATGTCCACCTGTGTTGCCGCCAGGCCAATGCCTTCTTCGGCGTACATGGTATCGAACATATCATCAACGATACGCTGGATTTCTGCATTCACTTCTTTAACCGGTTCAGCGACGATGCGAAGGCGCTCGTCCGGAATATGTAATACTTGCAAAACTGCCATAAATTTCCAGAGTCGTGTTCAGGAGTTGATAAGAATACTCCCTCTATTCTAGACAAATCCCCCATCGATTGACAGCATCAGTGACCAATCGCAATGATTGCGGAGACCGCTTATGGCAGGGGAAAGGATGACATCTACCGAGATTTGGCTACGGCTCATGCACACAGGTTCTTTGTGTGGTGATGTCATGGTGGAAGCGGCTGCACGACTGCAGAGGCAGGAAGGCATCGACACGCTTGTCTTACGAAATGCTGGGCTGACAGCAAAGCAGGCTGAACGGTTCGTTGCGCTCAATGAGAGTGAGCTGGAACGTAGCCTGATATGGCTTGAGCAGCCGGGTCATCATTTATTAACGGCCAACCATCCCCTTTATCCCCCTTTGCTCCGCACGATCCCTGATTATCCCGGAGCATTATTCATAAAAGGTAACCCTGAGACGCTTAATACCGTTCAGCTGGCGGTGGTAGGCAGTCGTGCGCCGTCATGGTACGGCGAGCGGTGGGGGAAAATCCTGTGCGAACAACTTTCACAAAGTGGTTTCACGATCACCAGCGGGCTGGCCTGTGGTATTGATGGCGTTGCCCACAGCGCGGCGCTGTCAGTAAAAGGACGAAGTGTCGCGGTGCTGGGAAACGGTCTTTTTAGTATTTATCCACGTCGGCATCAGGCATTGGCGATGCGGCTTATTGAGTCTGACGGCGCGATAGTGTCTGAGTTTCCGCTTTCCGCGCAGCCCCGACCGGCAAACTTTCCGCGTCGTAATCGCATCATCAGCGGCCTTAGCAAAGGCGTGCTGGTCGTTGAAGCCGCGCGGCGAAGCGGTTCGCTGGTCACGGCACGGTGCGCGCTCGAACAGGGGCGAGAAGTCTTCGCCTTGCCCGGCCCGATAGGTAATCCCGGATGCGAGGGACCGCACTGGCTGATTAAGCAGGGGGCAACACCGGTAACGGAAGTCGCGGACATTCTTGAAAATTTGCAATATGGGCTGCAATGGCTGCAGGAAGATCCCGAAAAGCGACAATATTCATCAGATCAGGGAAAGGTGGCATTGCCATTTCCCAAGCTCCTGGCTAACGTAGGAGATGAGGTAACACCTGTTGACGTTGTCGCTGAACGTGCCGGCCAACCTGTGCCAGTAACGGTAGCACAGCTACTCGAACTGGAGTTAGCAGGGTGGATCGCAGCTGTACCCGGCGGCTATGTCCGATTAAGGAGGGCATGCCATGTTCGACGTACTGATGTATTTGTTTGAGACTTACATCCATAACGAAGCAGAAATGCGAGTGGATCAGGACAAGTTGACACAGGATCTTACCGATGCGGGATTTGAGCGGGAAGATATCTACAATGCGTTGATGTGGCTGGAAAAACTGGCTGATTATCAGGAAGGCCTTGCCGAACCGATGCAGCTTGCTTCTGACCCATTGTCAGTACGCATTTATACCGCTGAAGAGTGTGAACGGCTGGACGCCAGCTGCCGGGGATTCATTTTATTCCTTGAGCAGATTCAGGTGCTAAACCTCGAAACGAGAGAAATGGTGATAGAGCGCGTCATGGCGCTGGATACCGCAGAATTTGAACTGGAAGATCTCAAATGGGTGATCCTGATGGTTCTGTTTAATATCCCGGGCTGTGAAAATGCCTATCAGCAAATGGAAGAATTACTCTTTGAAGTGAATGAAGGTATGCTGCACTAATTCAATGTGCAGCACCAAGAGTTGTTATGGCCAAATCAGCACTATTCACGGTGCATAAAAACGAGCCCTGCCCGCAGTGCGGGGCTGAACTTGTTATTCGGTCCGGGAAACACGGCCCGTTTCTCGGTTGTTCTCACTATCCGGAATGCGATTATGTTCGTCCTCTGAAAAGCCAGGCGGATGGACATATCGTTAAAATTCTGGAGGGACAGCTTTGTCCTCTTTGCGGTGGCGAACTCGCGCTACGCCAGGGGCGTTTCGGCATGTTTATTGGATGTAGCCGCTACCCGGAATGTGAACATACGGAACAAATTGATAAGCCAGATGAAACGGCGATTGCGTGTCCTCAGTGTCAGCGCGGTCAGTTGGTACAGCGCCGTTCCCGTTATGGTAAGACCTTCCATTCGTGCGATCGCTACCCTGACTGCCAGTTCGTTATCAATTTTAAGCCGGTAGCGGGAATCTGCCCTCATTGCAATTATCCGCTACTGATAGAGAAGAAAACCGCGCAAGGCATGAAACGCTTCTGCGCCAGTAAACAATGTGGAAAGCCGGTTACGGCGGATCAAAATAGTGAATAATAACCTGCCATCAGGCTCCATTGCGCATGCAGTGGACGTACTGAAAAATGAAGAAGTCATCGCCTATCCAACTGAAGCTGTTTTTGGGGTCGGTTGCGATCCTGACAGCGAAACGGCTGTGAGCCGTCTGCTTACTCTGAAACAAAGACCCGTCGAGAAAGGGCTTATTTTGATCGCTGCGAATTACGAGCAGCTTAAGCCCTATATTGATGACTCTATGCTAACCCCAGCACAGCGCGAGACAATCTTCTCCGCATGGCCTGGACCAGTAACCTTCGTCTTCCCGGCTCAGCCTACAACGCCGCGCTGGTTAACCGGACGCTTTGACTCCCTTGCCGTTCGCGTCACTGACCATCCGCTGGTGGTGGAGCTGTGCCTGGCATTTGGTAAACCACTGGTCTCAACCAGCGCCAACCTGACCGGGCAGCCGCCTTGTCGGACAACCGAAGAAGTGCTGGCGCAGTTCGGGAATGACTTCCCTGTCGCTGTCGGTGAAACGGGAGGGCGCCTGAATCCATCTGAAATTCGCGACGCTTTGACCGGCGAACGTTTTCGCCAGGGGTAATCTCATGGAAACCTATGCTGTTTTTGGTAATCCCATTGCACACAGCAAGTCACCGTTGATCCATCAGCAGTTCGCGGAGCAGTTGCAGATAGATCACCCCTATGGTCGCGTACTGGCGCCAGTGGATGCCTTTATCCCTACGCTGGAGGCCTTTTTCGCCGCGGGGGGCAAAGGTGCGAATGTGACGGTCCCGTTTAAAGAAGAAGCCTTTGAACGTGCGGATGAGCTGACCGAACGCGCTTCACTTGCTGGTGCAGTCAATACCCTAAAACGGCTTGAGGATGGACGCCTTCTGGGGGACAACACCGACGGGATTGGTTTACTCAGCGATCTGGAAAGACTCTCCTTTATCAAGCCCGGATTCCGAATCCTGCTGATTGGCGCGGGTGGCGCATCGCGGGGCGTTTTGTTGCCTCTGCTTTCACTGGACTGTTCGGTGACCATCACGAACAGAACCTTTTCCCGGGCAGAAGCACTGGCGGCGTTGTTTGCGCATACCGGCAGCGTGAGCGCGGTAGCGCTTGACGATCTTGTCGAACGTGAGTTCGATCTTGTCATTAATGCCACATCCAGCGGCATCAGTGGCGAGATCCCGGCGATCCCCGCTTCGTTGGTCAGTGCGCATATGTACTTCTATGACATGTTCTATCAGAAAGGTAAGACGCCTTTCCTGAATTGGTGTGAACAACACGGCGCGAAACAGTTAGCCGATGGGCTGGGAATGCTGGTGGGGCAGGCTGCGCATGCGGTACTGCTCTGGCACGGAGTGTTGCCTGCTGTCGAGCCGGTCATTGAAAAGCTAAAGCAGGAGCTTTCGGCGTGAATCAGGCTATTCATTTCCCGGACAGAGAGAGCTGGGATGAGCATAAGCAAGCGGTCTGTTTTCCTGTGCTGGTGCAGGGTATGCAGCTTACCTGTGCCATCCATGGAGAAACGCTGTTGCATCGTTTTGGCGGCACAGACCCGCTAGCGGTATTTTGCGAAAATCGCTGGGATCTGGAAGAGGAAGCCAGCGATTTAATCCGCGAACAGCAGGAAGACGATCAGGGCTGGGTTTGGTTATCCTGATCCAAATAGTCATTCTTCCATTTTACGTAGTTGTTCGCCGAGTATTTTAATCCTTCGATCTCTGCCTCCTTAAGGGGGCGGATCTGTTTTACCGGGCTTCCCAGATAGAGATAGCCGCTCTCCAGCCGTTTGTTCTGCGGGACCAGGCTACCGGCGCCAATCATCACGTCATCTTCTACTATGACGCCATCCAGTAAAATCGACCCCATGCCAACAAGTACGCGATTTCCGACAGTGCAGCCGTGAAGCATGACTTTATGGCCGACGGTAACATCTTCTCCAATAATGAGGGGATTGCCTTTCGGGTTATAGGACGATTTGTGCGTGACGTGCAGAACGCTACCGTCCTGAATATTGGTTCGCGCGCCAATAGACACATAGTTAACGTCTCCCCTGATGGCAACGAGTGGCCAGATACTAACGTCATCGGCCAGTCGGACATCACCAATGACCACACTACTGGCGTCGATCATCACGCGATCGCCTTGTTTGGGGAACAGATCTTTATAAGGACGTAATACTGCAGACATAACTACCTCTGAGAATGAGCGCTATACAGAAGACTTTGATCGTATTCGTCGATCGAGGCAAGGCAAAATACGTCAATATTTAAGCAGATCGGGCGGGATTTCAGCGAAAAGCGCGGAAAATCAGCAGTCGGAAAAAAAGATCTAAAAAATACTTGTGCTAAAAATTGGGATCCCTATAATGCGCCTCCATCGACACGGCGGATGTGAATCACTT
>NZ_JBRIQR010000050.1:0-26333 GCF_052983755.1 Enterobacter sp. CFEC122 | reverse complement strand
TTAGAAGACAACGGCTTTGAGGTTCAATGCATGTTTTTCTGAAAGCAACTTCAGTATACCAAGTAATAAGGGTTCCGAAGGGAAAAATAAACAGGTGGCAACACATTTTTCTGCTTTTTAGGATTGTTCGAACAATAAAACACCATCTCGTTCACGATTTTTAAAGAAGATGCCGAATTATTTTGAACTTACAGGATTATGAGGCAAAAAAAAGCCGGGGCGACCCGGCAAAAAAACACAATGAGGGAGCAGTGTTAATCCGTGATGAACCAGTCGTCAGCGCTTTCCCACGTTTCCTGGAGGATTTCGCTGATGCGATCTTTATCTTCTTTTGCGGCGCCAATGACGGAGAGGTTGTTCGCCGCGGCGTAACGCACCGTGACGGCACCCGCGTTGTCGGGAAAGGTGTTGTTAATACGACGGGATAATTCGCCTGCCAGTGCATCAAGCGCGCCGGCAGGCAGAACGGTAGTTTTGGCTATGGTGACTTCAATACGCATAAATGCCCCCTGTGTAATATACTGGTTATTTATACAGTTATATTATCAGTTTGACAACAAGGGGCACTGATTTTTTAACGTTTTACCGTCCAGCTTACGGTTTCACCCGCCAGGAAGGGGATCAGCGTGTCGTCCGTCAGGGCAATGGACTCCTCAACGTGGCTCGCTTTACGCTCCAGTTCGATGAAGGTGTCGTTGACCGGCAGGCCGTAGAAGCGCGGGCCGTTAAGGGAGCAGAATGCTTCGAAATGTTCCAGCGCGTTCATCTCTTCAAACACGGTTGCGTAGCTGGCAAGCGCCGTTGGGGCGTTGAAGCAGCCCGCGCAGCCGCAGCTCGCCTCTTTACGATGGCGGGCGTGAGGCGCGGAATCGGTACCGAGGAACGCGCGGGAGAACCCGCTGGCGACCAGCTCGCGCAGCGCCTGCTGGTGGATGTTGCGCTTAAGAATAGGCAGGCAGTAGAGGTGAGGGCGCACCCCGCCCACCAGCATGTGGTTACGGTTAAACATCAGGTGCTGTGGCGTAATGGTGGCGGCGATAAGATCGTTGCCGTCACGCACGTACTCTGCCGCGTCTTTGGTGGTGATATGCTCGAAGACCACCTTCAGCGCCGGCAGGCGCTGGCGCAAAGGCTCCATCACGGTCTCGATAAAACGGGCTTCGCGGTCGAAAATGTCAATTTCGGCATGCGTTACTTCGCCGTGAACCAGCAGCGGCATACCCAGTTTCTGCATGCGTTCCAGCACCGGCATAATGGCATCAATGCTGGTGACGCCGTGGCTGGAGTTGGTGGTGGCATTCGCCGGGTAGAGTTTCGCTGCCGTAAAGACGCCTTCGTTAAACCCGCGCTCCACTTCGTTCGGATCCAGTGAATCGGTCAGATAGCAGGTCATCAACGGGGTAAAATCGTGTCCCGCAGGAACGGCGTCGAGAATGCGCTGGCGATAGGCTATCGCGGCATCGACGGTGGTGACTGGTGGCACCAGGTTAGGCATGACAATCGCGCGGCCATAAATTTCGCTGGTATAAGGCACGACGGTTTTCAGCATATCGCCATCACGCAGATGGATATGCCAGTCGTCAGGGCGGCGGATTTTAAGAACCTGGGGTTGTGCAGTCATGGAAGCTCCGGCTTGTCAGGAATCAGTCATAAGGATGGCTGTTTTTGCCGGACACAAATCATAAGCGGAAACGTTTTCGTTTGCACACTTTTCCGTGAAAAAAAAGGGCGCCGCAGCGCCCTTCAGGTTAATCGGTGAAAGGAATGATAATTTCGCCCGGTTTCACCTCTATGCCTTTTGCATATTTTTTCGCCAGAGCTTCACCCTTGCTTTTGTCTTCACTTAAGACGTACGCGGGCTGCTGGTTAAAGTAATTCCGCAGCGACTGATTCAGATAGGGCATCAGGGTTTGCAGAACCGGCGCCATCTTGTCCGGAGACACCTTCGCGTCGACCACTTCCATCTCCTGCAGGAAAATCGCCCCTTTCTCTTTGTTGAAAACAGGCAGTGCCTTCAGCTTGAGCTTGATGTTGGCTTTCTGATTGCCAAAGAGGGAGGACATATCGAGGTCCGCATC
Organism: Enterobacter sp. CFEC122; assembly: GCF_052983755.1. Lineage (NCBI taxonomy): Bacteria > Pseudomonadati > Pseudomonadota > Gammaproteobacteria > Enterobacterales > Enterobacteriaceae > Enterobacter > Enterobacter sp. CFEC122. The sequence continues at coordinate 24,255 of NZ_JBRIQR010000050.1, read as the reverse complement.
ACCGGCCAGGGTGACTTTGTTTGGCTCTTCACGTCCGATTTGACTGGTGAGGTTTGTGAGCACGATATGCGCATCGGCAAGACCCGGTACGCCAATGTCTTTCGAGAAATTGTTATGTTTTTCCAGCGCCTGATTAATTTCCTGTTCACTGACGGTGTATTGCGTGAGCTGGTTACAGCCAACCAGCAGGCCGCTGACAATCAATGCCGCGGCTAAGACAATTTTCTTCATAGTGTTCCTCAACGAAAAATCGGCGCTTCTGTCCTGTTACGCCAGTATGTCAGCGTGAATGGGCAGAAACCAGCAGAAAAAACTGAGAAGTGGGGCGGGAAGGGCTCCCGCCCGAGGGAAAGGCTACGCGCCGGGCTCGAGCATGCCGCTTGCGCTGCGTTTCTGGCTGAACTGCCACCACAGGGCGAGTAGCGTCATAAAGCCCACCACGCCCAGCATCATCCACGGAAGTTCAGGTTGATTTAACGCTTTGCCAGCATCAAACAACCAGCCGCCGCCGGCGTAACCTAATGCCCCGCCAAGCGCCAGCCCCAGTCGGCTGAACCCCATATAGCTGCCGCGTGCACGCGCATCCGCAAGCGAGGCGCTCAGCGTTTCGCGGGCAGGCTCGGCGATGATCGAGCCAATATAGAACGTGCAAATCAGCGTAAACAGCTGCTGGAGCGTGTTCACCAGGCCGATCGGCATCATGCTCAGCGTCATCAGGAACAGTCCGGCCATCAGGCGATGCTCCAGGCGAAAACGCCGCTCGCTCCAGCGGGCAATCGGATAGAGGAGCGTTAACGACAGGCAGGCTTCGATGGCGTACATCCATTTCACCGCTGCAGGGGTACCTGCAATGTCGTTAACCATGATCGGCAGCATCAGCATGACCTGCACGGCCAGCATGTAATATCCCGTCAGGGTCAACACATAGGTGACAAAACGTCTGTCGCGCAGGACGCGGCCCAGCCCTTCCCGAACCGGCGCTTTCACCGTTGACAGTTTCCACGCCGGCAGGAACAGGCCATTAAACAGCGCGCACAGCATAAAGAGCACCGCCCCAGCCGCGCAGACCAGACGGAAATCATACTGCAGCAGCCAGCTTCCCAGCAGGGCGCCGATAACCGCCCCGGCGCTGTCCTGCATCATCAGAATCGAGAAGAAACGGCCGCGGTGCTGCGGGCGAATCAGCTTTACCACCAGCGCGGTGCGGGGCGGATCGAACAGCGTGCCCCCGATACCGGAGAGGAAACAGGAGAACCAGAGTAGCCAGGGCTCCTGGGCGACCGCCATCGTGGCAAACCCTGCCGCGCGCAGCAGCATACCGGTGACGATCATCGGTTTCGCGCCAAAGCGGTCGGCGATAGCCCCGCCAAAGACGCCCAGGCCCTGCTGGACAAACTGGCGTAGCCCCAGGGCAATGCCGACCATTAATGCCGCCCAGCCCATCTGATCGACAAAGCGGATCGAAATAAGCGGAAAAACGACAAAAAAGCCGAGCACGACCAGCATGTTATCGACGAGCAGGAAATATTTACCCAGGCTCCTGGCCTGTGATACGCGGGACATTTTCCCTCCAGGGAAAATAAGATGGTGAGCACGCTAACATTCTGCGGTGTCGCCGCGTTTTTTCCCACCCCTGCACGTGACAATATTTTTTTATCAAAAGGGTGCTTTGATAGAGAGTTCTCATCGAAAAATGTGAAAAGAGGTGAAAATGGTATGTCACTGTTTTCACAGACGGCGCAGGCGCAGGTATAGTAAAGCTAATGGGCAAGCTGAAGTGACGGGAAGGAGTGGTATCGATGTTTGGCTATCGCAGTAATGTGCCAAAAGTGCGTCTGACAACGGACAGGCTGGTCGTTCGTCTGGTGCATGAGCGTGATGCCTGGCGTCTGGCGGATTATTACGCCGAGAATCGCCAGTTTTTAAAACCCTGGGAACCCGTTCGGGATGAGAGCCATTGTTACCCTTCCGGCTGGCAGGCGCGCCTCAGCATGATTACGGAATTTCACAAGCAGGGCAGCGCGTTTTATTTCGCGCTGCTGGATCCTGAAGAGAAAGAGATTATCGGGATCGCCAATTTTTCAAACGTGGTGCGGGGATCGTTTCACGCCTGCTACCTGGGCTACTCCATCGGCCAGAAGTGGCAGGGGCAGGGGCTGATGTACGAGGCGCTGACGGTAGCGATCCGCTATATGCAACGCACCCAGCACATTCATCGCATTATGGCGAACTATATGCCGCATAACCAGCGCAGCGGAAATCTGCTGGCGCGTTTAGGGTTCGAAAAAGAGGGTTACGCCAAAGACTATCTGCTGATAGACGGAGAGTGGCGCGACCACGTTCTGACGGCATTAACCACCCGGGACTGGACTGCAGGTCGTTAAGGAGAAAAGATGAAGTATCAGCTAAACGGTACAGAAGCGCGCGTGATTGGGTGCTTACTCGAAAAACAGGTCACCACGCCGGAGCAGTATCCGCTCTCCGTCAACGCCGTGACCATGGCCTGCAACCAGAAAACCAACCGCGAGCCGGTGATGAACCTCAGCGAGCATGAGGTTCAGGACGTGCTGGATGCGCTGGTCAAACGCCACTATCTGCGCACCGTCAGCGGCTTCGGCAACCGCGTGACCAAATACGAACAGCGCTTCTGTAACTCCGAATTTGGTGACCTGAAGCTGAGCAGTGCGGAAGTGGCGGTCATCACCACGCTGTTGCTGCGCGGAGCGCAGACGCCGGGAGAACTGCGCACGCGCGCTTCCCGTATGCATGAGTTCAGCGATATGCAGGAGGTCGAGCAGACCCTCGAAGGGCTGGCCGCGCGTGAAGACGGTCCTTACGTGGTGCGTCTGGCGCGCGAGCCGGGCAAGCGTGAAAGCCGCTATATGCACCTGTTCAGCGGTGACGTTGATAGTTCAGTTAAATCCAGCGCAACTGACATAACGGCCGTAGATGATGATTTGGTTGCCCGCGTAGAGGCGCTGGAAGACGAGGTCGCCGGGCTGAAACAGCGTCTGGATGCCCTGCTGGCACATTTGGGAGACTGACGGTGAAAAAATTACGCATTGGCGTAGTAGGGCTGGGCGGTATTGCACAAAAAGCCTGGCTGCCGGTTCTGGGGGCAGCGACGGACTGGACGCTGCAAGGGGCATGGTCACCCACGCGCGAGAAGGCCGAGCGGATCTGCGAAACCTGGCGTATGCCGTATGCGGCATCGCTTCAGGATCTGGCCCGCGAGTGCGATGCGGTCTTTGTGCATACCTCAACGTCTACCCACTATCAGGTCGTGAGCGAGCTGCTCAATGCGGGCGTTCACGTTTGCGTGGATAAACCGCTGGCGGAAAATGTTCCGGACGCGGAACGCCTGATTGAGCTGGCGGCGCGTAAAAAACTGACGCTGATGGTCGGCTTCAACCGCCGCTTCGCGCCCCTTTACCAGCAGCTTAAGGCACAGTCGGGCACGCTTGCCTCGCTGCGGATGGATAAACACCGCACGGACAGCATCGGGCCAAACGATCTGCGCTTCACGCTGCTGGATGATTATCTCCACGTTGTGGATACGGCGCTGTGGCTCGCCGGTAGCAACGCGCAGCTGCAAAGTGGCACGCTGCTCACGAACGAGCAGGGTGAAATGGTCTACGCAGAACACCATTTCGCGATTGACCATCTGCAGATCACGACCAGCATGCATCGTCGTGCCGGCAGCCAGCGAGAATGCGTCCAGGCCGTCACCGACGGGGCGTTGTACGACATTACCGACATGCGTGAATGGCGGGAAGAGAAGGGCAGCGGCGTGATGACGCTCCCCGCGCCTGGCTGGCAGAGCACGCTTGAACAGCGCGGTTTTGCCGGTTGCGCCCGCCATTTCATCACCTGCGTGCAAAATCAGACGGTTCCTGAAACGTCCGGCGAGCAGGCCATCATGGCGCAGCGCATTGTGGAAAGGCTCTGGCGCGAGGCCATGAGTGAATAACTCGCTGTAACATCTGCGGATAGTAATTCGTTGAAATCCGGGTAGACTAAGCGCCGCTTGTAGGCTTTGCCGGGTGGCGCTTACGCTTGCCCGTCCTGGAAATCCGTATGGTTCTGGAAATTCACGTTAATGAACTTATTAAAATCGCTGGCGGCCGTCAGCTCGATGACCATGTTTTCCCGCGTGCTGGGTTTTGCGCGCGACGCCATTGTGGCAAGGGTATTTGGTGCAGGGATGGCCACGGACGCCTTTTTCGTCGCGTTCAAATTACCGAACCTGCTGCGTCGTATTTTTGCGGAGGGGGCGTTTTCTCAGGCATTCGTCCCGATCCTGGCAGAATATAAAAGCAAGCAGGGTGAGGACGCCACGCGCGTCTTTGTGTCTTATGTCTCCGGCCTGCTGACGCTGGCGCTGGCGGTGGTGACCGTCCTCGGGATGCTGGCCGCGCCCTGGGTGATTATGGTGACCGCGCCCGGCTTTGCCGATACGGCCGACAAGTTTGCCCTGACCTCGCAGCTGTTGCGCATTACTTTCCCCTATATTCTGCTGATCTCGCTGGCCTCGCTGGTGGGGGCGATCCTCAATACCTGGAACCGCTTCTCTGTACCGGCGTTTGCGCCGACGTTTCTTAACGTCAGCATGATCGGCTTTGCCCTGTTCGCCGCCCCGCACTTCAACCCGCCGGTGCTGGCGCTGGCCTGGGCGGTCACCGTCGGCGGAGTGCTGCAGCTGGCGTATCAGCTGCCGCACCTGAAAAAAATCGGCATGCTGGTGCTGCCGCGCATCAACCTCAAAGATGCCGGGGCGATGCGCGTCATCAAGCAGATGGGGCCCGCCATTCTCGGCGTCTCCGTCAGCCAGATCTCGCTGATTATCAACACCATCTTTGCCTCGTTCCTGGTATCCGGCTCGGTTTCCTGGATGTACTATGCCGACCGCCTGATGGAGTTTCCGTCCGGGGTGCTGGGCGTGGCGCTGGGGACCATCCTGCTGCCGTCGCTGTCGAAAAGTTTTGCCAGCGGCAATCATGATGAGTATTGCCGCCTGATGGACTGGGGCCTGCGTCTCTGCTTCCTGCTGGCCCTGCCAAGCGCGGTGGCGCTGGGTATTCTGGCCAAACCGCTGACGGTGTCGCTCTTCCAGTACGGGAAATTCACCGCCTTCGATGCCGCCATGACCCAGCGCGCGCTGATTGCCTACTCGGTGGGACTGATGGGGCTGATCGTGGTGAAAGTGCTGGCGCCGGGCTTTTACTCGCGTCAGGACATCAAAACGCCGGTAAAAATTGCCATCGTGACGCTGATTATGACGCAGCTGATGAACCTGGCGTTTATTGGTCCGCTGAAACATGCCGGCCTGTCATTATCGATTGGTCTCGCGGCCTGTCTGAATGCCGGCCTGCTGTACTGGCAGCTGCGCAAGCAGGATATTTTCACGCCGCAGCCGGGTTGGGGCAGTTTCCTGGTGCGTCTGATCGTTGCGGTACTGGTGATGTCTGCCGCGCTGCTTGGCATGATGCACGTGCTGCCGGAGTGGTCCCTGGGCACGATGCCTTATCGCCTGATGCGCCTGATGGCCGTGGTGTGCGTTGGTGTGGTGGCGTACTTTGCCACGCTCGCGGTGCTGGGTTTCAAAGTAAAAGAGTTTGCCCGCCGGACGGCATAAACGCCAAAAGGGGAGTTCACCTCATGGTGCTCCCCACTGCATGATTAGTCGCTTATGCGTCAAATCGAAATCTTTTTCACACCTGCAATACGCGCCGTCGCCGTCTGACCATCCGCACCGTACAGACCGGTTTCTTTATGCGGTTTCAACACCTCAAGCGCCTGCTGATTACGCTCAATCTGCCCTTCCAGTAGCCAGCCGTTATGCTGGTTAAGATCGCGCAGGTGCTGGGTTTTTTCAGTAATGGTCTGCCAGCGCTCAATAATATCGTCATTGGCGCTGCGCTTAGGATCTTGCTCAGCGCGTCGCTGCTGCTCCAGATAATCCAGCGTTGCCAGAAGCGAACTTTTGTCTTCAGTAATACGCTGCAGCGCGCTGCCGTTGATGTGACCGGAAGAGAGATGCTGCTGTTCAGCGTCCATTACCGTTTTCAGGTCGTTCAGGACAACCGTCATTTGATCCAGTATTTCTGACAGTCGACTCATACGGTTAGTTACTCTGTAAGAAACTCTGTGCTTCCTGAATCAGGGCGTCAGCGATTTTGCTGGTGTCCATTTTCAGCTCACCGTTACGAATAGCTGTTTTCAGCGCTTCAACACGTTCCATATTGATATCGTTGCTGCCCGGCTGCATCAGTTTTGCCTGCGCGTCGCTCAGGGTCACGCTGGTGCTGTTGGACGTTGACGGTTTTTCCAGGCGCGTTTTCTGCGCCGTTGCGTCATTCGTTTCGCGAGGTTGTACAGCGCTTACCGGCTTCAGGGCTGATGTACGATCAATGCTCATAGTGTTGTCCTCATCGAGGGTTCGCGGCGTTTGCGCCTGACATCATCATTAGTGGAATATTTATCGGCACGCGCCGCGAAATCTTTAAAAAGATTATAGGTTAATCAGAATTTTCCCATCAGCATCGACGGTTCCGCTCACCACCTGGCCTGAGGACATTCTGACGCGGGCGTTTTGCGCCACCGCGGCATTGTTCAACGCTTTCCCTTCACTGTTGATGCTAAAGCCATCTCCGTTGGCCACCACCATCACCTGTTGGCCTGCTTTTACCCGCCATGCCTGACGCAGCATGGAGATCTGTATCGGCTGGCCTGGCGCGACGTCGCGCAGGCTGACGGCGTCCTGTGCCTGGTTAATATCCAGCATGGTGCGTGGCGGCAGCTGATCCAAACGGCCGCGCTTCAAGGTCACGCTGTTTGTCTGCAGTACGCTGCCGCGCGCAATGGGCACGGCGGCGACAACATAATTGCCCGTCGCCTGAACGGCAACCTGTAAATAGCGTTTTTCGTTGGCGCAGCGTGCCAGCACGTTCACATTCCCCCAGAGCTTTGTGAACCCTACCACGCTGAAGGACGGCTGGTCGCACGTCGGGTACAGATTCGGTGGCGTGCGCACGGTAACGGTCACGTCATCGCTAAAGCCTGCCAGTTTTTCAGCAAAAAAAGCCGTTAGCCGATCCTGTATCCCTTCAGCCTGCGCCAGAGGGCTTAACAGCAAGAGAGCCGCCACCAGACCACGTTTTAACGTTTGCATCGCAAGTTCCACCGTTTCCAGAGTTGAACGAATTCTACCTGCAGTGGTTTTGCATCAACGGAATAAATAGCGACGCATTTTGCGCTTATTCCGTCGATAGGGGAGACCGGGTGAGATTTAAGCTGTGAACTGAAATTTTGCCATCAGCGGAGGAGACATGCTCGATAAACTCGACGCCGCGTTACGTTTTCAGCAGGAAGCGCTCAACTTACGCGCCCAGCGGCAGGAGATTTTAGCCGCCAATATCGCTAACGCCGATACCCCGGGGTATCAGGCGCGCGATATTGATTTTTCCAGTGAACTCAAAAAGGTGATGGAGCGTGGACGTGCCGAAGGAACGGGTGTTGCACTTGCCATGACATCCTCTCGCCATATTCCTGCTCAGGCGATGACCGCGCCAGCGACCGATTTACTTTATCGCATTCCCGATCAGCCCTCACTCGACGGTAACACCGTGGATATGGACCGGGAGCGTACCCAGTTTGCCGACAACAGCCTGAAATACCAGACGGGTCTGACCGTACTCGGCGGACAAATCAAAGGCATGATGAACGTCCTGCAGGGGGGGAATTGATAGATGGCCTTGCTGAATATTTTTGATATCGCCGGTTCGGCGTTAACCGCACAGTCCAAGCGCCTGAACGTGGCCGCCAGTAACCTCGCGAACGCCGACAGCGTCACCGGACCCGACGGCCAGCCTTATCGTGCCAAACAGGTTGTCTTTCAGGTCGATGCTGCGCCAGGCGCGGCGACGGGCGGCGTGAAGGTCTCGGATGTGGTGGAGAGCCAGGCCCCGGACAGACTGGTGTATGAGCCGGGTAACCCACTGGCGGATGCCAGCGGATACGTGAAGATGCCAAACGTGGATGTGGTGGGTGAGATGGTGAACTCCATGTCGGCTTCCCGTAGCTACCAGGCCAACGTCGAAGTGCTTAATACCGTGAAGAGCATGATGCTCAAAACACTCACTCTCGGCCAGTAAAGGAGACATGCATGTCCATCGCCGTAAATGTGAATGATCCGACGAACTCGGGTGTTAACAACACAAAGAGTACGACGGGTTCTAACTCCCTGACGGGGAGTAACGCCGCCGATCTTCAGGGCAGCTTTCTGACGCTGCTGGTGGCGCAGCTTAAGAACCAGGACCCCACTAACCCGATGCAGAACAACGAACTGACCACGCAGCTTGCGCAGATCAGCACCGTTAGCGGCATTGAGAAACTCAACACCACCCTTGGTTCCGTCTCTGGACAGATTAATAGCGCCCAGTCTCTGCAGGCGGCAAGCCTGATTGGCCACGGGGTGATGATCCCGGGAACCACGATTCTGGCAGGCACCAGCACTACCGAAGGCAACACCACAACGACCACAACGCCGTTTGGCGTTGAGCTGCAGCAGGCGGCGGAGAAAGTTACCGCAACCATTACCGACAGCAACGGCACGGTTGTGCGCACCATTGATATCGGCGAGCTGAAGGCGGGCGTTCACACCTTTACCTGGGACGGCAGCCTGACCGACGGCACGAAAGCGCCAAACGGTGCTTACAAAGTCGCGATCAGCGCCAGCAACGGGACGACCCAGCTGGTGGCGCAGCCGCTGCAGTTCGCGCTGGTCCAGGGCGTGATTAAAGGAAGCGACGGCAACAAACTGGATTTGGGAACCTCTGGTTCCACCACACTCGACGAAGTTCGGCAGATTATCTAAGCCTTAACACTTATCAGGAGTAAGTCATGGCCTTTTCTCAAGCGGTCAGCGGCCTGAATGCTGCGGCCACCAACCTGGACGTCATTGGCAACAACATCGCCAACTCCGCGACCTATGGTTTTAAATCCGGTTCTGCTTCCTTTGCAGACATGTTTGCCGGTTCCAAAGTCGGCCTGGGCGTGAAAGTTGCGGGCATCACGCAGGACTTTAGCGACGGCACCACCACCAACACCGGTCGTGGCCTGGACGTTGCCATCAGCCAGAACGGTTTCTTCCGTATGGTCGACTCCAACGGCTCTGTGTTCTACAGCCGTAACGGCCAGTTCAAGCTGGACGAAAACCGTAACCTGGTGAACATGCAGGGGATGCAGTTAACCGGTTATCCGGTTGCCGGGACGCCATCAACGGTTCAGACCGGGGCGAACCCACAGGTCATTAATATCCCAACCACGTTGATGGCCGCGAAGTCCACCACCACGGCTTCCCAGCAGATTAACCTGAATTCCACCGATACCGCGCCGACCACCGCCTTTGATCCGGCTAACCCGGACACGTACAACAAAAAAGGTACGGTGACCGTCTTTGATAGCCAGGGTAATGCGCACAACATGAACCTGTTTTATGTCAAAGATGCGACCCCGGCTAACTCCTGGAAAGTGTATGCCCAGGACGGTAGCGTCGCAGGCAGCACGGCGGCACTCGCCACCACGCTGACCTTCGATAATAACGGTACGCTGACCGGTGGTGGAAATATCAACATCACTACCGCGACCATCCCAGGTGCGACGCCAGCGACCTTCGCCATGAGTTTTGCTAACTCCATGCAGCAGAACACCGGTGCGAACAATATCGTCGCGACCAGCCAGAATGGTTTTAAACCAGGCGACCTGGTGAGCTACCAAATCAATGACGACGGCACTGTGGTCGGTAACTATTCCAATGAGCAGACCCAGGTTCTGGGCCAGATCGTGCTGGCAAACTTCGCCAACAACGAAGGTCTGAAATCGGAAGGCGACAACGTCTGGTCTGCCACCCAGTCCTCCGGCGTGGCGCTGCTGGGTACTGCCGGAAGCGGTAACTTCGGCACGCTGACCAACGGTGCGCTGGAAGCCTCTAACGTCGATCTGAGTAAAGAGCTGGTGAACATGATCGTCGCGCAGCGTAACTATCAGTCGAACGCGCAGACCATCAAAACCCAGGATCAGATCCTCAACACGCTGGTTAACCTGCGTTAAGCGGCTAACAGGAAAGCGCAATGGATCACGCAATATATACCGCGATGGGCGCGGCAAGTCAGACGCTCAATCAGCAGGCCGTTACCGCCAGCAACCTGGCAAACGCCTCCACGCCGGGCTTTCGCGCGCAGCTTAATGCGCTGCGCGCGGTGCCGGTAGAAGGACTTTCCCTGCCGACCCGTACGCTGGTGACCGCATCAACCCCTGGCGCCGATATGACGCCAGGGCAGATGGATTACACCTCACGCCCGCTGGACGTGGCTCTGCAGCAGGACGGCTGGCTGGCGGTGCAAACGGCGGACGGTAGCGAAGGCTATACCCGTAACGGGAACATCCAGGTGAGCGCGACGGGCCAGCTGACGATTCAGGGGCATCCGGTGATGGGGGAAGCGGGTCCGCTGACCGTACCGGAAGGCTCTGAGCTGACTATCGCTGCGGACGGCACCATTTCGGCGCTCAACCCTGGCGACCCGGCCAATACCGTTGCGCCCGTCGGTCGTCTGAAGCTGGTTAAGGCGGAAGGCAAAGAGGTGCAGCGTGGCGACGACGGCATGTTCCGTCTGACCCAGGCGGCGCAGGCGACGCGGGGTGCCACCTTACAGGCCGATCCGAGCATCCGCGTGATGTCCGGTGTTCTGGAAGGCAGTAACGTCAAGCCGGTCGAAGCCATGACCGACATGATCGCCAGCGCCCGTCGTTTTGAAATGCAGATGAAGATCATCAGCAGCGTCGATGAAAACGCGGGCAAGGCTAACCAACTTCTGGCTATGAGCTAACAGGATTCCTTATGATCAGTTCTTTATGGATCGCGAAAACTGGCCTGGACGCCCAGCAAACCAATATGGACGTGATTGCCAACAACCTGGCAAACGTGAGCACCAATGGTTTCAAGCGTCAACGCGCCGTTTTCGAAGATTTGCTTTATCAAACCATCCGCCAGCCGGGCGCGCAGTCTTCTGAACAGACGACGCTGCCATCGGGCCTGCAGATCGGTACCGGTGTTCGTCCGGTGGCGACCGAGCGTCTGCACAGCCAGGGCAACCTGTCTCAGACCAACAACAGCAAAGACGTGGCGATCAAAGGCCAGGGCTTCTTCCAGGTGCAGCTGCCTGACGGGACTTCTGCCTACACCCGCGACGGCTCGTTCCAGGTCGATCAGAACGGCCAGCTGGTGACGGCGGGCGGTTTCCAGGTTCAGCCTGCGATTACCATCCCGGCGAACGCCCTGAGCATAACCATCGGACGTGACGGTGTGGTCAGCGTAACCCAGCAGGGGCAGGCTGCGCCGGTTCAGGTTGGGCAGCTCAACCTGACCACCTTCATGAACGATACCGGTCTGGAAAGCATTGGTGAGAACCTCTACACCGAGACGCAATCCTCCGGGACGCCAAATGAGAGCACCCCGGGCCTGAACGGCGCGGGCCTGCTGTATCAGGGCTATGTTGAAACCTCCAACGTGAACGTGGCGGAAGAGCTGGTGAATATGATCCAGGTTCAGCGCGCGTATGAAATTAACAGTAAAGCAGTGTCGACGACCGACCAGATGCTGCAGAAACTGACGCAACTCTAAGGTGTAGCCCGGTGCGGTAAACGCCGCGCCGGCTCCCTGTTTTCGAAGATGAAGGCAATGCAAAAAAACGCGGCGTTTCGTTATCCGATTCTGACTGTTCTGGCCGTCACCCTCAGCGGGTGTGCCTGGATCCCGTCTAAACCTTTGGTCCAGGGTGCGACGACTGCGCAACCCGTTCCTGGCCCTGCGCCAGTAGTCAACGGCTCCATTTTCCAGACCGCGCAGCCGATTAATTACGGCTATCAGCCGCTGTTTGAAGATCGCCGCCCGCGTAACGTCGGCGATACATTGACCATTGTGCTGCAGGAAAACGTCAGCGCGAGCAAGAGCTCGTCGGCGAACGCCAGCCGTGATGGCAAAACGAATTTTGGCTTCGATACCGTTCCGCGCTACCTGCAGGGACTGTTCGGCAACGCGCGTGCTGATGTCGATGCCTCTGGCGGCAACACCTTTAACGGTAAAGGTGGCGCGAACGCCAGCAACACCTTCAGCGGCACGCTGACGGTCACGGTTGACCAGGTACTGGTTAACGGCAACTTACACGTTGTGGGTGAAAAACAGATCGCCATCAACCAGGGCACTGAATTCATTCGCTTCTCGGGCGTGGTTAACCCTCGCACCATCAGCGGCACCAACACCGTTCCGTCCACCCAGGTGGCGGATGCGCGCATTGAGTACGTCGGTAACGGCTACATTAATGAAGCGCAAAATATGGGTTGGCTGCAGCGCTTCTTCCTTAACTTATCGCCGATGTAAGCGAGGTGACCCATGTTTAAATCGATCTTCGCCGTGGCGCTCGCGCTGGTGGCTACCTTTGCCCAGGCTGACCGTATTCGCGATCTCACCAGCGTTCAGGGCGTGCGTGAAAACTCGCTGATTGGCTATGGCCTGGTGGTGGGGCTGGACGGTACCGGTGACCAGACGACCCAGACCCCCTTTACCACCCAAAGTCTGAACAACATGCTTTCCCAGCTCGGCATTACCGTGCCGGCGGGAACTAACATGCAGCTGAAAAACGTGGCGGCAGTAATGGTCACCGCGTCCTACCCGGCGTTTGCGCGTCAGGGACAGACCATTGACGTGGTGGTCTCCTCAATGGGTAACGCCAAAAGCCTGCGCGGCGGTACGCTGCTGATGACTCCGCTGAAAGGCGTCGACAGCCAGGTTTATGCGCTGGCGCAGGGGAACATTCTGGTCGGCGGTGCGGGTGCATCCGCAGGCGGAAGCAGCGTGCAGGTAAACCAGCTCAACGGCGGACGGATTACCAACGGGGCGATCATTGAGCGTGAACTGCCGACCCAGTTTGGCGCGGGCAACACCATTAACCTGCAGCTCAATAATGAAGACTTCACGATGGCGCAGCAGATTGCCGATACCATCAACCGCAGCCGTGGCTACGGTAATGCCACGGCACTCGATGCGCGCACCGTGCAGATCCGTACCTCCACCGGCAGCAGCAACCAGGTGCGCATGCTGGCCGATATCCAGAATATGGAAGTGAACGTTCCGGTCCAGGATGCGAAGGTGATCATCAACTCCCGTACCGGCTCGGTGGTGATGAACCGGGAAGTGTCGCTCGACAGCTGTGCCGTGGCGCAGGGGAACCTGTCGGTGACGGTGAACCGCTCCGCTAACGTCAGCCAGCCGGACACGCCGTTTGGCGGTGGTCAGACGGTGGTAACCCCGCAAACGCAGATTGATTTACGTCAGAGCGGTGGGTCTTTACAGAGCGTGCGATCAAGCGCCAACCTGAACAGCGTGGTGCGCGCCCTGAACGCCCTGGGCGCAACGCCGATGGATCTGATGTCCATTCTGCAATCCATGCAAAGCGCGGGCTGCCTGCGCGCCAAACTGGAAATCATCTAATGCTGACCGATAGCAAATTGTTGACCAGTGCAGCCTGGGACGCCCAGTCGCTCAACGAACTGAAAACCAAAGCAGGTAAAGACCCGGCGGCGAATATCCGCCCGGTCGCCCGCCAGGTGGAAGGGATGTTTGTACAGATGATGCTGAAGAGCATGCGCGAAACCCTGCCGAAAGACGGGATGTTCAGCAGCGATTCAACGCGTCTCTACACCAGCATGTATGACCAGCAGATTGCGCAGCAGATGACCGCCGGGAAAGGCCTCGGTCTGGCTGACATGATTGTCAAGCAGACCGAAGCGGCGCAGGGCATTCAGCCTCAGGATCAGCCGCAGCAGGTACCGATGAAGTTCGACCTGGAAACGGTGACCAGCTATCAGAACCAGGCTCTGACGCAAATGGTGCGTAAAGCCATGCCGAAAGCCACGGGCAGCGGCGATGAGCCGCTCTCCGGTGACAGCAAAGACTTCCTGGCGCAGCTTTCTCTGCCGGCACGCCTTGCCAGCGAACAGAGCGGCGTGCCGCATCACCTGATTCTGGCGCAGGCTGCGCTGGAGTCGGGCTGGGGTCAGCGCCAGATCCGCAAGGAAAACGGCGAACCGAGCTTCAACATCTTCGGCGTGAAGGCCACCTCCAGCTGGAAGGGGCCAACCACGGAGATCACAACCACCGAATACGAGAACGGTGCGGCGGTGAAGGTCAAAGCCAAATTCCGCGTCTACAGCTCGTATCTGGAAGCGTTGTCCGATTATGTTGGCCTGCTGAGCCGAAATCCGCGCTATACCGCCGTGACGCAGGCGGCGACGGCGGAGCAGGGCGCTCAGGCGCTGCAAAACGCGGGCTACGCGACCGACCCGAACTATGCGCGTAAGCTCACCAGCATGATCCAGCAGCTGAAATCCATGGGCGAGAAGGTCAGCAAAGCCTATAGCACAGATATTGAAAATCTGTTCTGAAAGTTCTCAAGTCCCGGTGGAGGTTGCCGATAACCTTCATCAGGACTCGTGTCTGAACGTATAAAAGGAACCCCCATGTCCAGTTTGATTAACAGCGCCATGAGTGGCCTCAGTGCTGCGCAGTCGGCACTCAATACCGTCAGTAATAATATTTCAAGCTATAACGTGGCAGGCTATACCCGCCAGACCACGGTGCTGGGCGCATCTAACAGCACGCTGACCGGCGGTGGCTGGGTGGGTAACGGGGTGTATGTCTCCGGTGTCCAGCGTGAGTATGACGCCTTCATCACCAATCAGCTGCGCGCCGCGCAGACGCAGAGCAGCGGCCTGACGACGCGCTACCAGCAGATGTCAAAAATCGACGATGTGCTCTCCGATACCACCAACTCGCTCTCCACCACGCTGCAGGACTTCTTCAAAAGCCTGCAAACGCTGGTGAGCAACGCGGAAGATCCGGCGGCGCGTCAGACGGTGCTGGGTAAAGCGGGCGGTCTGGTCAATCAGTTCAAAACCAACGATCAGTATCTTCGTGACCAGGATACGCAGGTGAATACCGCGATTTCAACCAGCGTGTCGCAGATCAACAACTACGCCAAACAGATTGCCAATCTGAACGATCAGATTTCCCGTCTGACCGGCGTCGGTGCGGGCGCATCGCCTAACGATCTGCTTGACCAGCGCGATCAGCTCGTCAACGAGCTGAACAAAATCGTCGGCGTGGAAGTGTCTGTGCAGGATAGCGGCACGTATAACATCTCTTTCGGCAACGGTTACAGCCTGGTGCAGGGCAGCAAAGCTAACCAGCTGGCTGCCGTGAAGTCGAGTGCCGATCCGGCTCGTACCACCGTGGCCTATGTCGATGACGTGGCCGGGAACGTAGAGATCCCGGAAAAGATGATCACCACCGGTTCTTTGGGCGGTTTACTGACCTTCCGCACGGAAGATCTGGATAAAGCTCGTAACACCCTGAACCAGATGGCGCTGGCCTTTGCCGATTCGATGAACACGCAGCATGAGGCTGGCTTTGACGCTAACGGTGATGCGGGCGGTAAGCTGTTCAACTTTGGTTCTCCGGCGGTGCTGTCCAACAGCAAGAACGGCGGATCGGCGGTTGTTACGGCCTCTGTGACGGACAGCAAGCAGGTCCAGGCGACAGACTATAAGCTGCAGTTCAACGGCACTGACTGGACGATCACCCGTACATCAGACAAAACCAGCTTTACGATGAGCCCGGATGCCAGCGGCAACCTGTCGTTTGATGGTCTTAACGTCAACGTGAGCGGCACGGCAAATACCAAAGACAGCTTTACCGTGAAGCCGGTTTCCGACGTCATCATGAACATGGATCTGGCGATCAGCGACGAGTCCAAACTGGCGATGGCGTCCGTGCAGAACGGCGGCGAAAGTGATAACCGTAATGGCCAGAAACTGCTTGATCTTCAAAACGCGAAAGTTGTGGGTGGGAATAAAACCTTTAACGATGCGTATGCCTCTCTCGTCAGTACAGTCGGTAGCTCAACGGCGTCACTGAAGGTGAGCAGCCAGACGAAAGCGAATGTGGAAACGCAGTTAATCAAGCAGCAGCAGACCATCTCTGGGGTAAACCTCGACGAAGAGTATGGCAATTTGCAGCGTTATCAGCAGTATTACCTGGCGAACGCCCAGGTTCTCCAGACTGCCAGTACGCTCTTCGATGCAATTATCAACATTCGTTAAGGTTGAGGTGAATAATGCGTATTAGCACCCAGATGATGTATGAGCAGAACATGCGCGGGATCACCGATTCCCAGAGCAGATGGTTGAGCTACGGTGAGCAGATGTCCACCGGTAAGCGCGTTAACCGTCCTTCGGACGATCCTATCGCCGCGTCGCAGGCCATCGTTCTGTCACAATCGCAGTCGCAAAACAGCCAGTTCGCGCTTGCACGTACCTTCGCCACGCAAAAAGTCTCGCTGGAAGATAACGTGTTAACGCAGGTGAACACCGCGCTCTCAAGCGTGCGCGAGAAGCTCGTTTATGCGTCGAACGGCACATTAAGCGATGACGACCGCCTTTCTCTGGCGACCGATATTCAGGGGATCCGCGATCAGCTTATGAACCTGGCCAACACGACGGATGGTAATGGTCGCTTTATCTTTGCGGGATACAAAACCGAGAGTGCACCGTTTGATGCGGCGACCGGGGATTATAACGGCGGCGCAGAAGCCATCACGCAGCAGGTTGATACGGCGCGAAATATGACCATTAGCCATACCGGGCAGCAGATTTTTGAAAGCATTACCAGTAATGCGGAAGAGCTGCCGGGCGGTGGATATGGCCAGACGAACATGTTCAAAATCCTGGATTCTGCCATCGCGTCGCTGAAGACGCCGATTGAGAACGATCCGGCTGCTGCAACGGCGCAAAGCCAGGTGATTGCCAATGCGCAAATCGGCATCAAAAACTCCCAGAACAATATCCTGACGGTCGTCGCGGATGTGGGCACCAAGATGAACGAGCTGGAAAAACTCGATACGCTGGGCGATGACCGCGCGCTGGGCCAGACCAAGCAGATGAGCGACCTGGTGGATGTCGACTGGAACGAAGCGATTTCCTCTTACACCATGCAGCAGGCGGCCTTGCAGGCGTCTTATAAAGCGTTTAGCGATATGCAGGGCATGTCTCTGTTCCAGCTGAACAAATAACATCTTGACCTCTTAGAACATGTCTTGAAACTGGGCATGTTTTGCTGCCCAATCCGTCTGGATTGGGCATTTTTTTATGCGACTTCTGCCGTTACTGAGGCGACACGCGCGCTTTCTATCAGACGGATGACCAGCGCAATGACGCCACAGACGGTGGCCAGTGCGACCACACCCGTCCAGCCAGCCAGCGAGTAGATATTGCTGCCTAACGCGGACCCCAGCGCCATCCCGATAAAGACGACCGTAAAGAGCAGGGCGTTGAGACGACCACGCGCCTGCGGTTCAAGGCTGTACACCAGGTTCTGATGGGCGACCAGGCTGGACTGCAGGCCCAGGTCGAACCCGACGGCAGAGATGGCGATCAGCATCAGCTGCCCATGAACGCCCAGCGCGGGCATCAGGAACATCAAGGCGAAAGAGACGGTCACAAGAACGGCACCAAGCTGCGTGACTTTTCCTGCCCCCAGTTTGTCCGCCAGCCCCCCCGCCAGTGGGGCAGCTAACGCACCCGCGGCACCGGCAATACCAAAACCACCTGCGACGGCACTACCCAGGTGATAGCGTTCCAGCAGCATGACCGCAAGCGTTGACCAGAAGGCGCTAAAGGCAATCGACAGGAAACCCTGAGCCAGCGCCGCGCGGCGCAGCGCCGGGTAGCGACGCCACAGGTGTTCCATCGAGCGCATCAGCGCGGGGTAGCTCAGCGTGGAGTGAATGGCAAAACGGGGAAGTACAAACCACATCATTACCCCGATGAACGCAATGCTCGCCGCTGCCAGCTGGTACATGACGCGCCAGCCAAACGCTTCGCCCACCACGCCGCTCACGGTTCTTGATAATAAGATACCCATCAGCAGCCCGGTCATTACCGTGCCCACGGTTTTCCCCTGTTTACCTTCCGGCGCAAGGATGGCCGCGGCAGGGACGATATCCTGTGCCATGGTGGCGGCCATGCCGATAAGCAGGCTTGCCAGCAGCAGGGAATGGATCTGCCCGGTCAGGCTACAGCCGAGAAGAAACAGCGCCAGCGCCGCGCTTTTGATCAAAATTAACGTCCTGCGGTCGTGGCGATCGCCCAGAGGAAGCAGGAACAGGATGCCAAGCGCGTAGCCTGCCTGCGTTAATGTTGGCACCAGGCCCATACCTTCAATACTCAAATGCAGGTCGGCACCCATCAGCGGCAGCAGAGGCTGGGCATAATAGATTGCTGCCACGCTGAAACCTGCACCGATCGCCAGCATTAAAATCACCCAGCGGCTCACGGCATGGGCGGCGGTTGTTGTGTTCATAAGAAGTTCCTCATTCATCGTGTGAGGCTATTTTTTATCAGCACGCCTTGCGACGGTAGCGGGCCCGGTGGTAAAACGCTTATACGTTGAACGTATAAGTGAAAATGCGATGAAAAGAGCTGAGCGTATAGACAGGGTTGAGCTAATGCGGACGTTTGTCCGCATTGTTGAGGCGGGTTCGCTCTCTGCGGCGGCGCGGCAGCTGGCAACAACCCAGGCCACGGTAAGCCGACGGCTGCAGTCGCTTGAAACCATGCTGGGCGTGCGCCTGTTGTTGCGCACCACCCACACGACGCGGCTAACGGATGACGGCGAGCGCTGCTATCAGCACGCCCGTCGGGTGATTGACAGCTGGCTGGCGCTGGAGGATGAGGTGGGGCAGACGGAAGATGAGCCTGTAGGCGTGCTGCGGGTGCGGGCGCCGCACGCGTTTGGTCAGGATCAGCTTCTGAAACCCGTAACCGAATTTTTGCAACGCTATCCGCAGCTTTCGATTGAGTGGATGCTCAACGATCGGTCGGCGGATTTCCTCGGCGACAACCTTGACTGTGCTATTCGGGTGGGCGTGGAGGTCGATCCGGCAACCGTATCCGTACTGCTGGCGGAGGTGCCGCGCTCGGTGGTGGCTTCTCCGGCTCTGCTGGCCCGCTTCCCGGCGGTGAATACGCCGGAGGATTTGCAGCAGTTTCCCTGGATAGCCATCAGCTCTTTCTACCAGCGCCACGTGGAGCTTTTTCACGATGCCTCATCCGCCACCGCGCGGATTGCTATTACGCCACGGCTCAGCACCGACAGCCTGTATGTCGCACGCAATACGGCACTTACCGGCCTTGGCGTGGCCGTGGTATCCAGCTGGACGGTACAGGACGATATTCGGGAAGGGCGGCTGGTGCATTTGCTGCCCGAGTGGCAGCCCGCGGCGCTACCGGTACATCTGGTCTATCCCTGGTCCCGTTATTATCCGGCACGCTTGCGGCGATTTCTGGAGTTGATGCGGCAGGTCATGCCGGAGGTGACCGGGATGAGAAAGCCTGTTCAGCAGCCATAAAAAAGCCGACCCAAGGGTCGGCTTTTTACTTCAGTGTCGTTTGTCGTTATTCGACAGACTGTGGACGCGTTGCCGGTGCAGTCGCCTGATGCGTTGCACTGTGACCACCGGCTGCGCCTTTACCTTCGAAGCTGAAGGCCGGGCGAACCCAGTCGCTGTGACGCGGCGCTTCAGGCACGTAATCCGGCGCCGGGGCGCGGGTCATTGGTGCTGTCGCTACGTGGGCAGCGGCTGGCGCAGAAACAACCGGCTCAGGCTTCACTTCTGGCGCTTTCGGCTCTTCAACAACCGGTTCAACCTGAATCTCAACATCCTGAACGACCTCTTCAGCGGTGGTTTCGACGAGGGTTTCAGCGGCTTCTTCTACCGCGGCTACAGGTTCAGCCTCTTCAGCGATTTCCTCAGCCACCACGACATCTTCTTCAGCAATAAGCTGCGGTGCGGCATCAACCGGCGCGGCAATCACTTCCGGATGCGTGGTTTCGACGTCCGCGGCCTGAGGTGCTTCAGTTTCAACAACCTGAGGTTCAACTACGGTTGCCGTTTCAGTCACGACCTCTTCTACCGCTGCTACAGGTGCAATGACCTCTTCCGTTACCGGCTGTTCTTCAACAACCTGCTCCGGGCGAGCAATAGGGTAGCGGATCCAGACTTTGCCGGAAGCCATTTCTGGTGAAGCACAGGCAACGGTCAGCGGCATTGGAGACTGAGTCGGGTACCGCTCGTCACGATAGCGACGACGGCGCTGACCGCTGACGCGCAGATGACGTGGGGAACGACGTGAACGGCGCGGCATACCGGCGTTATCACGGTTTTCACCGTTTTCATCCTGCTCAATGTTGTTATCAACGACCGCTGGCAGGTCAACTTTTGCCAGCTGCGTACCGGTTGCGCTCTCGCGAGTTTCAACCGCAACGTTTGCTGTCTCTTCGGTTGCTTCAGAGGCGAAGCGGACTTTCTGAGCAAGCTGGCGCTGCTTACGGCGCGGCATGACCTGAGTACGTTCTTCCTGCTCGCCGTCCTGCTGTTCAACAGGCTCTTCGCGGTTCAGGTTTTTGACTTCCTGCTGTGCCTGACGTTTCTCGTCGTTACGGCGACGGTTGCGTTCACGGCGCGGCTGCTGGTCGTCACGCTGTTTGCTCTTCTCAGACTCATCGCCCGCCTGCTGGCGAATTTCACGATCTTCAACATTCTGCTGCTGTTTCTCGCGACGGTTGCGACGGTTGTCTTCGCGTTGCTCACGGCCTTCGTTATTGTCAGAGCGGTTGTCACGGTTGTCACGACGCTCGTTGCGCTCATTACGATCGCTACGGTCATTACGGTCGCGGCGGTTGTTCTGACGCTTACGGCGGTCCTGCTGACGTTCAGGCTTGGCCGCTTTTGGCTCTTCTTTCGGCTGCTCTGGCTGAACTTCCTCACCGGCAAACATCTTCTTCAGCGCGCCGAAGAAGCGGCTCAGCAGACCCGGCTGCGCAGGCTGGGCTTTCGCGGCCGTCGCTTCTGGTTTCTGCGCCGCAGGTTTGGCCGCTGGTTTTTCCAGGGCGGCTTCCGGTGGGGCTTCTGGCATGATGAAGGTCGCTAACGCAGGCTGCTCTGGCAGCTTACGCTCTGCTGGCTCGTCATCAGATGGCAGGGCCATCTCTTCTTCGTGCAGCTTCGGCAGCAGGTAGCTGAGCGTTGACGTCTCTTCGCCTTTACGGACACGCAGCACGTGGTAGTGCGGGGTTTCCATCTGATCGTTTGGCACGATGATGCAGCGAACACCACCCTGACGTGCTTCAATGGCACTGACCGCAGCACGTTTTTCGTTCAACAGGTAGGACGCAATTGGCACAGGCACAATCGCGTGAACCTCTTTGGTATTCTCTTTCAGCGCTTCTTCTTCAATCAGACGCAGGATAGAGAGGGACAGCGATTCGTTATCACGCACGGTGCCGGTGCCGGAGCAGCGTGGGCAGACGTGATGGCTGGACTCACCCAGCGATGGGCTCAGACGCTGACGGGACATCTCCAGCAGGCCAAAGCGTGAGATATGGCTAATCTGAATACGCGCACGATCCTGACGCACCGCTTCGCGCAGACGGTTTTCTACCGCACGCTGGTGACGTACAGGGGTCATGTCGATGAAGTCGATAACAATCAGACCACCCAGGTCGCGCAGGCGGAGCTGGCGGGCGATTTCATCAGCGGCTTCAAGGTTAGTGTTGAAGGCGGTCTCTTCGATGTCGCCACCGCGGGTTGCACGCGCGGAGTTGATGTCGATAGCGGTCAGCGCTTCAGTGGTATCGATAACGATAGAACCGCCGGATGGCAGACGCACTTCACGCTGGAAGGCGGACTCAATCTGGGATTCGATCTGATAGTGGCTGAACAGCGGGATTTCACCGGTGTAGAGCTTAATTTTGCTGGTGAAATCCGGACGGCCCAGCGCGGCGATGTGCTGGCGCGCCAGCTCAAGCACTTTCGGGTTATCGATCAGAATCTCACCGATGTCCTGACGCAGGTAGTCACGGAAGGCACGCACGATCACGTTGCTTTCCTGGTGGATCAGGAACGGAGCAGGGCGGCTTTCCGCTGCTTTCTGGATGGCTTCCCAGTGCTTCAGACGGAAGCTGAGGTCCCACTGCAGCGCTTCGGCGGATTTCCCGACGCCTGCGGTACGCACGATAAGCCCCATGCCGTCAGGCAGTTCAAGGCTTGCCAGCGCTTCTTTCAGCTCGGTACGGTCATCACCTTCGATACGGCGAGAGATACCACCCGCACGCGGGTTGTTTGGCATCAGCACCAGATAGCTCCCCGCCAGGCTGATAAAGGTTGTCAGTGCGGCACCTTTGTTGCCACGCTCTTCTTTATCAATCTGAACGATAACTTCCTGACCTTCACGCAGAACATCTTTGATGTTTGGGCGGCCATGGGCGTTGTAGTTTGCAGGGAAATATTCGCGGGCGATTTCTTTCAGAGGGAGGAAACCATGACGCTCAGCACCGTAATCGACAAATGCAGCTTCAAGGCTTGGTTCAATGCGGGTGATTTTGCCTTTGTAAATGTTCGCTTTTTTCTGTTCGTGTCCGGGACTTTCGATATCCAGATCGTACAGGCGCTGCCCATCCACAAGGGCGACACGCAACTCTTCTTGCTGAGTTGCGTTGATTAACATTCTTTTCATCGTAACTTACTCGTTATTCTTACATTGACGACAAAGCTGCGGGCAAGGTGACGCTTTCCGGGGTATGAACCGATGGCCTCGTGTCTGTTCACGTCGCCAACCTCACGGTTGTCGCTCGCTTAAGAGGCGCAGAGTGTCGGTTGCCTGTGTTTCATACGGAAACACAGCGCAATTATCAGGGGAATTGCCTGGGTAGAACTCTCCAGAGAACAATCCTTATACCGGGAAGTACTGCAACCCGCAGCCCGCTAACTGCCTGAAAGATCAATACGTCTTACGCCATTGCTGCGTGGATGATCGGTCAGACAAAATTGGTCATTCCGTCGACATCCTTACAAAACCCGGATTTAACGCGGAAAACGACCTCATTATTCCACTGCTCGCCGGGTTATAGCAAGATGACTTTTACCAATTATCACCCGGTTACTCACAGTTTCTTCACCTCAAGGTGGTGATTGGTTTAATAACCACCAAATCGATTGCGTGAAACGGGGCGCAGGCCGGATAAAAGTAAATATAAGCATAGAAAAATGAGTGGCGCTAATGGCTGACGATATTTAGAATCGCCAACCATGAAAACAGAGACTCCAGCCGTAAAAATGGTTGCCATCGCCGAAGATGAAGCGGGGCAACGTATCGATAACTTTTTGCGCACCCAGTTGAAAGGGGTGCCAAAGAGCATGATTTACCGCATCCTGCGTAAGGGCGAAGTGCGGGTGAACAAAAAACGCGTGAAGCCCGAGTACAAACTCGAGGCGGGCGATGAAGTGCGTATTCCGCCGGTGCGCGTGGCAGAGCGTGAAGAAGAGACCGTTTCACCGAAGCTACAGAAAGTGGCGGCCCTGAGCGATGTCATCCTTTATGAAGATGACCACATTCTGGTGCTGAATAAACCGTCAGGAACGGCAGTCCATGGCGGTAGCGGCCTGAGCTTCGGTGTGATTGAAGGGCTCCGCGCCCTGCGCCCGGAAGCGCGTTTCCTTGAACTGGTTCACCGTCTTGACCGTGACACCTCTGGCGTGCTGCTGGTAGCGAAAAAACGTTCTGCGCTGCGTTCCCTGCATGAACAGCTGCGTGAAAAAGGGATGCAGAAAGACTACCTGGCGCTGGTGCGCGGCCAGTGGCAGTCCCATGTAAAAGTGGTGCAGGCGCCGCTGCTAAAGAACATTCTGCAAAGCGGCGAGCGTATTGTCCGCGTCAGCCAGGAAGGGAAACCGTCTGAGACGCGCTTTAAGGTTGAAGAGCGCTATGAGTTTGCCACGCTGGTGCGCTGCAGTCCGGTGACCGGCCGTACCCACCAGATCCGCGTACATACGCAGTTTGCAGGGCACCCCATCGCGTTTGATGATCGCTATGGCGACCGCGAGTTTGATAAGCAGCTGGCGGGGACGGGACTGTCGCGTCTGTTCCTGCATGCGGCAGCGCTGAAATTTACCCACCCAAATACCGGTGAAGTCATCCGTATTGAAGCGCCGCTGGATGAGCAGTTGAAACGCTGCCTGAAGGTTCTGCGCGGCTGATTTTGCCCGGCGGCGCTGCGCTTGCACGGGCCTACGGTTTTGTAGGCCG
>NZ_JBRIQR010000049.1:0-28267 GCF_052983755.1 Enterobacter sp. CFEC122 | reverse complement strand
AAGCTGCAATAGTATTCAAAAATTGCAAAGACATTGATCTTGATGGAACTCACATAAATGGTCACGAAACAGCTATTTATGGGGATAACGTTGAAAACTTTAGCTCTAAAGATTTACATATAACAGCGCATACTGATTCAGAAGAATTAATTAAACTCAAAAGATTAATTTACGACAACTTAGAACTCTTTGAGTTAGGTAGCCAAGAGCGTATGAAATTGCTCTACGCAATGACATCTCTTAATGATAAAAAAAATCCAAGCTTTCTTGAAAGGGTAGAAACCGTATCAACACTAACTGCAAATGCCGTAACTATCTATCCAGCCATAACGGCATTACTTGCAGCTATCTCTTCAAGCATCTAAAGCGCTTAAAATTACAACGACGACTTTTATGCAGGGAGCTACTTCCCTGCATAATTTTTATTTACAGTTAGTCTGCCATGCTTTGTTATGCGCCAGGATGTCTTTCTTCGTCTGGCGGTCCATAACGTGGATGTCGTGATCAGATAGGTAATCTGGCTTTAAACGACAAAATTTCTGCCTAAGTTAAATCTTAATCCTTTCCGCTTATGCTTGTTGATTACTGGCAGGTTGCTACGCTAATCATGACTCTGATGAGGAGTTTGCCAACTCCAGGGAAACATCTATAAAAAGAGCAAGTGAAACTGAGACTCTGGTAGCCCTCTTCGTGAGGGCATTTTTTTACAATGCTGCGCTTCGCTTGTTAAATATCGAGTCTTTTCTACAATTTAATGGTGCTTTGCTATGTCAGGTAAAGCCGTCGTTCAGCAATACCCGTGTGCTCAAGGACGAGCCATCCCTAGTTTTTTCTTTCTATTTCTATCTGCCTTATGCCAGCGAAGTGATTGTTACCCTTCTCGATGACGGCCAGCAGCGGCTTAATCCACAAAACAGCCTGGCAGTACGTCATTGAGCTGGCGGCAGCGGAACGATCATCGGCTGCGTAAGGTCTGTTGGTATCGGTGTACATGGCGCTGGCACGTAAACGGTGCGCGTATTCGAGCAGCCCACCAGCGACATCAGCAGGAACAGGCAGATCACAGGTTTTTTCACGACGGAGAATCTCCCGGTATTCGATTACGGTTTCTTCGGTGCTGGTGTCGATCAGGGAGTTAAGCTTATTGGCATGTTCTGCAACCTGATTGAACCGATTGAAGTTGAATGCCTGGGTGGCGATTACCTGCCCCTGCAAAGAGTTGTCACTTCGCAGAATGTCGTTCTCGCTCTGAAGGTTACTGGCGTCCGAGCAACTCTTAACGAGGGCGACCGAAAGGACAGCAATAACGACAACACCGATAAGACCTGGATTAATTTTCATTGGTCCAGCCCCCAGCATGCCAGCGCACTTTCTTGATCTCGCCGCTCGACCTGCCCATAGCAGCCATTCTTCTGGCCTTTGGTTAGTCGGCAATCACGGCCACCGTCTTTAATCCACCAGCGGATAGCTTCACATGCCCCTTTCCGGTCACCAGCATTGATGCGCTTATAGAACGTGGACGGGAAGCATTTACCCGGCCCGATGTTGTACGGGCAGAAAGATGCGATGCCGACCTTCTGCGGCTCCGTCAGAGTGACTTTGATATTGCGATCAACCCAGGCTAATGCCTTATCGCGTTCAATAGCGTTAACCTTGCGGCATTGTTCCTCAGTGGCCGTCATGCCTTTAACAACACGCCTGCCATCTATAACGGTCACGCCGTGACATAAAGACCAGACCCCACCCGGATCAACAACGGCCACCAGCGCATTGCCTTCTTTCTCGCTGATGAATTGGTCGAAAATGAGTGGAGCTGATGCCCCTGACGCGATTAGCGCCAGCACTGCTGCGCTGAGCTTTGCTTTGTTCGACATCATTCACCCCGCGCAGCTTTGCGGCGATCCGCTTTGATTTGGAAGTACAGACTCGTTAACCACGTCAGCAAACCAAACATGAGGCTACCGAGCACACCAATGGCCGCCCATTGCGAGGGGGATACTTTATCGAGGAGCTGAAGCAACCAGTATCCGGTACCCCCTCCAGATGCGCCGTATGCAATACCCGTCGTTATTTTTTCCATTCGATGCATGCTCTCACCTCGCTCTATGCGGGTGCGGTTTTGGGAATAAAAAAAGCCCGCTTTTGAAGGCGGGCTAATGAGTTGACTATTTGTAAGGTAGGTGTGAGACAGGCCTATGCTCAGAAGTGAAGCTGTATCGGCTGATTCACTATTGGCTAAGGAGAACCGAAGAGCATTCAGTTACTTCCCACAACTCAAAGCGTAGCAGCAGTTTGCAAAACCATAAAAAAAAAGCCTGCGGTTTATGGCAGGCTCTCAAGGAATTTGAATATCTTATTGTTGTTGTCATGGTGCCGGGTGCCTCCCGGTGACTCTACCCCAGTCAGCAAAGACGCGCGCATACCTGCAGATAGCAGTTGACTGGAACGCCCTCTCGCTTAGAAAGGATTCACCACAAGAATAAGTTACGACTAATCCATTCGAGCGGTCAATACATAATCGCCGTGAGTCCTCTCAAAACGAGGGGAAACAAAAAAGGCCACCCGTAGGCAGCCTCAAAAATGACAAAACCCCGCCGGAGCGAGGTTTAGAAATCGTTTTAAGTCCGTGGCGTAGAAACCACTCTTAACACAGTAAACTATAAAATGCGGACCGCGGTAATGATTTTTTATCAAAAACATAGTAATTTTAGGGCCATGCCTCTTGATTTAATTGGAACTGTAATGACTACAGAAGAACAAAAGAAAACTCGAAGAGTACGCGTCGGCTTTTTCACAGGTAATGGAAGCAAAAAAGATGGCCCGTCAGTTGCAAATCTTGCTTTCGAGCAAATGCTTGGGACTGCTCCAGCATCGTTCCCTTATGTTCATACAGCTGAGACCCAAAACCGCGGACTAAAACTTGTAATCCTTGATAAGGATGACAAGCAACATAGTTATTTTGGGTATATTTCTTGGAGAAGGGACTGTCTTCTTCCATTCATTGAGGATGGGCTGACGGGAAGTGAAAGAACCATTCCGTTGAGTGAGAAGGACTCTGTTGTAGAAAGAACCTACTTCATCTATTACTACGAAACCGATCTGTTAGTAATGACACTCAATCATTTGGGGCCAAAGGTGAACGATTTGTCCTTCATTCTTTACAATAAGACCCAAATGCAGAACATCCGTTTTGAGGCAATCTGGAAGCACGAAAGCATGAAAGACCTTCTGGAAGATGGCAACATCTTACGAAGTTTTGACTTGACCGTTGCCGCACCAAGGAATTTCAATAAATCCAACTATAACTTCAAACATGAGCTGACTAAGGACATAGTCGACATGGTTGTTGGTATGGGCGGTTCTCATCTTAGACTCAATATGCGAGGTCGTATCCGCCCCAAGAAAGCTGGCTTCAACTATCTTAAAACCTGTGTAACTGATGCAATAAAAGAGCTGATCGAACTGTTTCCAAAGGGGTCAGGTGGATTACAAATCAAAAAAATTGATGTTACAGAACCATCTAATACAACCCCTACTAGCTTACTTGATCAAGTTTTGATTGGGACACGCACAATTGTTGTAAAAAGTGGTTATCCGTCTGATTCTGATATCAGAATCGCTATGACATCTGCTAAAATTGAAAATTCAGCTTACCTTGCTCAGTTTGAGCTCGCAGTAAGATCATAAAATTGCCAAGGAGGTTACAATGAGAGTGTTTTTAACTCTACTTTGGAAACTAGCCCTCCTTTTAGCCATCGCTTACGGTGCTTCGTTGGTCTTTAAACCTATGAAGCACGCAGATGTTTTGACCACTGCCGGGGTCCTGTCAACCGTTTCAGGAATCTTATTCGGGTTTGTTCTCGCCGCCATCTCGATTTTTAGCAGTGCAAAAAGTGACGAAGACGGAGCGATAAATGCGCTTAAAAGGAATAACATTCTTCCTTTGATAATCAAGCGGTTATTATCAACTGGTGCAACATTGATTGTTGCTTGTTTCTTTCCCCTGATAGCAATGTTTCTCCCGGATGACTTGCTTGTCAAAGGTAACCCGATTGACTATGTGTTTATTTTGCTTGGTCTTTCTTCCCTAATGATTTCTTTATACACCTTTTCAAGGTGTTGGTACGCTCTGCGTAACATTTTCCCACATTTATAACATAGGCCTTATATGAGGCCTATGTTTTCACTATCAGTCAGCTGTCCATTTCAAGTTTTATATCCAACATACTGAGACATCCATCGATAAACCCCTCAGCCATTTGTATTTCAATGCGGATAAGCTTTTCATCTTTCTTGCGCGCTTTGGCTATCTTTCGCTTAGAAATACCGTATAGATAATGAGCCACCAACAGCGAATGCTCATAAGGCTTCTTCTTCTGCAAGCGAGCCAGGCAGCCCTCAATGACTAGGGCATCATCGTCAGAACAAGACAGGCGCGTTTTACTAGTCTGGGGAAGCAGTCCCTTAAAACCAGCTGCGATCGGCGAGTAATCAACGCCTGAGCTATCACTCGCAGCCCACCCGCCCCAGCGTTCTAAAACCATCTGAATATCACGCATGTTATCTCCACTGTTCATGCTAATACGCCGATTTCCAGCGCACGATCTAAAAACCGAAACAACAGCACCAGCTGGTCGCCGTGCTTCGCTTCAAATGCCACAGGATCAGCGTGCAACTCGTCGTGATGCGCTCTGCACAGCGGTATCACAAACAGGTCATGCGCTTTGGTCCCCATTCCACCCTGCCCGTGGCCTATCAGGTGGTGGGGGTCGTCTGCCGGGTTATTGCAGCAACTGCACTGCTGCGACTTCACCCAGCGGGTGTACTTCTCGTTCTCCCAGCGGCGGCGCTTTGGCCTCAGCATGAAAGATTCCGGTGATTCAGGATCGACCTTCACCGAGACTATCTTCTTAACTTTCTCCTGGAGGATTTCAGTTGCCGGTAATGACGGAACAATATCGCTTTCCCGCATCACTGAACTGTGCGATTCAGGCTTAATCCGGAGCGCCTGGTTAGCCACTGATTCAGGAATCAGGTCAGCCAGGTCGTTACGGACCATCCACCAGCAAAACTCCGGCAGCGTCAGGGTGTGGTCAGCGCTGAAACCCAGCATGATATTCACCCTTTCCAGAAGCCATTTTACCAGGTTCTGCATGGCAATTCCTGCCAGTCTTTCAGTAGTTTGTTCACGCAGTTGGTTATCGCATCCCCAGCACAGGCGAATGCTGCCGGGGGCGTGGCGTAGCAGAGTGAAGTCCTTTGAGTGCCATTCGTTGTGAGGCCACTGACACTCGAATTTACGTTCCAGCCAGGCATCAAGGCCACTCAGTCCACCAGCACGCTGAATAACTCTCTCATTCAGGAAAAGCTCCTGCACACTGACATCATCCGTCAGTGGCTGGTGCGCTTCAGGAATCAGTCCAGATGGCAGGTGCTTGATTGCTTCGGAAGGCGTTTCAATCACCACCCGGCCACGACGAAACAGCCACAACAATTCGTTACCAGGGCGAAACAGCACCACTCCGGACAATGGCGCGACTTCAGGTGTCAGTATGGCTCTCACGCAATTTGCCCCTTAGCAATATGTTCAGCCCACAGGCCGCCAATCCAGCGCACGCCCTTTGCAGTAAAGCGGGACTGATTGAATGCGTAGTTAGTCTGGTTGGTGGCCGCACCGTTGCTGACGGTGTTCCCGTATTCCCAGGCTGGGTCTGCGTAAATCAGTGAATATTTCATCGTATCCTTCCCCCTCAGATTTCTAAGGCCAGCTGTGGAGTAAAGCGGTCACGCACTGCGTCATACTTGAGAGCGCTGGCGCTATTAAATGCCTCAATACGCTCCACGAGGACGGCAGCGCGGGTTTCCTTGCTGGCTGGCGCATAGGCTGATTTATCCCATGCCTTATCAATACCGATATTGCGCGCAACGTTTGTGCTGTCAGCTGATGAAAGGGGTATGTGAGTAAAAATGTCTTTATTCAGCATGCGAAGGCCATGGAGCTTGGTAATCGGATAACCATTTGAATCAACTACGTGCCGGATAAGGTCTCGCAATTTTGCCCTGCAGGCGCGTGGTCGCTTTGCATCGTATTCACCCATTGAGCCAATGCAGACACGAGGAAACTCATGGCAGAGACGTATGAATCTCTCGTCAGGTTCGCTCATATGCCAGACAGGTGCACCGACGAATTTACCGTGCGGCCATTCAGCGATAAGCGCATCGTTCTCTTCGCTGGTTCCACCGATAACATCCGGGATAACTGCAAATGCGAAACGAGGGTGATTCATCCACTCCTTGACGAATTCGTAATAGTCTTGCCAGTTAACAGGCTGGCCCTTATCCCAGAAGCTGAATGCGCCGTTATCCAGCGCGAAAGACTGGGTGACTTCGCTGGCCAGAGCTAATTGGCTTGGGTTAGCGAAGCTGATGAACGCATGGCGACCCTTCCACGCTTTAAGAGCGCAGGTATCAGGTGTAATTGGTCCTCCGTGGAAATGAATCATCAGATGTTCCTCGCCTGGCCAGCCAGACACCATGCGTCAGCAGGCGTTTTGACTTTCGGTACCATGCTCAGGCAACGCTGGCGCTCAATCAGAATCTTCATTCGTTGCTCTTCGTCTTTTGAGCGGTTGAATGCTTCCATCAGAACAGTGGCTGCCCGCTGGAAGAGCCCCTTCTCAAATAGGCCTTGTGCTTTTTCCATCATCGCGGTTACTACCGGGTTCGGTGCGGCTTCCTGTTCTGATGCAGCTGGTGCGTCAGCTCGGTTAATTTTCAGTGCAGAACGCCCTTCGGTCACATGCCCACCCGGCGCTTTAGCAAAATACTGGTAGCACTTGCCATTGTGCTGGCGGGTAGCGCGATTCAGTTTGACCAGGTGACAAACCCCGCGCTGAACAGCATGAACGTCGTACTGCCGCATTGATGCCGCTATCTCTTTGTTCGTTAAGCCAGGGTTGGCGGCGACGAAAATCTGAATGTCTTTCAAGAGGCTCATGAGTTAGCTCCTCTAAATCCTGCCGGGACTTTGCTGTAGTCAGTGTTCTGGAAACTGGAGCGGAAAACCCCATCTTCACGGACCCACTCACCGTTAACACGCGGTGGACGGCCAGCTTTATGCCAGCTGGTAGCTGACTTCAGGTAGCCAGGGAACTTGGTCGGCTGGAAAAGCGTCTGTGGTCGAAGGTAGGCCGCCATCGTCAGGTCTTCGCTCCACTTGGCGTTGCAGTAGTCCACCACCAGCGACAATTCTTCAACGGTGTAGCCCTCCCCGATTCGGGCACGAATGTTTTGCAGCGAGGTTGTTGAAACCTGATAACGCGAACTGGTCACCTGGTTGAGATGGGTTAAGACCTGTTTAGCCTGATCGGTGATCAACACTTCACCGTCTGGTTGCGACGCAACCGGACAAATAGGGTTTTTAATATCTGTAGTATTCTCTGTTGTATTCTCTGTAAGAACATCAGTGCATTTTGACCTGATGAGAGCGGTTCGTTTTGACCCGTTGGAGTGTTTCACTTTGACCTCTTCCATCGGTTCATTTTGACCTGATGGAAGAGTGCATTTTGAACTCTTCGATTTGGTCACTTTGACCTCATCTAAAAGCTCGCTTTCATAGTTGATCGTGTAGTAGTTCGTCATGTCGCGCTGAGATTTGTTCAGCTGCTCAACTTTGAGCACGCCCAGCTGCTTCAGGCGGGTGAATGTGCGCTTAAGCGTAGACTCAGACCAGAACGGGAACTGCTCCAGCCACTGCTCGTTGGTGTTGTAAATCCAGCGCACGCCGTCACGCTCCAGTCCGGAGGTGGTTTCTTTAAGCCAGTAGTTAACCTGCTGCAACGCAATGGCCTCGTTAAGGCCAATGCTGTACGCAAGGTCAGGGTTTATCACTATCGGCCGGGATGGCATCAACAGGCTCATGGTCGTCCTTTAACTCTGTAAATTTACGCTGGAATTGGTCAAGAGGGCTGAAGCACTCATGATCGTACCCTTCGCGAAGGTATATAACGCGTCGAGTCTGTGGCTCCCATCTGATGACACGGACCGGGACGCCGTAGTGGTCTTTGAATCGCCGGTTAACTTCAGCCATTCCTCGCGCCCCTTCTCGTTCATCTGAGCAAAAGCCTCTACCATCGCGTTCTCAGGCTGGTAGTTGTTCGTATCAGCCTGGTCGTTTAATCTCTCCACATAGCCGAACGGGGAATCTTTTCCCACCAGCGGAAGGCATCTGAATTGCTTCGCTGGTCTCAATCGGTTTAAACTGTTCATGCGTTAGTTTCTCCACTGAATACGACACGCCAAGACGCCCGGAGCTGCACACTCGCGGGCGTCACTTTTTTTGGCTTTGCTTACGGCTAAACAGCGCGACAATCGCGCGGATTTCTTCTTCACGCGCAGCCAGATGACGGCGGTGATACTCGTTAATTTCTTCCGCTTCATGCGCTTCAATCACTCCATCTTCCAGCGCCTTCTGAATGATCTGATCAACCTGACCGCGTGCTGCTGCAGTTCTCATTGCCCGGGTGAAC
This sequence comes from Enterobacter sp. CFEC122, assembly GCF_052983755.1. Classification (NCBI taxonomy): domain Bacteria; kingdom Pseudomonadati; phylum Pseudomonadota; class Gammaproteobacteria; order Enterobacterales; family Enterobacteriaceae; genus Enterobacter; species Enterobacter sp. CFEC122. Next base: position 19,739 of record NZ_JBRIQR010000049.1, on the reverse strand, counting down.
AGGTCTACGCGATCGAGGTCTTCAAGCTGCGGAACTTCCACGAGCAGAGCGCCGCGACGTTGCGCGAAGTAATCAGCCAGGAGAGACGTGTTTGAAATGTCCTCCATCGCTTCCAGCTCATTCACTTCGAAGAATCGACAGCCGTTCTTCTCGTAGAGGTTGTTGTTGAACTGCGTCACTGACATGCCGAGAGCACCGGCCATAGCCTCACGGCCTCCGGGATACGCTTTACACATCGCTTTCACTACTTCTTTCAGGCTTGGCTCTACCATGTTGTTTTTCCTTTGGTAGTTACGAAATGTTGGTTGCTGGGTTACGGTGTTACTGCAACGTCAGGATCAACAGGTTTGTTTTTGTTAGGGAATGGTCGAACTTCCTCGGCTTCAATTTTCCCGTCTTCGTTTACCAGGATATTTACCCGGCGATTACGCTTGAGGGCTTTACTGATGGCGCTTTGGTATACCCCAAGAGCCTCAGCGGTTTTGGCCTGACCGTTTTCCAAAACATATTCAGAGAGCGGAATAATCTTCATTGGTTTTCCTCGTGGTTTGCACATAAGGAGTATCACTGTTAGTGATAAATATGTCAACACTAGCGGTGATTGGTGATTATGCCGTGCGGTGATAAATTATGAGAATGAAAAAGAAACCATTGACCGCCGAACAAATCGCCGATGCCAACAGGCTGAAAGCTATCTTTGAGTCCAAGAAAAAAGCGCTGGGGCTCTCACAGGAGACTTTGGCTGAACAAATGGGTATGGGACAAAGTGGTGTCGCTCAGTTACTGAATGGCACAAATGCTATCAACGCTACCCATGCTGCACAGTTCGCTAAAATTCTCGGAGTAAAAGTCGATGATTTCAGCCCATCCCTAGCAGCTGAGATATCAGCTATGTTTGAGGCGATTGCGAACGGAAGGAATCATTCCTCTGTATATGAGTACCCGCTATTAACCGAAGTACAGGCTGGCTCTTTTTGCCCGGTGAATACATACACAGAACGAGACGCGAAGGAATGGGTTTCAACAACTGTTAAAGCCAGTGATTCTGCCTTTTGGCTTGAGGTATCAGGTCATTCGATGACTGCACCGCCAGGAGTAAAACCGAGTTTTCCTGAGGGAATGCTTATACTCATAGATCCAGAGCAGGATGTTGAGCCTGGTGATTTCTGTGTTGCTGGTATATTCAACGATTCAGAGGTGACTTTTAAAAAATTTGTTCGTGAAGACGGTAAGCCCTGGCTCGAACCTCTAAACCCAAGCCCTCGCTATCAGGCCATTGAATGTAATGAGAATTGCAGGATAATCGGCAAAGTCGTCAAGGCCCAATGGCCTGAAACCATCTTCGAATAAGGAGCCAATCGGCTCCTTTTTTTTTGCATATTTTTTCATCTTACTAATCATAAAGTTAACACTAAGCGTGATATTTTTATCACTGCAGGTGTTGACCATTTAATTACTATTGGTGATACTCATTATGCGCCGGGGTGATGATGTTTAAGACCATCGGTAGTTGCAGTACGGCATATGGCACATGTGCCGCAGCGGTCCGGGGATTCCTTAGGCAGTATCCCGATCCAGCGGGTAGCCGGAATGTGCAAGCCAGTTGTGTACGACAGCCAGAGACGTTTCACCAGCGTGGCGATCAGGTGACAGCCCAGACGATATCTGAGTGGCTTAAAAAACAGATGGGAGCCGGTGGAATCCCGGCACACAACATGAAAGCGCATTCCATTAACTATCGGTTGTGGATGACAGGTAAGTAAACGAACGGAGTGCGCTTCCAGTTGTGGTGAATGGCGGGGCTGACCGCCAAACGGTTGAGAAAAGATAAGCAGGCGAAACGTTCTAAGCGAGCATATGGACTGATCGAACGCGGATGGAACGGGCGGTTACGATATTGAAACACCGCGCCACTGAGCTGGAGTTCAGCACCAGCCACCACAAACGAATCACGTTAGGACCGTGGTAAACCGTAGTAACTGTACCAGATGCTGTGTGTAGTCTTGGCGGTCGGCAGTTGTGAATGTCCTTAATGTCGACCGCCCCTTTTACACAACTGAAAGCGCGTTCAGCCGGTTCCTTGAGAGGCCTCAGTCGTTAAATCAACCTCAGGAGAACGCGCTCCCAATTGTGGAGAAGCTAACTGGCGGTGGCAGCCGCCCGTTTCACTAAGTGCCCTGGTTGGGTGCTTACTAAAACGAAACCCTTTTTTTTTGTCGCCAACTGGCGAGGGATTCGTGCAACCAAAATTCAGCGGATATTTCCACTGGAGGAACGATGAACCACCTCGAATTTATAGAGAAAAACGTGAGGGAACAGCTGATTAAGCAAGGCTTTTCCTCTTCGGTGGCTCAGGGGGGGGGGCGTGGCAAGCACTTGATTTATATAAGCGCATGTCACAAGCCAGTAAGAAAGGCGCGATTTTTGATGATGTGATGAGGCATGCGAAAGCCTGGGCAGATAAACAGGTTTCAAAAGCTGAAGTTACCCGGAGAAAACGCACATCCCCCAAAGACCAATGCGGCCTCTTTTAAGTTTTTAGACCAAGAATTCCGCGCTGTGCAGAGCGCTTATAACACGGAGAAACTATCCATGACGAACACACAGAACGTCACCGAGTTACAACCACGCATGACCAGAGAGCAGCTTATCGACGCAGCTCGTAAGGCCGCCCCTCTCCTTCCAGCCGCTTACGGCTGGATGGTTAACGAACTGGCTACACGCCTTGATGTTACCAGCGTGGCGCTCTGTGAAGCGTTGGCGCAGCGTAAGGGACTGGCTGAGCAGAATGCAACCTTGCGTGAGGATGTCACCAACTGGGCCAAAGAGTGCGACCGCATCGAAGGGCGCCACACCAAAACGCCTACCAACATGCACCTGCTGGAAGCTCAGAGAGAACTGCGTGAGCTCACTCCTGTCGTCATTTCCCTGAATAACGAGGTTTCTCTCTGATGGCTAATTCATTCAAGCAAATGACCAAGGCCGGTGTAATTAAGCGCACCGATACCGGGATGTTTATCGCTCTTTGCGATATTCACGTTCGTGAAGGTTTCAACAAGCGTGAAGACGACGAGCGCACCCGCCAGGCAGATGATGACCTGTTCAACTATCTGATGAACGGCGGATCAGTTCCACCGCTGGAAGTTATCGCCCGTGATGAAGGTGGTGTGTGGGTTGTTGAAGGTCACCGCCGTCGCCGCTGCTATGCGCGCTGTGCTGAAGCTGGAAAGCCAGTAGACCGCATACACATCATGCCGTTCAACGGTAACGATGTTCAGCGCCTGGCTCGCATCATGACCAGCAACAACCAACTGCCACTCTCCGATATGGAGCAGGCTGCAGTTATTCAGGAGCTGCATAACGCCTTCAATCAGACCACCAGCGAGATCGCAAAACTGGTCAACAAGTCTGTTCCTACTGTCGAAAAGCTCCTGCTACTCAGCACGGCTAACCACGACGTTCAGAAAGAAGTTAAGTCCGGGACCGTGTCCGTAGATGTGGCCGTTGACCGCGTAAAAGAGTTCGGCGAAAAGGCCGGTGAGGTTCTTCAGAAGGATAAAGCTTCCGCCGCCGCAAAGGGAAAGAAGAAAGTTACCCGAAGCGTTATAGCGCCCGAAATTAGCGTTAAGAAAGCGCGTCGCCTTGTAGAGCTGATAAGCCTGGCTGGAATAAGCGACACAGGTGTTATCTCTCTCGAAGGATTGGTCCATGCAGAAGTCGTGGAAATTATCGACGAGCACAAAGCTATCGCAGCTCAACGCACTGGAGAGCAGAAATGAAATTAACTCTGAAAGAAATGAACGGTCTTCTTAATGGTAAATGCCTTCCTTCTGATCTGATTGTTGGCGAAACGCTTGCTGAATACCTGGTGCGTAAGTTCTCTGATTTAGAGCAGAAGCTTGCGGAGTCTCAGCGCGAGTTCCGTGCTGCTGATGCGACTATCGATAACCTGCAGATGCAGGTTGAGAAGCTGGCTGCGGAGAATGCGGGGCTGAAGGATGAAATCTCCAACATTACTTTCATGCGGGATGATGATTTCTTCGGTTCAACTCAGCGCGCGCAGGAAGTGATGGGGCGTCTCGTTAATTTCAAAACCCCGGACAATGACGCTTTCCTGGCTGAAGTGCGAGCTCAGGGTGTGGAGATGTTTGCCGACAGCCTTGGGAGCCCATATGTAGAGCGTGGTGAGGAATGCTATCAGGATGGATACACCCATGCCATTGAAAGAATCAAATGCCGCAAAGCTCCCGAGTTCGCCGCCCAGCTTCGCAAAGGAGTGCAGTCATGAGCAGAAAAATTTACATCGCTGGCCCAATGACAGGATACAAGGATTTCAACCGTCCTGCATTTAAGGCGTTTGCTCTGAAGTTAAGTCTTGATGGGAATGTTGTACTCAATCCTGCCGTTTTACCTGATGGCCTGGAGCAACGCGAATATATGGATATCTGCTGCGCAATGATCCGCTGCGCTGATGCTGTTTTCATGCTGCGTGGCTGGGAAAAATCTGATGGAGCAGTTGCTGAACATGCGCTGGCCAAGAAAATTGGACTTGAAATTATGACCGAATGCCAGGAGGCCGCCCAATGAGCAACATCGACAAACGCGCATTACGTGAAGCTGCTAAGGCAGTCGGAAAAAATGACTGGCAGTACGTCTACACAATAGACCTAAGCGCCCCCGGGCGAGGATATATCACAGTTGGCGGAGCAGAGGCTATCTACTGTCTGAATAAAGCCACAGGGGGAGTGAAACAGTCTGAAAACGTATTGAGATATATCGCCGCTGCTAACCCCGCTACCTTTCTTGCGCTGCTGGATGAGCTGGAAGCCAAAGACAAGCAGATAGACACCCTCCGGCAGGACAAAGACAAGGTTATCGATATGAGCAAGGAGCGCATCAGTAAGCTATTAGCTCGCGTCGCTGAGCTGGAGGATAGCCACAGCAAGCTCCGTGAAGCAATGGCTGGAATTCACAACACGATCACAGGAGGAGGTGCTTACACGCCCTTAGCGGCGATTCTTAATGCTTCCAAGCGCGCATACGACGAATCGGCAGCCGCAGCCGGTAAAGGAGAGTGATCATGGCTACTAACAAAACTTTAGAGGCGGCCAACCTCTGGCAGATTGAGCGCGCGAAGTTTGAAGAAATGCATCCCGATCAGCGCATCATGCTGAACCGCATTGAGGAGCAACTCCATAGCAACATTATGGCTGCCGTCATCCTGCTGAATGACTTCTCTTTCTCCATTCGTGAAGTTGAACGTAAAGCCGAAGCGAAGAAGGACTAACCCATGAGGACTATTACCAAACAGCAAGTGCATGCTATTTCAGATTTAAAGGCCGGTTACACACTCGGTCACGCTGATGTGGCAATCCTGAATGAGCTGGCGCGTATCGCGCTGGCATCGCTCGAAGCGGAGCCTGTGGCGTGGAGACATTTTCAGGAAACACCAACTGATTGCGGTTACTGGATTTTAAATGATTACAAGCCCAACTGCTCAGGCGTTGAGCCGCTCTACACCGCCCCGCCAGCGCCTGTATCTGTGCCTGATGAGGTTACTGCTGAAGATTGCCCGGCATTCGTCAAATATGACATTACGGAAGTTGATGAAGCATGGGTTCGCGGTTTTAACGCATGCCGCGCTGCCATGCTTCAGGGAGGTAAATCATGACCATTAAACCAGTAGCCGACCTGTACTTAATCAAGTACGAAGATGGCCGGCTATACAAGTGCACCCGCGATGCTGAAGAGGCTGTTGATGCTATCGGATTCGGGTTCGAGGTCGAAGAGTTCGTTAGCCTAGATAATCATCGCGCCGCCATGCTTCAGGGTGCCGAACAACCACAAAACCAACAACAAAATATTCCGGAAAATATTCCAGTCAATACGCCATGCAAGGAAGCGCCAGAGCATATCTGGCTTCAGACTGCCGGAGTATGGCCAGAGAACGGCGAGTTCAGCGAATTAACGTGGTGCAGCGACAATCAGCACGAGGACGACACTCTCTATGTTCGCGCCGATGTTTTCGCTGGCAACTCTCCGGTGATTCCTGATTGGCAAGCCAAAGCTGAGAAACTGGCTGAACTCTACGGAAGCAGTTTCGTTGTTTTCCGGAATGGAGAATCTCCGCAGTGTGCTGATCCGACAAAAGTGATTATTTCATTCACAGATGAAGGCCTGGGTCATGGCTCAGCAGCACCACAGCAGGAGGTGAAGCTGTGAATAAATCAGAACTCCTCCAGAAATTATCGGAACTGGCCAGTGAATGCCATAAGTTGGCCAGTGAGCTTGATATTGGTGACGAGCGAACCGAAATGTTCGAAATCTACGGAGTGCTGCACAACCTAGGTCGCCGCGGCTACGCTAACCAAGTAGGCCGTCGAATGAATCCTCTCCTGATGTCACAGGAAGATGATGATGAGGATGATGACTGATGCCTAACCCATTCGTCGCAGTAATGTTCGTGCTGCTGGTCATCGGCGCACTTCAGGGTATGGGGTGGCTACCATGGTGAGCAAACTAAAGCAGCGGCGCTTGCGCCGCCTTAAGGCTGATGTCGCATGGTGGCGCGATGAGGCGGAAGATTGTCGCTCCCGCCTGCTGGAACTGGCCGGGGAAATCGACAGGCTCAAAAAGCTGGTTATCCGCGTGCCGATGCCGGTTCTCATGCCGAAGGAAATGGTCCACCAGCTTTATTACACCGAAACAAAAAGATGTCGTACCTGCAATGATGGGCTCCGTGGTGGTTGCTCATCATGCATTTTCTATAAGAGATAGCCGGGTGCAGCCGGTTAAGTGGAGAGCAACGTATGGGGCAGTTAGTAACACTACATGAGTGGGCGTCGGGTCCTAATGGGTTCAAATATCCATTAAGCAACTCAGCACTAAACAAAATAGCCAAGACCAAGCAAACTTTCCCACCAGCTTTAAAGCAAGGTCGACGCTGGGTTATTGATGAGGACGCTCGTTTTATTGGCATGGTAGGCAATGTGGATATTTCATCATCGTTATCAGACAAGGCTCGCCAGTTAGTGGAGAAAGCAATAAATGGCAGCTCGCCCCAGAAAGCATAACGTTAAAATACCCAACCTTTATTGCAAGTTGGATAAACGTACATCAAAAATTTACTGGCAATATCGCCATCCTGTCACTGGAACGTTTATAGGTTTCGGAACCGATGAAGAGGCAGCAAAGGCCGCTGCAACTGAGCTGAATCGGATAACCTCTGAGCAGGAAACTCGTCAATCTTTCGCACTGATTGATATGGCCATGAAGAGTACCGAAAAGAAAGAACCGGGAATTCGTGTTGCAGATTGGATTAAAAGGTACGTAGATATTCAGATGGAAAGGATGCGTGACGGAGAAATAAAAAAACCGACCGTAAAATCTAGGAGGTTATGTGCTCAAGTTCTGGCTGACAGAGCTCCTAACGTTCGCCTAAAAGATGTTGACACGAAGTTAATCGCAAAAATTATTGATGAATATAAGTCTGAAGGTAAACATCGAATGGGTCAGCTGATTAGGAGCGTACTTAACGACGTATTTAAAGAGGCTCAACATGCTGGGGAGGTTGAACCCGGCTACAATCCTGCTTTAGCAGTTAAAAATCCGATAGCAAAGGTCAAGCGAAGCAGGCTCAGTATCGAACAATGGAAGCTAATCTATGAAAGCGCGGGAACATTGCCACCATGCGCTCAGAATTCCATGCTATTGGCTTTGGTGACGGGTCAACGTATTGGTGACATAGTGGCGATGAAGTTTAGTGATATATGGGATAATCATCTTCATATAACTCAAAGTAAAACAGGAATGAAGTTAGCTATTCCTTTAAATTTACGGTGTGATGCTATTGGCATGACGCTTGCAGAAGTAGTAAGTAAGTGTCGAGACCCAGTTGTGAGTCCATACCTGATACACCATGTGAAACATCATGCTTATGGTAAAGCTGGTTCTCACGTTCCTGAAAAAACAATATCTAAGTATTTCAAAGAAGCGAGAGATAAAGCAAATATTGACTGGCCAAAGGATTGTATTGCCCTGCCCCCATTTCATGAGCAGCGATCACTTTCATCTAGAACCTATAAAGCACAGGGCATTGATGTCAAAACTTTGCTTGGTCATAAAACTGAAGCGATGAGCACAATGTATGGAGATGATCGTGGTCTGGAATGGAACAAACTTGTGATTTAGCGAGATGGATAACTTTTAGAAAGTGCCAAATGATAAGCTGGAGTTATATGAGTTTTGGGGATATGTTTTGGGGATGATTTGGGGAAGAAAAATTAACCTTATAATACAATAAAATAAAAATTATCGAATTGTTCCACAAGCAGTCTGCTACCAGCAACGCATAATCCCACAGCCAGCGAACCCGCTGGCTGTTTTCTTTCGACCCCGTTCATCCCGTGCTAATGTAGACCCCTGCATACTGGATTATCACCGGGAAAATCGTTATGACTGACGACGTTATTGGAACAGGAACCCACCAGCAGCTCATTACCTTACTCACCGAGCAGGGCGCGCGTTTTCGCGTCATGGAGCACGAGGCGGTCGGGAAATGTGAAGCGGTAAGTGAAATTCGCGGAACCGACCTGCGGCAAGGCGCCAAAGCCCTGGTCTGCAAGGTGAAGGGAAACGGCGTAAAGAAACATGTTCTGGCGATCCTCGCCGCCGACCTGCAGGCTGACCTGAGCCAGCTTGCCAGCCATTTTGGCGGGCTAAAGGCCTCCCTCGCCAGCCCTGCCGAAGTCGATGCCCTGACCGCCTGCGTTTTCGGCGCTATCCCGCCCTTTAGCTTCCATCCTGACCTGGCGCTGGTTGCCGACCCGCTGCTGTTCGAGCGCTTTGACGAAATCGCGTTTAACGCCGGCCTGCTGGAGAAATCCGTGATTATGGATACCCAGGATTACCTGCGCATCGCCCGTCCTGAGCTTGTCACCTTCCATAAAGCGTAACTGCGATGGCTGACGCCCCTGTCAGCCTTTTCTTTCCAGGAACAGCACGGAGGCAACAAGAATAACGGCAATAGCGAAAAACGATGAGGAGATAATCAGCGTTTCCACAAACATGTGATCGTTCATGATGGCGACCCTTTTGCGATATCTGCTTTCGTTTTAATCCGCGTAAATGACAAGGTTATGACAACGATAAAATCTTTTTAACACTGTTCTCTGCCGCGTTTGCGCGTACAGTAAACAGGACCATTATTCTGGCAAGGATTCCCTATGTTTGACCCTACTCTGCTCATTCTTCTGGCACTCGCCGCGCTCGGCTTTATCAGCCATAACACCACCGTTGCCATCTCGATTCTGGTGCTGATTATTGTGCGCGTGACTCCGTTAAATACCTTTTTCCCGTGGATAGAAAAACAAGGCCTCACCATCGGGATCATCATCTTAACCATAGGGGTAATGGCGCCCATCGCCAGCGGCACGCTTCCCGCCTCCACGCTGCTGCACTCGTTTGTAAACTGGAAATCGCTGGTGGCGATCGCGGTGGGGATTTTTGTGTCATGGCTGGGCGGACGCGGCGTCACGCTGATGAGCAGCCAGCCCTCGCTGGTGGCGGGCCTGCTGGTGGGCACCGTGCTGGGCGTGGCGCTCTTTCGCGGCGTGCCGGTCGGCCCGCTGATTGCGGCAGGCCTTGTCTCGCTGTTTATTGGGAAGTCGTAGTCAGGCTGGCCATATAACGCGCCGGCGTCTGGCCCAGTCCCTTCCTGAACATGGTGATAAACGCGGTGGTCGAGTCATAGCCCAGTGACTGGGCCACCTGCTGCACCGATTTGCCGCTTATTAAATGCTGTAACGCCACAATCAGCTGCAGCTGGTGACGCCAGCGGCGGAAGCTCAGACCGGTCTCCTTCACTACCAGCCGCGCCAGATTGCGTTCGCTCATGGCGAAGTGGCTCGCCCACTGCGCCAGCGTCTGCCAGGCGGCGGGCTCTTCCGCCATCTTCTCGCTCATCAGCCGGATTTTGGGATGGGGCGACACGGGCAGCTGCAGATGCTCCTGACGCTGGAGCGGCAGCTCGTCAAACAGGACGTCCACCAGACGCGAGGTGGCCGCGAGCTGCAGCTGTTCACGTGATTTTTCCGCGAGCGATAAAATCAGCTCCCGCACCAGGGGGGAAATTTTCAGGGTACAGCAGCGCTCGGGCAGGCTGGCAGTCCCCGGCTCAATGAACAAAAAGCAGAGCTGCGCGCCCGGCGTGGCCCTGTTGCTGTGCGGCATCTGGCCAGGGATCCAGACGGCATACTGAGGCGGCACCATCAGCATGGCATTTTCCACTTCACAGGTGATTGCGCCGCCGAGGGCCAGAATCAGCTGCCCCTTACGGTGATGATGAAGCGGAATATATTGTTCCTCCGCCACTACCTGAATGCGAAATGCGACGGCTGCATCGTACTGGCTATCCGGATCGTAGCCTTCCAGTCCCAGACCAATCATCAGTTTGTCCGATATGAGCGATAAACTGTCATTTTAGCCTGATTTCAACCGCTGAGAAAATCGGTATTGTGTGCGCTCGCTTGAACGTATGAGAACATAATGACTACTGCTATTCGCACCTCAGGAAAACACGGCGCGCTGTTGATTGCAGGCATCCTGATGATTGCCACCACGCTTCGCGTCACCTTTACTGGCGCAGCGCCGCTGCTCGATACCATTCGTCTTGATTATGGCTTAAGCACGGCGCAAACCGGTCTGCTGACCACCCTGCCTCTGCTGGCTTTCGCCCTTGTCTCGCCGCTCGCCGCAGGCGTTGCCCGGCGTATCGGCATGGAGCGCAGCCTGTTTATCGCCCTGCTGCTCATTTGCGCCGGGATTGCCGTTCGCTCGCTGCCTTCCGCCGCTTTGCTTTTCATCGGAACGGCGATCGTCGGCTGCGGTATTGCGCTCGGGAACGTGCTGTTACCGGGATTAATTAAGCGTGATTTTCCGGGCCAGGTGGCGAAGCTCACCGGCGCCTATTCCCTGACGATGGGCGTCTCGGCGGCGTTTGGCTCAGCAATGATCGTTCCCCTTGCACAGGGGAGCGCGGGCTGGCATGGCGCGCTGCTGATGCTGATGGCGTTTCCGCTGGTCGCACTGCTGCTCTGGCTGCCGCAGTGGCGTCAGAAACACGTCGCAACGGTAACGGGCGCAGGCGCGCTGCAAAACCGCGCGCTCTGGCGCTCGGCCCTCGCCTGGCAGGTGACGCTCTTTTTAGGAATTAACTCGCTGATCTACTACGTCATCATCGGCTGGCTGCCAGCGATATTGCTGAGCCATGGCTACAGCGAAGCGCAGGCCGGTTCGGTGCACGGTCTGTTGCAGCTGGCCACGGCCGTGCCGGGACTCGCCGTTCCGCTGATCCTCCACCGCCTGAAAGATCAGCGAGCGATCGCAGGCTTAGTGGCCCTGATGTGCGCGATAAGCGCGGCAGGATTATGGTTTATGCCCGGAATGGCGGTGATGTGGACGCTGATGTTTGGCTTTGGCACAGGGGCAACAATGATCCTCGGCCTGACGTTCATCGGCCTGCGCGCCAGCTCTGCGCACCAGGCGGCGGCGCTCTCCGGAATGGCACAGTCGATTGGCTACCTGCTTGCCGCCTGCGGCCCGCCGCTGATGGGGAAAATTCACGATACCGCAGGAGACTGGCAAATCCCGCTTCTGGGCTGTGCGCTAGCCGCTGTGATAATGGCTATCTGCGGTGTGTTAGCCGGGCGAGACCGGGAGATCGCGCCCCGTTAAATCCTGAGGCAGACCACCGGGTCTGCCTTTTTTACCCGCGCGCTGCGCGCAGCATCGCCTGCACCAGCACGACCGGGCGTCCTTCCAGCGCGGCACGTTCATGCTGGAATAAGGTGATCACGAAGAACGGGTGCGTCACCAGCTCCGCGGCACGAATTTCACCCTGATCGTCCCAGCCCGTCACATGCATATCACCGCTTTCCAGCGCCTGCGCAAACGCCGGCGACACGCCATAGTTACAGTGATACCCCTCTTCAATTTCGGGCTTGCCGTACGCTTTGGCGATCAGCGTATTATTGCGCAGCTCAATGGCATCCGTTTTTTCCACCAGCGAGCAGGTCAGCGGCGCAATCACCATGGTGCCTTCGGTATCCGTCTCAGCGTGTGCCGCATCAGCCCAGCCCAGCACGTTTCGGGCATACTCAATCAGCGCATGCTGGAACCCGCCGCAGGTGCCCAGGAACGGGATGCCGTTCTCACGGGCGTAGCGCGCGGCAATAAAAGCGGCCGCCGTGTTTTTATAGGGGCTGGCAGGAACCAGCCAGATGGCATCGTAGCCCACCAGATCTTCAGCGCTTGTTAGCTCCGTCGTGGCCAGCCAGTCGTAATCGGCGGTGAGGTCAAGCACTGCAGCGGCGTCGTCAATGGCCAGCGGGATAGCCTGATGCGCAATAACATTGGGATTGTAATCGCCAACCAGCGCAATGCGCAGCGTTGTTTTAACCGGGAGGTGTTCCATGAAAGGTTCCTTATGCCAGAGTATTATCAGATAACATAAGGAACCTCAGACTACCGATCTTTTGCAATTATCACAATACCTTAAATTGGGAGGGTGGAATCATGATTCAGTGCAAACGGGTATACGAACAGGCAAGCCCTGACGACGGCTATCGGGTACTGGTGGACAGGCTGTGGCCGCGCGGGCTGAAGAAAACGGATCTCGCGTATGACGAATGGTGTAAAGCGCTCACGCCTTCGAATGAATTACGCAAGGCTTTTCACAGCGACACGATTGATTTCACCGCCTTCAGTCAGGCCTATCGGGAAGAGCTGGCGCAGCAGGCTGACGAGGGCGCGCGTCTGGCGACGCTGGCGCGCAGGCAGACCGTCACCCTGCTCTTTGCTGCCAAAAACACGGAGCAAAATCACGCTCTGGTCTTAGCCGACTGGCTGCGCCATCTGTGATCAGCCGATCGTCAGTTCATCCAGAATTTGCGGCGCTTCATCCGGGGTGAGCGGCATCAGATGTTCGGCGCGGACAAACGCAAAGCCATGCTGATTGTCAAAGGCGTAGACGTCACCCGTCACCAGCCAAAGCGCGCGATCTGCGGTGACCGGTAATTGCGTCATCACGCCGTTGACGGGGTTAACAAAACGCAGGCCAGGCTGGCAAAGGCCAAACAGCTCAACGGATTTACCAATATTGCGACGGCCTGACGCCGTGCGGGCGCCAACGATCATCGCCATGCTGCCCGGTTTTAGCTGAAACATACTTCTCTCACGATAACGAACGCCAGGAACTGGCTAAGAATAATCTTAAAGAGAAGTGTATCGCAGGCAATATTACTTTGTCACCTGGCGGGTTGCGGATGGTCGCGACGATAGAGCGTCCATTCATCAATCACTTCGCCGCCCGGTAATTTGCACTCGGTACGCACGCCCTGCGGGCTTTGAACCGGGACCTGTTCCCCGCCTTTCTCCAGACAGTAGACGGAAGCTGGGTTCGCCATACCGATAACGTGCGGCGGTTTCGGTGCATCAGGTGGCGTGGTTTTGGCGGTGCAGGCGGCCAGGGGAAGCGCCAGCGCCAGAAGCAGAAATCTCATCTCATTGATCCTTTTGACGTCATCAGAGTCTAAGGGTAACGGGTCATCGCCACGTTCTCCATGATTTCTCCATTTTAACTGCACTTTTCAGCACTATAGTGTGGCATGTTCTCAATATGACCAGAGAACATCATTCCGTAATCAAGATGTCTTTGCCCCGGTCTCAACAACGGGGCTTTTTTCTCGCCTGCTGCCCGCCCCCTGCATATATTAAATTTTCTGTATTCATGTTTTACTATGTCTGAAGCCTAAAAATTCAGCATAACATGCAGATGCAGACGTCTTCTGCCTGGGAGTTATTCTACGTCATGTCGGATCTTATCCTCGCTCGCGTTTCAGAAACCCTTGCCACCGAGCAATCCCTTGAAAGCCTCGTTCGCCAGCTGCTGGAGATGCTGGAGATTGTCACCGACATGGAGTCGACCTACCTGACGAAGGTGGATATCGAAGCGCGGCTACAGCACATTCTCTACGCCCGCAACAGCAAGCAGATGACGATCCCGGAGGGGCTGAGCGTCCCATGGGATGAGACGCTGTGCAAGCGCGCGCTGGATAGTGACACGATATTCAGCAATGACGTGCCCGAGCGTTGGCCCGAGTGCGAAGCTGCGAAAGCACTTGGCATTACCACCTACATGAGTATTCCTGTCCATCTTGCGGATGGTTCACTTTACGGAACGCTCTGTGCCACCAGCACGGCCAGAAAGCCGCTGAGCGAGCGCGGCGAACAGGTTCTGAAGCTCTTCGCCGGGCTGATCGCCCAGTCCATTCAGAAAGAGTCGCTGGTCGCCCAGCTTCGCGAAGCCAATGCGGCCCTCATCGCGCACTCCTATACGGATGCCCTTACCGGTTTACCCAACCGTCGCGCCATTTTTGAAGATCTGACCACCCTCTTTTCTCTGGCCCGGCACCTTAAGCGTAACGCCATCATCGCGTTCATCGATCTGGATGATTTCAAGCTGATTAACGATCGTTACGGCCACGAGGCTGGCGACCAGTTCCTGATAGAAGTGGGCAAGCGTTTGACCGAAGAGAAACAGCAGGACGATATTATCGGTCGTCTGGGCGGGGATGAATTTCTGGTGGCGTCGCTGAGCCAGCCCCACCAGGACGGGGATAACGCGCAGCTTACGCTGCTCAAAACGCGCCTCAGCGCCTGCATCGCTGGCGAATACTGGCTGGGCAGCGTTCATATTATTTATCCGGGCGCCAGCTTCGGCGTGATCGAAGTGGACCCTGCCGCAACCGATCCTGACAGCGCGTTACGCGCTGCGGATGTCGCGATGTATCAGGATAAGAAAGGAAAAAGCAAATCACGCTTTCTCACTATGGATTAACCCCGTACACTCTACGGCGTTACAGAAACCGAAACAGGTGATGGTATGAGAATAGGGATCCTCTTCCCGGTCGTTATATTTATAACGGCGGTGGTATTTTTAGCGTGGTTTTTTGTCGGCGGTTACGCGGCGCCGGGGGCATAAATGCGGAAGACAACCGTCATTATGCTGATCTTTGCCATCGCGGCGTTTGCCGGCACGCAGCTTGGCTGGTGGTAAACGCCAGTACGTAAAAAGGCCGCCATCTGGCAGCCTTTTTCAACGCTTTCAGACCTTAGCTTTTGATCTTTCTGTAGATAAACAGAACAACCAGCGCACCGATCACCGCGACGGCGAAACTGCCGAAGTTAAAGCCATCGACCTTGCCAAAACCGAACAGCGTACTGATCCAGCCGCCGACTACCGCGCCGACAATACCCAGTATTACGGTGACGATAAACCCACCGCCATCTTTGCCCGGCATGATCCACTTCGCCAGAATACCCGCAATAAGCCCAAAGATAATCCAGGATAAAATTCCCATAACTTTCCTCTCTGTATGGTTTTTGTCATTAAATCAACGACACAAAAAAGAATAGCACAGGATTCCAGAAAGGAAATTTGTGATAAGCATCACAATGAGAGAGTGGGGAATTATTCATCAAAAAAATGTACGGGCCACAGAAACTGTGGGGTTGCATCTTTTGTTGAGAAAGATTATCTTTCTCAACACTGAATAGTTGAGAGAAACACTCAGGTATTCAGTACGACATTGCTCACATTGCTTCCAGTATTTCTTGCCCACTCCTGAGTGGGCTTTTTTTTTGCTCATACCCCAACAAACGCGTACCGGTTACGTCCCGCGCGTTTCGCCTGATAGAGCGCCTGGTCTGCGGCAATAATGATATTTTGCTGGCTGCCTGCAATGTCGACGGCACGGGCGGTGGAAATTCCGACGCTTACCGTCACCCGGCCGAAGGGGCTAAAGGCATGCGCGATTTGCAGCGAGAACACATTGCGAATAATCGTCTGGGCCAGACGAAGTGCCTCCTGAATATCCGCATCCGGCAATATCAGCGCAAACTCCTCTCCGCCGTAGCGCGCCACAAGCTGATTATCACGGGTAAGGCTCTCCCTGAGGCTGTTTCCGAGCATTGCCAGACACCGGTCCCCTTCAGGATGACCATAGTTATCGTTGTATTTTTTGAAGTAGTCCACGTCCACGATCAGTACCGAAATCGGCGCGTCATGCGCGGCGCACGTAGCAATTTCCGAGAGGATTTTTTCATCAAAGACGCGGCGGTTGTACAGCCCGGTCAACGCATCTTCTGAAGCGATAATCTTCAGCGCTTTGTTATCCCGTGTTTTTCGGGACAGGTCGGAATACAGGAAGTACGACGCCACGATGAGTATCGCCGTAAACACGAAAATGAGTACCGCCAGCTGAATCGCCTGCTTGCGCCAGGGTGCAAGAGCTTCATCAATGCTGACGGCCACTGTGGTGACCAGTCCGTAGCGTCTGTTTTTCTCATAGGCATAGATGCGCTCGATTTTATCAAACCGTGAGATGGAGCTGGCTATCCCCGTATTTTGTACTTTGAGATATTTCCTGAAGAGCGGTGAATCAGAAACAATCGTGCCGATATAGGTATTTTTAAAGGGATAACGGACCAGCAGTACGCCTGATTGCGTCGTTAAGCCGATGACGCCCGAGTGGCCGATATTAATCTGCCCGTAGAGTGCCAGAAAATTTTCAATACCGAGCGTCACCACCACGACACCGTTAAATGCTCCGGACTGAGTTTCAAGGCGCCGACTGAGGGTGATAACCCATTTGCCATTGGTTCTGCTTACCACCGGCTCCCCAATAAAGACCTGCTGAGTTTTATTTTCCTTGTGATAGATAAAAAACTCTCTGTCCGAGCCTTTGCGTGGCCCCGTGAAACTTTCATGCAGCGCGGTGAAGATATCGCCCTGAGCATCGTAAACAACCACATTATTAATCTGGGTAAGAAGGTTATCCTGATTATGGATCATGTGCTGAATATTGGTCGCCTGCTGCGGGGTCATGCCATAAATTTCGATTATGTCGGAAACGGTAGTAATTAACATTTCACTCTGGCGCATGATCCCTTCAGTATAAACATCCAGGGTGTGGCTAAGATTAGCGACGCTGGTATTAATTTGCTGGATTGACTGCTGTCTGGACGTGGCAATTTGGACGGCAAGCGCCAGCGAGATGATCAATGAGACAATGATGACGGTAATGGTTGTTGTGTAAAAAGTATTTTTCACATGCACGAGCTTTTCCACCTTATCACGCCTGATATCCCTGGCTGACAACTCTTGTCACTGTAACAAAGCTCAGGATAAGAGGAAAATGAATTGCACTTAAGCATACAACAGAAGCTCGTCTTTATTTTGTGTTTCACCGCCAGGCAACCCGCTCTATTCCTGATTTTTTTTACAGCGCCTGACGTTTTACAGCATCACGGCCTCCCTGGGCTTAGATAAAATGACTTTAATAAAATCGATATAGGTGACGGGTTTACCAAAATAATACCCCTGCAACAGGGTAATTTCATTACGGTTGAGATACTCCAGCTGCTCTTTCGTTTCTACACCTTCGGCCACGATACGCAATGAGAGTTTTTTCGCCAGGTCAATAACGCAGTCCAGCAGGATCGTTGAGTCCTTCTCCTCAGAAACCCGGTTAACAAAGCTTTTATCAATTTTAATATAATCTATGGCAAGCGCATTAAGACATGACAGCCCGGAATACCCCGTACCAAAATCATCCAGTGCAATGACAAAACCGGCGTTATGCAGCGCGTTGAGGTTTTCCACCAGATGAGGATTATCGATCAACGGTTCACGCTCGGTCACCTCGAGAACCAGCTTCACGGCTTTACCCTGAAACCCCTTACCGAAGAGACGACAGTCACCAAGGAAAGAAGGGGCATCAATGTGTCTGGCGCTGATGTTCACCCCGATATGGAACCCATCCGGTAGCTTCGGCAACAGCGGCTTAAGCTGTGTGACCACTTTCGCCATCAAGCCTTTGGTCAGCGGAATAATCAACCCGCTACGTTCAGCAATCGGAATAAAGACATCCGGCGGGATAAACCCAGACTTTGGATGCTTCCACCTTGCCAGGACTTCAACCCCGTATAACCCGCCGGTGTCCCCGTTCACGATCGGCTGGTAGTAAGGCACGATCTCTCCCTGCAAAATGGCCTTACGCAAATCGTCTTCAAAGGTGGTGCTTTTTCCCTTGTATCGACGGATCAAAATGCCCACCGCCAGGGATAGCGCGAGAATCAGCAGTATCAGGCTCCAGCCCTGGTGCAGTAGCCGCGTCAGGCTAAAAAAGGCAGGCGGTTGCCAGGCCAGACTAAAGGGGAATTGCGAAGATGCCGTAAGTGAACCCGTCCACGAGGCCGCTTTCCATCCGGTCACGTCACCGTTGCGCGTAAACATGCTTTCGCCGACAACCAACCCCAGGTCAACGCTGTTTGATGCATTCGCGATGACGTCCTGCAAATGCGCATCACTGACGCTGACGATGATGCGCCCGCCCGCGATGGGCATCTGGAAGACAAGTACCGGGATGCCGTTCACCAGTCGATTACCGGGGAGCAGCATTAATTCTTTTTCAGGTAGCGTCTCCGGATGAACAATCAATACGCCATTCCCCGGAAGGGATGTACAGATGATTTGCCCCTGCTGCTGGATCATGATGGCGCGCAGATGCGGTTTTAGCGCAGCTTCTGTCCCCAGCGCCAGCTGCCCGCTGCTGGTACACCCCTGCTCCGCAACGCGCTTCGCCGTGCTGGCCGCACTGACGGCTTCCGACAAAATGCTTTCTATTTTCTGGGTGCTTACCGTGGCGGTATGAACGTTATTCATTTTCGCCATCTGCCATAACTGCCAGTTAATAATCAGTATGCCGATCAGAAAAAGAAACAGGGCACTGAGAATAGGGATCATCACGTTGCGCACGATGTTTTCCTTAATAGAAAAAACAAGCATGGATGTTCTGGTAGAAGAGCCTGTGCTAACCCGGTATTGCTTATAACAATGAAAATAGCTTAGCTGAGAATTATCTTAAAAAACTGATGCTTTCGTATGAGTTCACCCGCCCGCATTTGCTCACCCGGCGTGACTATCAGGCTTGTGCCTTGCCCAGGCTGTGTTAAGATTTATGAATTCAGGGAGCGGACAGGATAACCGGAAAATGAAAAAGCGCATTGCCGTTGCGATCGTTTCAACGCTTCTGGTCATCCTGTCTCTTTATGCGGTCAATGCGGTTATCCTTGGTCAGCAAAAAACCAAACAGCTTGAAATATCCCGGACCCTTTTACATTATTCCGAAGACCTGTCCCAAAACGTGGCGCTGGGCCTTAAAAGCATAACGACGCAGGGGTGTGATAAAACCAGCCTTGATAGCTACAGACAAATAAAGCTTAACAACCTCTATTTCGGCGATATCGGTTTTATTGAAAAAGGAAAAATTATCTGTACTGCTTTTTGGGGTAAACTCGCGACGCCCGTTCCACTTCCTGCGGAACTGCATAAAACGCCGAGAGGTTTTCTCCTCGCGCAGTTTTCAAGAAAAGACTTTTTCACGGGCAATGCGGCCATTTATAATAATATTATTATCTTCACCTCCCGCTATGCTTACGATAAATTCACCCCGGTTACCGCAAGCTATTCCCTGAGTGCTACCACAAAGGACTTTGGCCGGATCTTTTTTTCGGCTGCCCCCGACCTGCGAGCGCGGAGCTGGCTGCACTCCACGTTGTTCACCCTGACCATTACACAGTGCAGCGCCGTGTGGGATTTATGCGTGATTGTAAAACAT